>JBDNIH010000035.1:0-3885 GCA_041688385.1 Bacteroidia bacterium
ACGCAAACGACCGTTGCCCGATACCGTCTCTCCTTCAATCGCGCCAAAGTTATGTCCGGTGGTTTGAGCAATATTCAAGGTTGAACCCGAACCAATGACCAAACTTCCTGACAAGGCCCCATTTGCATTGACGGTAATGGTGTGAAAAGCGGCTGATCCGTCGCCAATTCGCACAATACTGTTTGCATTCGGTATAGATGCTGGAGGAGATGTTGCCGCGTGGCTAACTGTGCTCCAAGTATTCACATCATTATACGGACCACTTTGGCGGCTGTAATAAACCGTTACAGTTCCAAAAGGATTATCCGGAGAATTATCTCCGGCGGTAAAGTCTCCTGCGATACTTGTCTCAAAAGTTGGGGTATTAAAATTAATCTCATTAACTGCATCATCCACATCAGTAACGGTGCCCGGGACCCAGCCGTTGTTGCTCACATCAAATCGTGCAGCTACGTAACCAGCTTCCGAAATATTAGTTCCCGTAATGATATCAGCATTAACATATGAATACTTATGCGACACTTTTGCAGCACCTAAAACAAAGTTTGCCTGACTTACACGCCAATAATATGCCAACGACCCACCGGTTATGGTCACACTAGGGTGCTCAAAAGAAACCGGCTTAACGGTTACACTTCCGCGTAACGTTGGATTTGCATTAAAACCAATGGTTGCCGGTGTATAATCGTTGGCCGTGCCTAAAGGAAAAGTAAAAGTATTGCCGTTATATACTTTGGTTAAGCCTCCGGCTGACTGGAAACCATTGGTGCGAATAAAACGAATATTGCTACTGTTGGTAACGGCAGCAGCGGTGTCGAACAGTAAATTATATTGTTGTAAGTCTAAAATTCGCTGATTACTCCCATTCACCACAAAATTTAAGGTACCCGTTATCTTCAAATTGGCATTTAAAGTGTAGGCGGTGTTGCTGGCGGGGCCGCTCAAATTAATATTCGCCACTTGACCGCTGCCATTTCCGCTTAAAGTACGGGATGTTGCTGTTGATAGGAGTAAATTACCATTACCTGTGTGCGTACTATTTACCGTGATATTACCACGTAAATCAAGTGTTTTTCCACCATCATTAATTACTCCTTGATTTAGATTAAAGGCGCTGTTTACTTGGAATGTAGTTGCAATGCCCGCGAATAAAAGCGTATCCGTTTTAGCTACCGTAAGCACATTTAATCCCGATGTAATTGTACCGCTATTGTTAAAGGTTTGGTAGCCGGAACCGTTGAAAGTTAGCGTATTGCTGCCAGGGGTATAGACCGAACCAGATGATATAGTAAAGTTCCTGCCGACGCTCAGATTAAAGTTATTCGCTAGATACGTTTGATTTGAAGTTACCGACAAATCGTTCAACACTACCAATGGATTTACCCTATGCTGAATAATACCAGTTCCACCACTTCTGGTCAACACCAAGTTATAAAATGGCGCAGTTGAACGAAATTCAAAATTCTCTGTACCCGTTGTAATAAATTCGACCGTACCCCCTGTAACATTCGCATTGAGCGGGGACACATTAATGTCCAAACCTCCGTAAGTAGCTGGTCGCGGATTCGAAATTTGCAACAAACCTCCAGTCATCTGAAAGGAGGCATCCACACTTTCGAGTTTAAAAACTGGCTGGCCATTATTGATCTCACCTCCAGCATTTAAAATACAAGTACCTCCTGATTGACGGAAAGTAGTACGCCCTGTTCCGATATTCCACATTTGAGAAACCGTAGTTGTTCCTCCTTCAATATCAATGATGCCATCTCCAATGTAAATCAAGCCTGCTGCGTTGGACGTGGTGAAAGTTCCAGCACTTACCCTCAATCGTCCTGAGATTGTGATTGCCTGATAACCAGTGCCATTATTGGTGGTGGTGGTCGACACATTGCCACCATCTACCCATAAACATGTATTTAAAGGTATCCAAAAGTCGTCTCCTCCTTCTGTAAGGCTCGCAATACTAATATTATTTGTGAAACGTATGGTGCCGTTTCTTAAGGAAAGTGCCTTGTTAACTAGTGGATTCGGGTCGGTAGTGGTTTGAGCGGGGGTGTTCGCTTGGTCGTTTTCACCTAACAAGCTGAAGTTTGCTGCGTTATTCGTGTTAACAGTAAGCACAAAAGTCTGGTCAATACCCTTATTCAGTACTAGCCGATACAAATCTGTAATACCAAAACAATCGAAAGTGCTGTTAGATGACCCAGTAAAAGTGAGCGTAGCCAATCCACCGGTATAGGCAGTGAGATAATCGGGCGCATTCTGATTTGTGAGCCTCACTCTACCATTATTGGTAAAATTACCAGCTAGGCTTACACTGTGATTGCCAGCTGTGTGAACGGTTAGAGAACAATTGGTAGTAATTTCAATGTTGCCGTTTACAGTTAATTCCCTTACCGTTACAGATGTACCTAATCTAAACTCTGTGGCTGCGGTTCCCGTTCGGCTCAAGGTTAGATTGCCATGCACAATTAAATTGTGATTCAAACGATACAATTGGCTACCACTCGTTTCCCGAACCAGCTTTAAGTTATTGTATTCGGTTACGCTTGTGTTTAAGTCGATGGTACCCCCTGTATATAAGTAGGTTAAAGTACCACCGCCTTGTTGATTAAAGGCATTTGTCCCTGTAGTCGGAAAATAGGCAGGCGAGGTATTCCTGCTGATTTTTAACTCACCTTGACCGTTCAAACTGCTCAAGGTGGGTAAGGCAAAGTTTACCAAGTCTAAGACCGCACCAGCTTGAATGGTAATACCAATATTGGCCGTATTTACATTTGCGCTTAGGGTTATTACCCGGCCGTTGAGTACAACTACACTGTCGTTAATCGTTGGCACCTCTGGGCCAAGCAAGGTGGTTCCCGATGCGTCTTTCGTCCACGAATTGGCTGTACTCCAAGCACCAGATTGATAACTGTAAAAGATTTTGGCTGGACGTAAGGCTAAAGTATAGCCCACCCAACGGTCGCCGGCTCCTGCCGTGCTCACCCTTGTACCCGTTGCACCTGCAACAGGTATAATTTCATCTGTCGTTAAAACTGCAATGTCATTAGCTGCTGCGGTAGCTTGAACAAAAGAGCGCCGGTTCATTCCTGTGGGCGTTGATAAGGTTACACTTGCACTTTCCTTCTTAGAAAAAAAAGTTACCAGCCATGCTTCATTAACATCAGTTGTTACCGTAGGTGCCGTTACACTAGCAGTATTTCCTGTTCCACCCGCATTGTTAATCAACGGAGATTTCAAACTCACACCCCTGTACGAAATGATGTTGCCAGCTGTTTGGGAAGTAGTACTGGTTTTAGTAAAATTATAAGAAGCTGGTTCATTCGCACTCGCAAAGCGATAAAAAACTGCTGTCGACATTGAATTATTATCGACTTGATATGCTAAAGTCCAGCCAGTTGGGGTTTCTATTGTACCTGCGATTGTGCGCCAATTTACGTTAGCTATAAGGAAATCATTCAACTGTACATTGACAGGAACGTTAATACTAAAATTATTAGTAATTGTTGCAGAAAAACCTGTCTCAGTACCAACCAAAGAAATTCCCTGACCAAAAGAAAGGGCAGGCACAAATAAGATAAACAAAAAGGCAGTCCAGAAACGGCTTAAACGCATGCCCACCATTAGCAATAATGCTGCCGTATCTAATTTTACTACTCAATAACGACTATGACGTGTTCAGTCTCTTGAATATGGAATTATCTCTAATATTGGGACAAATTCCATGTAATACTCCACCATTAAGGCACTTGTGAATTTTTTCCGCGGTTGTTCCAAATGATTGACCGGTCGGCGGCGTCAATGGCGCCCTTTAAGGTCGCATCGGTAGGTCGGTAACCGAGTCGGTTTCTTTCGTCCCAAGCAGCCGTGCGGTCGGGCGTA
>JBDNIH010000215.1:0-1782 GCA_041688385.1 Bacteroidia bacterium
GGACCAGCAGATTGTACAAAACGACGGTCGGCAGGTATATTCGGGTTGGCTCCTGGCCCTGGATTGGTCTCAGACCAAGCGAAAGGAGGAGCAATCGGATTCTGGAATGAACCACCTATCCCCCAACCTACTGGATCGGAACCTCCTGGAAACATGATAGTGGTGGGTAAGTTCAGTGAGCCGGTAGAACCCGGATAACCATTACCACCGTATACCATTTGGGTGTTGTCTTTCCAACGACCAATCATGTAGTTGTACGCATGCTCAGCATTGGTTGGATTACCGATTACTGTGCCGTCGTTATTGAAATAGAGGAATTTGGCCATAATAATGCGTTCCGACACTGGATCGGGATTACAGCCGAAGGGCTCTACTTCGTCGATTACACCGTCACGGTCGTTATCTACGCCGTCGCCTGCATCAGAAAAAGGTCCTTCAAAAAAGTCGACACCCACAGACGGTGGATTTTCGCCATAACCCAATATCCCCTCATCATCGTCATCTCCATTATAGCAAATACCCAAACCACGAGGCACGTCACAGCCCACAAAATCGTCTATATAGTTACCTACATCACAGTCTACCCACTGCGCCATATATGCATCTTGCAAAACAGTGCTCGAGCGGTTAATGATTTTGTTGGTGTAGAAAGTCATGTTGTTCAACTCATCGTTCGACTGATAAGCAAACGCCTGTGTTTGGATCTCCATACCAATAGGTACGGAACCTGAACCTGGGGTGTTACCCTTGTCATTGGTTACAAACCAAATGCTTTGATCGCCAAATACATCCGGATAATCACCTTCTGAAGGGTTGTAGGTGCCAAAAGTTGGACCTACGTCAACCCATGGCGCTAAATTGGCTTCTTGATTTAACGACAAATCTCCCTGCCAAGGCCAGTCGCGAATGGTTGCTGGCATCACATAAGCCGGATCAGCTATTTGAGTAGCTAGAATATGTCCCTGTACTTCCTTACGGGTGATTTTCCACTGCCTATCCCAGCGGCGACATTCGTCGCGGTTGATGGTTGCATCGACTGTGCTCAATGGTCCTGGCCAGAAACCTATGCCCAAAACCGTGGTTTGGCGGTAAATCTGAGCCGCCACTTTCAATGTAGCACCAGCGTCTTTTCCACCTACCCAGATAGATCCTGCAAACAAAGAATTCTTTTTAGGTTGAGCAGGATCATCGTTTTTAGGGATCTCGTAACGCGCAATGCCGCTCGAGCCTTGGTCCCACCACATATCACCACCATTTAGGATGAGTGTGCGAACGTTGTTGATGTCGAGATTGGTGCGGGCTGTAGCAGCAGCACAAGTAGCCGCAACACGATGTTGAAGCATGGCCGGATTGGAATTGCGGGGTTGTGGGCTCAGGTCTTCCCGCCCGTAACTTATTCCGCATAAAATCAACATTAGGCTTGTCAGTGACAAACATTTCAGTCGTATGAACATAGATTAATTTCGCTTTTACTGCTTAACGTGTGAGCAGTCGAGCTGTAAGTTAAAGGATAGCATTTAAAATTTTGTCAGTCCTGAATGTAATTTCAGATTTTGTCTTGCATCGTCTAATAGTATAAATTCACGGATAAAGTAATTCAGGCATTAAGGTGTTTCGATTCGGCATTATCTCCTACTCACCAGAGGTATATCCTTGTCCTATACTATTCTAATGATTTGAAGTACATCCCACCCTGCCACTTGTTTTTTTTGGCCAGAATTCCCAAGACTATTACACCAGCCCAATCGAAAAAAACCCCAATCCTTCGGCGCGACATAACCA
>JBDNIH010000216.1:0-13920 GCA_041688385.1 Bacteroidia bacterium
CGCTTTTTTTGTTTAATGATTTTGAATAATAATTAAACAAAAATTTGGAGTTACGTCTTATCGTGCTTAATTTTGTTTAAGGTTGAACGCTAAAAGTTAAACAGATGAAGCCATCAGAATTTACCCTCAAAGTTAAAGAGCACAGCAGCGCGCTCAAGGCATATTCACTTTACCTCACTCAGGACAGGGAAGATGCTAATGATTTGTTGCAAGAAACTTATTTGAAAGCTTTTGCTAATTACCAGAAGTTTACGGCTGACACCAATTTGAAAGGTTGGCTGTATACCATCATGAAAAATACTTTCATCAACAACTACCGTCGAATGGTGAAGCGCAATACCTTCTTAGATAAAACCGATAACAGCTTTTTTATCGACAGTGTAGGAAGTGCAAAGTCAAACGATGGTGAAGTAAATATGGCCTTGCAGGACATGCACCATGCTATTGATAAGTTGCCTTACGATTTGAAAGAAGCTTTCATGATGAATTACAGAGGCTTCAAATACCAGGAAATTGCTGATCACTTCAATATACCTATTGGTACGGTAAAAACACGTATTCACCTGGCACGTCAAGTGCTGAAAAAGCGGCTTAAAACTTATGGAGAACAATACGGTATGCACGCGGCTTAGGCCAGCATAGGTAAATTGTTAAATTCATTATATTATTTGACGGATGGCAAACTATGCCATCCGTTTTTTGTTAGCTTTTGGTCAGTTAAATGTCGACTTTCAACTAATAATAATGCCTGCTAAAAAAATTGTTGTAATAGGTGCCGGTTTTGCCGGGCTTTCTGCTGCCACCACACTGGCTGATTTGGGCTATGCTGTTACGCTTGTAGAAAAACACAATATGCCTGGTGGACGTGCCCGTATTTTCGAGGCAGAAGGTTTTCGATTTGATATGGGGCCGTCCTGGTATTGGATGCCCGATGTTTTTGATCGGTACTTTGCTCGTTTTGGCAAAAAAGTGAGTGATTATTATGAGCTTATTCGGCTTGATCCTGCGTATACCATTGTCTTCGATAAAAATGACCGCATGCGTATACCTGCCGATTATAAGGCCTTGCAAGAACTTTTTGAAAGTTATGAGCCAGGCGCAGCCAAACAATTGGATGCCTTTATGAAGCAAGCGGCCTATAAGTATGAAGTTGGTGTGAATCAATTGGTTTATAAGCCAAGCCGCAGTCTGCTCGAATTTATGCACCCAAGCCTATTACTCGACATGACCCGAATGGATATCTTCCAATCCATTCGCAAACACATAGGCAAGTTTTTTAAGAACCAAAAATTGGTAACCCTAATGGAGTTTCCAGTCCTTTTTTTGGGTGCTACGCCTCAAAATACTCCGGCATTGTATAGTTTGATGAATTATGCCGACCTCAAACTGGGTACTTGGTATCCACAGGGTGGCATGTTTGAAATTGTGAAGGCAATGGAAAGCCTAGCGAAAGAAAAGGGTGTAAAATTCGTCTATGAAGCCGAAGTAACGGCAATCAATATCAGTGGTCGAACCGCTAAAAGTGTGGTCACTACCGCTGGCACTTTCGAAGCCGATGTGGTTGTAGGTGGGGCCGACTACCACCACCTTGATCAACAAATATTGCCTGAAGCGTATCGTAATTACAGTTCCGATTACTGGAAAAAACGGACCATGGCACCTTCCAGTTTGCTTTTTTATATTGGTTTGAATAAAAAACTGGAAGGTTTAACGCATCATACGCTCTTTTTTGATGAAGAATTCGATCAGCATGCGCACGATATCTATACCGATCCCAAGTGGCCAACAAAACCACTCTTTTATGCGTCGCTGGCGTCGAAAACAGATTCAACCGTTGCCCCAGAGGGGTGCGAAAATCTAGTGATATTGATTCCTTTAGCACCTGATTTAGAAGATACAGAAGCGTTGCGTGAGCAATATTATACCATGATTATGGACCGCTTTGAGAAATTGACTGATCAGTCGATACGTGATGCTGTCGTATATAAACGCTCCTATGCTATGGCTGATTTTAAAACCGATTACCACGCTTTCAAAGGGAATGCGTATGGTTTGGCGAATACCCTTTTACAAACGGCTATTCTTAAGCCGGCACTCAAAAACAAGAAGCTTAATAATTTGTATTATACTGGTCAATTGACTGTTCCAGGTCCAGGGGTGCCGCCATCTTTAATCTCGGGACAGGTGGTTGCGCAAGAAGTTGTACGTGAGCATCCAAACCATTAAAACAATTTACTGTTATTCACTTGTAATGCTCCAGCCATGTTAAGTCTCTATCGCAAAACCAATCTCGACTGCAGCCGCATTATTACGCGGAACTACAGTACCTCGTTCAGCATGGGCATTCTGGCTTTCGACAAGCAGTACCGAGATCCAATCTATGCGATTTATGGTTTTGTGCGTTACGCAGATGAAATCGTAGATACTTTCCATAATTTTGACAAAAAGGTACTGCTCGATGAGTTCGTACGCGACACCTGGTTGGCTATTGAGCGTAAAATTAGTTTGAATCCTGTTTTGGATGCTTTTCAGGAGACAGTGCGTCAATACCATATCGGTCATGACCTAATTGCCGCTTTTTTAGAAAGCATGGCCATGGACTTGGAGGATATGGAGTACGCCGAGATAGATTATAATGAATATATCTACGGTTCTGCAGAGGTTGTGGGTTTGATGTGCCTGAAAGTTTTTTGTGATGGGGATGAAGCCAGCTACGACCGCTTGAAAGCACCAGCTCGTCGACTAGGTGCGGCTTTTCAGAAAGTCAATTTTTTACGTGATATAGGTGATGATTATCAGTCGAGAGGCCGGACTTATTTTCCTAATCTCAACCTAGGTATTAGTCTGGATGAAAAAGCCAAAAAGGAAATTGAGGCTGATATCGAAACGGATTTTCAAGCAGCTTACGTAGGCATCATACAATTGCCGAAAGGTTCTCGTTTAGGTGTATTAACTGCGTATCGTTTTTACAAAAATCTGTTTAATAAAATACGCAAAACTCAGGCAAAACACATACTTGAGGCTCGTATACGTATCTCAAATACTGAAAAGGCAGCCTTGTTGATGCAATCGCTGATCAGCAGTAAATTGAATTTGTTGTGAGACATTTTTTTGCGCTAATACTGCTTTTTTTAAGCAGTATCACATTTGCCAACGACCAAGTAGATATACGTCAACTGCGCCAGCGGTATTATGCTGCCGTGCAATCGGCTTCGGTGACCGAAAAATTATATGGCGAGTTAAAAAAACAGACAAAGCCCAGTCCGATAATACTCGCCTATATAGGGAGTCTGGAGGCGCTAAAAGCAAAGCATGCTTTAAATCCTTATTACAAAATACAATACCTCAAAGCAGCCGACCAAACCATGCGTAAAGCGGTAAAAGCAGATCCAGATAATCTTGAAATCCGCTTTTTACGTTATTCCTATCAATATTATGTGCCTGAATTTTTAGGCTATTCTGAAGAAAAAAAAGAAGATGTTGCGGTAATAGTAGCACAAATCAGTGCTGGTAATTTCCGAAAACAGGATAAAGATCTGGTTAAGAATGTGTTGGGTTTTTTGGAAGAAACCAAAGCTGTTTCTTTATCGGAATTAAATAAACTCAACGCAGTTTTGGCACAGCACTGATGAGCCACTAACTATCTTTAGTGTATGTCAGTCCAGCCGAGCGCAAAGTATACTCCTCTTGCAGCTGCTTCAAGGCAGCGCCTAGCCGTCGTTGGCGGCGGGGTTTCGGGTATGGCCGCGGCAATACGTATGGCCGCCAAAGGTTACCACGTTAGTTTGTATGAAGCAGGGCCGGAGCTAGGTGGTAAACTCAGCGACACGCGTATAGCTGATTTCAGGTTCGATAATGGGCCTTCACTTTTTACTTTACCTGAGCTGCTCGAGGGTTTGTTTGCAGATGCTGGATATGAGCTGAAAGCGTACTTAGACTACGAAAAGTTGGATCTTGTTTGCCGTTATTTTTATCCAGATGGTAGCACAATTAACGCATGGGCTGATCCACAGCGACTGGCTGAAGAAATAGAACTCAAAACAGGCGTAAGCACTAAACGACTAAGCCGTTATTTCAAAAGAGCGGAGCTGATGTATGAAACGACGACGCCCGTTTTTCTTGAAAAATCGTTACATAAGCTGACGAATTATTTAAATTTTCCGACGCTCAAAGGGCTAGTTCGTTTGCCTTTGCTCGGCGTATTTTCAAGCATGCATGCTTTTAATCAGCGTTGGTTACGCGACAAGCGGCTAGTTCAATTATTCGATCGTTTTGCCACCTATAACGGCTCAGATCCTTATCGCGCGCCGGCCACCTTGGTGCAAATCGCTCATATAGAACATCAAAAAGGAGCGTGGTACCCCAAGGGTGGTATGATTGCCATTCGGGATGCCATGCAAGCGCTCCTGCTTGAGTTGGGCGTTGCTATTAAAATGAATACCCCAGTAGATGGTTTTGTAACCTCGCCCAAGGGAATAACTGGCTTGCGGGTAAAAGACGAAGTGCACCAATATGATAAAGTCATTTTTGCGGGAGACATTCAACAAGCTTATGATCGTTTATTACCAGGTGCTATTGTTTCAAGAAAAACAGTTCCTGCAGAACTCTCTACCTCTGCGCTCATTTTTCATTGGGGCGTAAGAGGAAATTTTCCTGATCTCGACTTGCATAATATCTTTTTTTCACAAGATTATAAGCAGGAGTTTATCGATTTGGCTGCTGCAAAAGTGCCAGAAGATCCGACGATTTATGTGTATGTGAGTGCTAAACATAATCCCGCCGACGCTCCAGTTGGACATGAAAATTGGTTTGTAATGATTAACACGCCATCAGACAGTGGTCAGGATTGGTCCCAAGAGGCAAGTCGTATGCGTGCAATTCTGCTTAAACGTTTGGAAGTCGCTTTGGCCGTTGATGTAGAGGCCAAGATTGTTTCAGAACAAATTACTACACCCATAAGTCTGGCAGGTCGGACGGGCTCACAAGGTGGCGCCATTTATGGGCGTGCTTCGAATAATAAATTTTCAGCATTTTTACGTCACCCGAACTACAGCAGTACTATTCCTGGACTGTATTTCTGTGGCGGTAGTGTGCATCCAGGTGGAGGTATTCCACTTTGCCTGCACTCAGCCAGGATAGTTGAACAACTTATAGGTTAATATGCTGAAAGCCCAACATAGTAGGCTCGCTCAAAGATTTTTTGGTTGGTATTTCCGTATGATATTTAATCGTCATTTTGCGGGATTCATTGGCGAATTACCTTCATCCCAAGTAGATAGAGCCGTTTGTTGGATCAGTAATCACAGCAGTTGGTGGGATGGGGTTTGGCCGCTTATGTTGAATGCTAAGCATGAAAAGCGGCCATTTTATGTAATGATGCTGGAAAAAGAGCTTATAAAACGGCGGTTTTTGCGTGGTTTGGGCGCATTTTCAATTGCACCTGGTCAACGAACTATGGTTGAAAGTGGTCAATACCTAGCTAATTTGTTGCAGGTGCCACAAAATTTGGTTTTAATTTATCCACAAGGGCAGTTGGAGTCGATGCTGGAAACACATATTCAGTTTGCGGCCGGCGTGTTACGTTATGCGTGTAATACAAATGAGCAGGTTCAATGGCTTTTTTCTGCATTTTTTGTTGATTATGGCTCAAATATGAAACCAAATGTCTACCATTATCATCATTTACATCAATTCGAAAATAGACCTACCCCAGGACAGATTAATACTATTTATCAGGAGTTTTATGATGCCCAGAAGTTATTGCATATTAATATGATGCATATGCAACATAAACGCATTTAATCATCATGGGTATTTTATTGACGATTGTTTTGGGGTTTTTAGCACTTCGTTTTTGGATTGCTTTTTACAATTGGCTGAGTCGACCTTATTTTGCAATACAAAACATTCCCGCCTCTACGGTAAAGCTGAGTGTTCTTATACCTGCAAGGAACGAATCTAATTCAATTTCAGCAGTTGTAACAGCAGTTTTAGCGAGTAAGGAGGTAGATTTTGAGCTAATTGTGCTAGACGATCATTCCGAAGATGACACCGCTGATTTGGTTACCTTGACCATTGCAGGGGATCCACGTGCTCGTCTAATCAAGGGGGATACTTTACCTGAAGCGTGGTTGGGTAAATCGTGGGCTTGTCATCAATTGGCCATTGCGGCCACCGGCGATTGGCTTGTTTACATCGATGCAGATGTACTTCTTTCTCCCGATGCACTCAGGCAGGCTCTTGCAACGATTGAAAAACAGAAATTAGATGCGCTTTCGGTTTTTCCGTACCAACAAATGAATAGTTTGGGCGAGTGGCTTACCGTTCCGCTTATGCATCAACTGCTTCTGAGTTTATTGCCACTTAAGTTTATACGTTGGTTTAAAAGCCCGGCTTTGGCTGCGGCTAATGGACAGTTTTTGATTTTGCGTACGAGCGACTACCGTGAAATGCGCTGGCATGAGCAGGTGAAAAATGAAATTGTCGAAGATATCGCCATTTTTAGAGCTATGAAAGGAGCGGGAAAAAAGGTGATGACACTTACGGATCCCTATGGAGAAATTAGATGTCGTATGTATGTTGGGTTGAAGCAGGGTATTGCAGGATTTTCTAAAAATGTATTGTCTGGTTTTGGTAATTCAATAGTACTCCTTTTCCTTTATCTTTTCCTTACGGCTTACAGTTGGCCGCTTTTGTGGTGGTTAGGTGCTCGTTTTGAATTTGTTGGCCTTGGACTGATTGTTTTGGCAATTCGGCTTTTTGTCTCCCTTTCAGCTGGTCAAGGCATAGCGAAGAACGTGGCTTTGCATATTCCGCAGTTATTGGTGTTCCACTGGATTGCATGGAAATCGATTTACCAGCGTTTGACGAGGCAGTATGAATGGAAAGGAAGGAAATTGCGATGAAAGCAGCTCGTATTTGGTTGGCGTTGGTGTACGGTTTCGGTGCCTTAGGTTTAGCTTGGTCTACTTCGCAACTGTTATTTCTGGCGCTCACACCGTTTACCTTATTAGGTGGCGCTTTGGTGTTACTTTATTTTGAAAAGGAGAAGCGATTCAAAACTTGGCTCGTACTTGCATTAAGTTGGATGGCGGGTTATGCTGTTGAGGTGCTTGGCGTAAAAACTGGGGCAATTTTTGGCGCCTATGGCTATGGCAGTGTGCTGGGCCTTCAAATGGCGGGCGTGCCTTTGGTAATAGGTTTAAACTGGACAATACTGTTGTATGCCATTTATATGGTTTTCAAGGGCACGCGATTTCCATCTTGGAGTAAGCCTATTTTAGGTGCTTTGCTCTTGGTGTTTACCGATGTTTGGATAGAACCGGTGGCTGTTAAGCTGGGTTTTTGGACGTGGGAAAGTCCGAATGCGCATTGGTTATTTGTGGCGCCACTTCAAAACTATTTGGCTTGGGGTCTTTTCTCTCTCTTTATTTTGAGCATATTTCAACTCTTACAAATGCGTTGGCAAAATCCACTAGCCATCCGTTATTGGATTTACCAATTGCTGTTTTTTATGCTGCTGAATTTGTTGTTGACTTAATGCTCAGAGCGTAATTTGCTCTTCATTGCTGTTAAAGAAGTGGTATTCGGTGATTGGGTAGGAGCTCTCTGCCTTGAGTGGCACCCAAACCTTGTACTTCAAATACCATTGCATGCGCTTCGATGGAAACCCTTGGGTAAGGTAAGCTGCCAGATAGGGATGTAGATGTAGTTTGAGTTTCTTTTCGTTTTGTTCGGTAAGTATGTAACGCAGATTGGTTTCAATCTGGTCGGAAACTAAAACACTTGGCTGAATGGTACCGGTACCTTCACAAGCTGGGCAAGTTTCAGTGATGGCAACATTAATTTCTGGACGTACCCTTTGGCGGGTAAGCTGCATCAATCCAAACTTGGAAATGGGTAAAACGGTGTGTTTCGCCCGGTCGGTGGCCATTATATCCACCATTTTATCGAATAAGTCCTTCTTGTGGGATGCTTTTTTCATGTCGATAAAATCGATCACGATAATACCACCCATATCGCGTAAGCGTAATTGCCGGGCAATTTCTTCAGCTGCTTCTAGATTGGTGTGAATCGCGTTACTTTCCTGGTCGAGTTCCGACTTTAATCGGTTGCCAGAGTTTACATCAATGACGTGTAAGGCTTCCGTATGTTCAATGATGATATAAGCACCACCAGGTATGGTAACATTTTTCCCAAAGGTAGCTTTGATTTGTTTGTCGATGTGGAAGTGTTCATACATCGATACCTTACCCTTATACAGCTTCACGATTTCAGCTTTTTCTGGGGCAATGGTTGCTACATAATCTTTCACTTCTTCGTGGGTACGCGGGTCATCAATCCAGATACTTGTAAATGAATCGTTGAGTAAATCGCGCAGCATGCCGGTAGTACGCGCCATCTCTTGAATAACACGGTCGGCGGGCTTGGCAGTTTTTAGCGTTTTGAAGCACTGATTCCATTTTTCAACGAGTTCGGTGATGTCTTTTTCAAGCTCCTGCGACTCGGCGGTGGCCGCTGCCGTCCGCACAATGATGCCGAAGTTTTTGGGTTTGATTCCCAACACAACCTGTTTTAACCTCTTTTTCTCGGCGTAGTCGCTGATTTTTTTAGAGATAGAAACGCTATCGGTAAAAGGAACCAATACCACATAACGACCAGCAATGGAAAGCTCAGCACTTAGGCGTGGCCCTTTTGTGGAGATGGGTTCTTTGACCACCTGCACCAAAACCAGCTGACCTTTGCTAACTGCATCGACGATGGTGCCGTCTTTGTTGATGTCGGTTTCGGGGCGGAAATTTTGCAGCAAGCTGTTTTTTCGCTTGCCACTCATTACATCCTCGGTGTATTTTTTCAACGAGTTAAACTGTGGACCTAAATCTAGGTAGTGCAGAAAGGCATCTTTCTCATAGCCAATGTCGACGAAGCAGGCATTTAGGCCTGGTATGATTTTTTTGACTTTTCCGAGATAGATGTCGCCGACAGAATATTCTTTGTCAGCGCTGTCTTGGGTTAGCTCGACCAAACGTTTGTCTTCGAACATGACAATCTCAACACCCTTGGGCGTATTGCTGACATAAAGTGACTTATTGGGTCGTGGTGACGGGCTTTCTGACATAAAAATAGGATGTACGGCTAGTGAGCTGTCGTTGAGAAAGTAACAAAAACAGCAATACATCAGCCCTTTTGAACAGGCTGATGTATGGCATTTTAGTTGAGGAAATTAGACTTATTTCTTCTTGTGACGATTCTTCCTGAGGCGTTTTTTACGCTTGTGGGTAGCAATCTTATGACGTTTTCTTTTTTTACCGCAAGGCATCTTGTTTGTATTTAAGGTGTTGAACTTTTGATTTGAACTAAAAATGTTTCAACCTGCGCCAAAATGGCGGGGTCTTTGGAGAGTGCTTTGTAATCTTCCAAAGCCTGAATGGCTTTCGGCTTATCACCAAGTTTGTAGTACGCTTCACCCAAACCGAGATAAGCGTCTGCAAAAGACGGGTACCAGCTCAGAATATCGTTAAAGCGTGTTACGGCTTTTTCGTGTTGTTCAGAACGTATGGCCAACTGTGCCAGATGGAAATTGGCTTTCAGATGTTTGGGCTCTTGTTTTACGATGCCGAGTAGTTTTTGAATGCCTTGCATGGGAGCGTCTGAGCCAATGGTCAGTGCGTGCCCTAGGTCGGCAGCGATATCCAGATTTTCGGGTGCCAGTGTGGTGGCGGTTTCAAAATTCCGAATAGCGGAAGCATGAAGATATTGTAGAAGAACAGAATCGCCCACCATATCGGCAGCAGCCAGAAAACGGGTGCCAGCCAAGGCATGGCCATTGGCGTCTTTACCGGATTCGGCAGCTCTCTCGTACCATACAGCAGCAGCGCCCCAATCGTTTTTGGTCTCCCAAAACGCTGCCATGCTGCGGGCAAGCGCCTCGCGTTGGCTAGGGTTGTTTACTGTATCGAGTGCTTTTTCGATGGTGGTGAGTTTGTCTTGCTCTTGTGTGCCGAGGCTAGAACGGCTGATAAGCAGCAAGGCCTCGGCATCCATACTTTGTTTCTGCACTACAGCGGTTTGCTCGCTAGGTTTAAGCACAGTCATTTCTCCAAAAAGGAAAATGCTGACGCCTAAAACCAAGGCAGCACCGATAAGCAGCAGTTGCAGTCGACTCATAACTAGGCTACTGCTGAAGTACGAACGCTGTCTTTCACTTCTTCAATGAACTGTTTCGAAGGTTTGAAATGCGGTATAAAGTGCTCCGGAATTTCAATAGAGGTGTTGCGTGAGATGTTCCGTGCGATTTTTTTCGCGCGTTTTTTTACGATAAAACTACCGAATCCACGAACATAAATATTCTCACCGTTTTTGATGGAATCTTTTACAACTCCGAAGAAAGACTCAACTACTTGTTGAACGTCTACCTTCTCAATGCCGGTCTGTTCGGCGATCTGGCTAATAACTTCTGCTTTGGTCATTTTATTAAGGTTATACAGGTCGTGTTTTGAAAGGGAATGCAAAAATAAGGTATTGAAGCTGAATTAAAAACGTAAGATTCATTTGTTCCTGCTTATTTCGCAATTAGATGCGTTTCAGTCACACACTCACACTTTGGTACAACGAAAATCTCCGCGATTTACCGTGGCGGAAGACGAATGACCCCTATAAAATCTGGTTATCGGAGGTAATTCTTCAACAAACCCGGGTAGCACAGGGCATGCCGTACTACTTAAAATTCATCAAAAACTACCCAAATGTAACCGCTTTGGCCCGCGCTTCTGAGCAGGAAGTGCTACGCGATTGGCAAGGATTGGGCTATTATAGCCGTGCCCGCAACCTGCAAAAGGCAGCAAAACAGGTGGTGGACCAGCATCAGGGGGAGTTTCCAACAACCTATGCGGAAATTATTAAATTGAAGGGTATCGGACCGTATACGGCGGCAGCAATAGCTTCTATTGCCTTTAATGAGGCTCATGCGGTGGTCGACGGCAACGTTTATCGCGTCTTGGCACGCATCTTCGGCATCAAAGAAGCCACAGATACGGGGAAGGGTCGGGCTGTTTTTCAGGAGAAAGCCGATAGTTTGCTTGATAAAAAACAAGCGGGTACCCACAATCAAGCGCTAATGGAGTTGGGGGCAACCGTTTGCACGCCTAAGCAGCCGCGCTGCGCGAGCTGCCCATTTCAAGGGGAGTGTTATGCGTACAACCACCATGAAATTGCGCTATTGCCTGTCAAGGTAGGCAAGGTTAAAGTGCGAGAACGGTATCTTAATTACGTCCTATTTTTTGATGAGAAGGGTGTTTATCTCCAAAAACGGCAGGCTGGAGACATCTGGCAGGGTTTATTTACGCCTTGGTTGTTGGAAGGCACACAACTGTTGGAAACCACAGCTATTTTAGCAGAAATCACGCAAGTTTTTAAAATTGAAACGCCACAATTGCAGGTTCTAAACATCTCAACGGACTATCGCCACCTGCTCACGCACCAACGATTGTTTGCTCGCTTTTGGCTGGTACAAATTTTTCATAACTTGCAAGAGAATGACCTTATTTTTGTTGGCCGCGAAACGTTGGATTTATATCCCGTTCCGCGACTGATAAGCGCATATTACAAATCGATAGCTCAATGGCTGGACTGAACAAAGTGATGTTGATAGGTAATCTCGGAAAAGACCCGGAGATAAAGGATACCGGCAACGGTATTAAATTGGCGACTTTCTCTTTGGCCACCTCTGAGGAGTATAAGGACAAAGAAGGCAACCGACAAACCAAAACCGAATGGCACAACATTGTACTTTGGCGTGCCTTGGCCGATCTAGCCGAACGATTTTTAGCCAAAGGACAGCAAGTTTATATCGAAGGTCATCTGCATACCCAGAAATGGGAAGATAAAGAAGGCCATACACGGTATACCACAGAGGTAGTAGGTGATAATATTGTTCTAATCGGACGAAAACCTGGCGAAAGTTCCGCGCCAACGACTGGCTCGGAAGGTTCAATTCCGGCCACACATGATGATTTTTTAACGAATTCAGCTTCAGAAGATGACCTGCCCTTTTAGTTTCACGAATACACGCGATTTTGGATAATTCCGACGGAGACCCCCAGCTTAGCTGGATTTTTTTAGCCAGCCAGATAACACGCACTGCTTCGGTGCAGGAGTTGATTTTTACATTGCTGGGCATTTTTGTTCTACTCATTTTTTCCGCCCTGCTCTCTGGTTCTGAAGTAGCCTTCTTTTCTCTATCGAAAAGTATTCACAACGATCTCGTATTAAGCGATGTCCCAAGAGATAAGTTGATTGTACATCTACTCGACCATCCCAAAAGGTTATTGGCCACTTTGCTCATCTCCAACAATCTGGTCAATGTGACCATCGTTATTTTGTCTTATTACGTAACCTTCCGTCAATTCGACTTCTCAACTGCACCACTTTTTGGCTTTTTAATACAAACCTTATTGGTAACCCTGCTGATTGTCATGTTTGGGGAAGTGCTGCCTAAAGTTTATGCCACCGAAAAGAACCTCAAGGTTGCAGCCTTTATGGCGCCGGCCATGAATGTTTTAAATAAACTGTTCACCCCTTTTAGCTTTTTATTGATTTCAGGAACCAATCTCATTGACCGTCGTATAAAGAACAAGGTTCAAAATGTGAGCATAGATGAGCTGAACCAGGCCATTGAATTGACCTACGAGGAAGAAGATGACAATGCTGAGGAAAAAGACATTTTAAAAGGCATCGTTAATTTTGGCAATATCAGCGTGAAGCAAGTTATGACGTCGCGGCAGGACATTACCGCGGTGGAATCGGATGCCACTTTTACGGAATTATTGCAGCAGGTGACCGATTCGGGCTATAGTCGGGTGCCCGTATACACCGATTCGCTCGACAAAATAGATGGGATATTGTATCTCAAAGATTTGTTGGCGCACCTAAGCAAGGATGATACTTTCGACTGGAAGCCACTCTTGCGCAAACCTTATTTTGTTCCTGAAAAAAAGCGTATTGATGATTTATTCAAAGATT
This sequence comes from Bacteroidia bacterium, assembly GCA_041688385.1. Classification (GTDB taxonomy): domain Bacteria; phylum Bacteroidota; class Bacteroidia; order UBA7662; family UBA7662; genus UBA7662. The sequence continues at coordinate 13,021 of JBDNIH010000216.1, forward strand.
TTCAGGGTAAGCACACCCACATGGCTATTGTGGTAGATGAATATGGTGGTTGTGCGGGATTAATTTCGCTCGAAGATATTCTCGAAGAGATCGTCGGTGAAATAAACGATGAATTCGACGAAGCTGAAGAGCTCCCTTATCAGCAGTTGGATGATAGAAACTTCATTTTTGAGGCAAAAACGCAATTGCAGGAAGTTTATAAATATCTCGATATCAACAACGAGACATTTGAAGAAGCGCGGGTAGATGCGGATAGTCTTGCTGGGTTATTATTAGAACTTTCGGGACATATGCCCATTGCCGGACAAGAAATAGCGTATGCTGGCTATTTGTTTACTGTAATTGAAGCCGACGACCGACGGATTATTTCGGTTCGTATTACTTTGCCTGAGTCGGCTCCTGAAAATGAAGAAAATGAAACTCCTGAGTTATAGCTTGCTGTTGTTGGTAGCTTTGGTGCTAACCGGCTGTGGGGAAGAAGAAGTCCAGCCCAAGCCGTATGCCTATCACCGCATCGATTTACCTGAGCGGGCATACCAACGATTCGATAGCATCCTTTGTCCTTATAGTTTTGATTATCCTGTTGCCAGTGTAATAGAAGCTGTTGCGAATGCAGAAAACCCTTGCTGGATGAATATTCGCTATCCTGCTTTAAATGCAACCATTTACCTGAGCTACATAGCCATTGGTCCAAAGGCTACACTGAATGCCATGGTAGCCGAAACGCAACGGCTTACCTATAAACATGTCGTAAAAGCGTCTTCGATCGAAGAAAAAACCATTTCTCGGCCAGAAGCTCGTCAGTTTGGTGTTTTGTATGAAGTGGGTGGAGCTGCAGCCAGTGCTACTCAGTTTTATATCACCGATAGCACGCAACATTTTCTGAGGGGGAGTTTGTAC
>JBDNIH010000036.1:0-8555 GCA_041688385.1 Bacteroidia bacterium
CAATATGCACTGGCCCATTGGCATAAGGTAGGGCTGCGGTAATAAGATGACGTTTTTTCATGACGCGCAAAGATAAGCAAAGCGCTGCTGCCTTAGAAGTTTCGGTTTTATAGTTGAAATTTTGCGATTGGGGGTTCTTCTCAGGTTTTTTCGTTTTTAGGTTAAATTTTCTTTCTGAGGCGAGGTCCGCACGCTGCGCAAACGGCCGGCTCGTTCGACCGCCAGTAATGCGGGTGGTCTGAGGTAAAATCTAGCCAACAGCAGCGAACGTCAAAGTAGGAAACAAACGGAGGGCAATGCAGCGGTCGACAGCGAAGCAGCTACCGTATTCTCACTAAAAAACTGTATTTTTGCCCAACAATTTACGTGCATGGACCTAAAAGGCATCGTCAACATCTCCGGAAAACCCGGTTTGTATAAGGTAATTAGCAGCTCGAAGGGTGGCTTTATCGTTGAAGCCCTCGACGAAACCCGCAAACGTTACCCCATTCCCGGCTCGGCACGTGTTGCTGCCTTGGAAGACATCAGCATCTATACCCAAGAAGATCAAATTGCACTCAAAGATGTGTTTCAACGCATCCATGACGATAAAATTAAGTTCGACGGCATCGATGCAAACAAAGCCGAGCCGCAGTTAATTACCTCCACTTTCGCGAAAATTATTCCTGATTACGATACCGAAAGGGTGTATATGAGCGATATGCGCAAGCTCATTCGTTGGTACCAAACCTTGGAGTCGGTACTCGACTTTAGTCCGGAGGTAGAAGCCCCTGCTGAAGCTCCAACGAAAGCGGAAGCCCCAGTCAAAAAGGCAGCGCCCAAGGCCAAAGCCAAAACGGACGTAGCAGCTAGCACTGCAGAAGCCAAGCCGAAAAAGGCGCCAGCCAAGAAAAAAGATTAAAAAACGCAACCCGCTTCGGCGGGTTTTTTTGTGGGTGGAAATTTGGTATAGTGCGCGTCTATTTCCGCAACAAATGCGCAAAACTTTCCCGGCCTTCGGCGCAACTTTTGAGGTTACGGAGCACATGCAGTGCGCGTTCGATTTGTTTATCGGCGCTTTTTAGCTGTCCCACATAATAGGCGATGTAGCGTTGTTTGCCGGGTGCTATGCCTTGAAATCGCCGGAATGCCTCGTCATCTTGCGACAGTATTTCTGCCAAAACTTCGGGTAAAGGCAGGCCTAATTCGTCGGGGTGGGGCTGGAGCCGGAGTTCGGCGTTCATGCCGACTTCCAAGTCGTATTTTTGGCGTTTATCCTTGTTGAGCAGGAGATAGGCATCGCCTCCCCCGAAGGCCACAAAACCGGCAGCAAAAGGTTCACCGCCCTGAATTCGACAAAGTAAACGGGTTTTGAGTCCGCCGATGGCCCGAACGGTTTCGGCGGGGATAAAAAGGATGAGGGTGTTTTCGAATTTCGGTAAAGGCAGTACGGCAGCTTGGAGGGTGAGGATTTCATCCATTCCTGCGGTTTTTTAAAGCGGTAGATGTTCGGAATGCACAACTTCCCCATAAAAAAGGGCAGCTTTGGCATCGAAGTCTTGGCTGCTGTCGGTGGTGAAAAAGCGGCGGCTGCCGGCACGACGGAGCTGCTGTTCTATTGCAGGATGACGCTGGAGGTAATTGCCTAGACTTTCGGCGATTAATGGTCCTTGACTAATCACCCGTATGTTTTCGGGCAAATAGGCTTGGATTTTAGGCAGCAGTAGCGGGTAGTGGGTGCAGGCCAATACCAGGGTGTCGATACGTGGACCGTGGGCAAGAAGGCGGTGAAGGTGCTGTTGCACAAAATAATCGGCACCCGGACTTTGATGTTCACCATTTTCGACTAGCGGAACCCACATGGGGCAGGCTTCCTGAAACACCTGAAGCGCTGGGAAAAACTTCTCTGCTTCAAGGACATAGGAGCGTGAGCTTACCGTTCCGGTGGTTCCTAAGATACCTACTTGTCCGCTTTTGCTGAAATGACCGAGCTGTTCGGTGGTTGGTCGGATCACCCCCAAAACCCGTCTATCGGGTGCTATTTTGGGTAAATCGTTTTGTTGGATGGTCCGCAAAGCTTTAGCACTGGCGGTGTTGCAAGCCAAAATGACCAGTGGGCAGCCCAAATCGAAGAGTTTTTGGACACATTCAAGTGTAAACTGGTACACACTTTCGTAGGAGCGGGGACCATACGGCACCCGGGCATTGTCGCCTAAATAGCAATAATCGTATTGCGGCAAGGCAGCTACCAGCGACCGCATCACGGTAAGGCCGCCATAACCCGAATCGAAAACACCGATTGGTCCGTTCATACCGCTAAACTAAAGGATTTTGCGTAGCGCTGCTTGAAATAACTTATCGGCATTTTCTCTGCCAATAAAATGGGTGATGGCTCTAAACAAAGTTTAATCCTAGCTCTACAAGGCCCACGATGACAATAGGAAACGTATGCCCGTTTAACCGAAACCCCGCACAGCGCTCAACGCAAAAAAAAATCTTCAGCGCATTAAACCCTCCATCATTTACTTTGTCGAAGCGCTTGAAAAATGTTTTTTTCAGCGGTGAAACACAATGATTAGTGTGCCTACGAAAAACTCGGATTTCCGACGAAGACAAACCGAAACCTATCTTCATGAAGACGAAATTGCACACCCTGGGCGTATTTGCGCTGTTGTTATTGGTTGTTGTTGCCTGTAATAAGGATGAAAATCCTACCAACCCTACCAACCCTAACAATCCCGCAGACCCAATGGCTGCCCTTAACTTGCCGGCAACCCCCTATAATTACGCCAACCAACCGTTTCCTTTTTATCTCAACACCCTTCAGGCGGACAATACCCCGCCCAACAATCCCATCACCGACGATGGTGCTACTTTAGGGCGGGTGTTGTTTTTCGACCGGGCGCTGAGCATCAACAATACCCTTGCTTGTGGCAGCTGTCACCAAGCCGATAAGGCGCTCTCGGACCCACGGGTGCTGAGTATAGGGCATGGCGGCGGGCAAACCGGTCGGCATTCGATGTCGCTGGTAAATGCGCGTTTTTACGGCAGCCGTCGTTTTTTCTGGGATGAAAGAGCCGCAACGCTCGAAGCCCAGGTTTTGATGCCGATACAAGATACCGTTGAGATGGGTTTAACGCTCGATCAGTTGGTTGCCCGTATACGCGGACAAGCCTATTATCCAACCTTGTTCACGCGCGCATTTGGCGATACCGCGGTTTCCACCAACCGTATTGCTATGGCTTTGGCTCAATATGTTCGTAGTGCGGTGAGCTATCAAAGTAAATACGACCAAGGCAGGGTTTTGGTGGCCAATACTGGCGATCCTTTCCCGAATTTCACCCAGCAGGAGAATATGGGTAAGGGCATTTTTAATGGTCCGGGTACCTGTGCGGCTTGTCATGGCACCGACGCACATATTGCCCCGGGTGCGCGCAACAACGGCTTGGACGCAACTACGACCGATGCGGGTGTAGGTGGTGCAAATGGCAATCCGAATCAATTAGGCGCTTTCAAGTCGCCATCCTTACGCAACATTGCTTTGAATGCGCCTTATATGCATGATGGTCGTTTCGCTACACTTCAGCAGGTAATAGAACATTACAACAGCGGGGTGCAACTTCACCCGAACCTGAACCCACCCTTGCGTACACCTGGAGGAACCGCCATCCGGCTTAACCTGACACCGCAGCAAAAAGAGGCGCTTTTGGCTTTTTTGAATACGCTTACCGACAATACCTTCGCGACAGACTCTAAATTCCAAGATCCTTTTGTTCGCTAGTCGGGTAACAGCTCAGCGAGCCTGTAATAGGCCTCTGGCATGTGGTGGATGAAAACGTTTTTGTTCGGATCTACCCTTTCGCTGCGGTAAGCTGCATTGGGGCGGAGGACGATGGGACTGCCAGCCCGCGTATACAGCGTGCTGGGAACATATTTGGGTGCTACATAACCTGGCAAGGTGGTTTTAAGCATGCTGGAAGCTGTTTTACCGAGGTATTTGGTGTAGTTTTTTTGGGCGCGCTGGGTGGGTTTGGTAAGGCGTTTATAACCGTAGCTTAAGGCCAGTCGTTTTAAAAAGGGTTGCTTTTTGAATACTTTTTTGGCGTCGCGGAAAGGGTTGGTCGGCGTAAAATCGGTGAGCGTTTGTACGGTAACAGGCACTTCAGGCACCCAATCGAGGGGGTTGAGTACGGTTATGCCATAACCACCATAGGTAAGCTGCTCGTAATCGTAGGCATAATACAAATTGCCCGGTTTGGGTGCCGCGCTGGCATAGGTTTTTAGCTGCCATCCCGCCGGAAACTTGCCTTGTTTTTGCCAATAACGCAGTTGGGAGGTCACCAAAAAGCTTAAAGCTGCACCCTGGCTGTGCCCTACCACAATTAAATTGCGGGCACCAGCTTGGTAGCAGGAGTCGAGTTGCGGCAGCACTTCCCGGAGTAAAAACCCGGCACCTATGGTCCAGCCGACATGTACCGCCGCGCGACTTTCTTCGGCAAAGTGGTAAGTATAGGTATAGTCGCTGGCAAGCTGAATGCTGCCCTGGGCAGGGATTTGAGCAGCATAAAAATTCTCGAGCCAGCTGATGTCCTTTTTGGTTGTACCCCGTAAACTGAGGATGATTACGCCGTCGTCACGTAGCCAGAGGTCGGCTTGGTTGTCGAGCCCAACCACTTTCGAGCGGAAGAAAATTTCGGAATACAAGGGTTTTAACTTCAGTTGTGTCCACGGGGTGTCGATGCTCGCCGCAGTGATGCGCATGAGCTCGAGGTATTCCCTTTTTTGAAAACCTTCGGTGAATTGGGCATAGGTAGTGGTGACCGAAAGCCCGAGCAACAAACAAAAACATACGACTATTTTCATGGGTGGTAGTTTACAAACTGGAATTTATAGCTAAACCTAAGGGTTATCCGAATCACCATAAAAGCCAAGAATATGCTAAGAAGAAGTAACAATCCTGTTTTACCCCGGTTGAGCGCAGTCGAAATCCTGTTATTAAACGGCTTCGGGCATCGAGCCAAGGGTGGCTGTACTGCCTTTACCGAACTAAGCTTACCGCCGACTTGCATTGACACCAACCATAAAAACGAGTCGACCAAATGTAGTCTGCAAAAAAAAACAGGCTCTGGCCGTTTCTTTGGGTTGAATGTATCGTTTATCAGGGCAAAATGGGATAGATGATTTGGGTGTGCCATTTGGCGGTATCTGGCTCTTGCGCCGCATCGGTCACATAAATTTCGATGGGCGAACCGAGTTTGAGGCCTTTTTTGTCGGCATAATCGCCCAATGCATAATGGGTGGCTTCGGTTTGTTCTGAGGGACCAAAATAATCGGCTTGAATGGCTGGGGTAGCGGCCATTTCGCTGTACAGAATGGTTTTTGTGCCCTTGATTTTCTGACCAATCGGCAAACAAGCCTCAAAGCGCACCAAGGTATCGCTCCACCAATGCCAGATGGCGAAGGGAGCGCCAGTAATCTCCATTTTTTCGGTTTCAAGATAGGCTTGCAGCGTAGCATACATTTGGCCTAACTGCGCATCGACGTCGCCGGGAGCACCTTCGTATTTTAACGCAACGTAGTGTATGGGCTGGGTGGTGAAATGGGTCACAACTAAGGCGGGCGCTTTGGGAGGCATTGCTTCGACGCGGGATTTGAGGCGCTCTAGACCACGTTTTAAGTCTTTTTTCAGCATCATCGGGAAAATGATTGCCCCGAATACTTTGCCAAAAGGATTTTCCCCCATGTCGAAGTCGATGCTCCAGGTCATACGTGTACCCGATTCGGTGGCTTCAAGGGTGTATCCGGCATAGGCGGGCTTGTCATCGCCCATGAAGTACATTTCGCTAGCAAGCGCGCTATGTGGAGTCATTTTGGTAAATACGATGCGCCCATCGCCAAGCTCTTTTGAAGTCCAACTGTAACCGTGGCCTACTTGCATGGGCTCACCTTGGTAGTTCATTACCATGTTGGAGTCCGCCTCATGCCAAGGCGACCAGTCTGGCCAGTTTTTGAAGTCAGCAATTTGCGCGTACACAAGCTCGGGAGCAGCGGTCATCTCGCCACTTTCTTCTACATGAACAGCCGACGGCAGGAAAAGGCCAATCAATACGATGAGGGCAATCAGCGCCAAAAGACCGATGCCTATTTTTTTGAGGGTCTTCATGATTGTGTGGTTTGGTTACCGAAGTTAATTTTTGATTTGTAACTGACCAGACAAATTCAAAAAATTAACATACAAAATCAATTGGAAATCTGCAGTGTATTGGTGTTAGGTTGATAAAGGGTGCGGTATGCTTTAAGCGGCACACCGGCCGGACCTTGCAGCAATTGACCTTCAAAATTGAAGCGAGAATCGCAACAAGCACATTTCAACAGACTGGTTGCTGAGTCGAGCGCAACAACATGGCAGCTCTCCAGTGGCCGATAGGTACAGGCCATGTCGAAAGCCTGGAATTCGTTGATGTTGGCCCGGTAAATAACGATGCCTCGGTAGCCTTGGGTGGGCATAAATAAATGGCCACCTACCACCGTAACAGGTTGGTAACTGGGATTGTTGAGGTTGAGGGTAAGGTCGACCAACACATTAGGCACAAAATCAGCGTTTTGATTGCGGCAGCTGGCTCCTGCGATAAACAGGAGCACAAAAAGTAAGCTTGTTTTAAGTCGTGGGATAGTCATAAAAACCTTTGCCGGATTTGCGGCCGTGGTGACCGGCATCCACTTTTTGTTGCTGGATGCGGCTGGGCCGGAATTTCGGGTCGTATTGAAACGACGAAAACATAGAAGATGTTACAGCGAAATTCGTATCCACGCCAATTAAATCCATCAAACGAAAAGGGCCTAGTTTAAAGCCACGGCTTTCGAGTAGGCGGTCGATGGTTTCGAGATCGGCCACACCTTCTTCGAGCAACTTGAGGCTTTCGACATAATAATGGCGGGCCACCCGGTTTACAATAAAGCCTGGGGCATCTTTGGCGTGCACAGGCTTTTTGCCCAGCTTGAGCGATAAATCGTAGACCAGCTGCGCTACTTCCACTTCTGTATCCACCCCGCTGATGACTTCTATCAGCTTCATGATGTGGGCTGGATTAAAAAAGTGCATGCCCACTACCCGGCTCGGTCTGCTACAACCGGCGGCGATGCTGGTCACTGGTATCGAGGAGGTATTGGTAGCTAGGATGCAGTTTTTGCCGTTCTGGCTTTCGAGTTCCCGAAACAACTGCACCTTGGGTTCGAGTTTTTCGATGATGGCCTCGATGCAGAGGTCGGCGACCAGCTGGGTAAAACGGTCGGTGAAGTGGAGGTGGCTTAGTATGCTGTCGCGGTCAGCAGCGCTAATCAGTTGTTTGTCGATGGCTTTCTGCAGCTGCTGTTTGATTTGATCTTTGGCCTTGCCGAGCATGGCCGGGTTGGTGTCGTACAGCAAGGTATGGTAACCCGCTTGGGCACATACCTGGGCGATACCGCTGCCCATGGTGCCGGCACCGATTACAGCGATGGTTTTGAGTTGGTCTATGTTCATCGTACTGGTGTTGTGCTGCTAAATTGGCGCAGAAAACGCAGGTCGTTTTCGAAAAACAGCCGGATGTCTTTGATCTGGTATTTGAGCATGGTGAGGCGTTCGAAACCCATACCAAAGGCATAACCAGTATATTTTTTACTGTCGATGCCACAGCTTTCGAGCACATTGGGGTCGACCATGCCGCAGCCGAGAATTTCGACCCAGCCGGTGTTTTTGCAGATGTTGCAGCCTACGCCGCCGCAGATAAAGCAGCTCACATCCATCTCTGCCGAAGGTTCGGTAAAAGGAAAATAACTCGGGCGGAAACGTACACGAACTTCTTCGCCGAACATATGTCGGGCAAATTGGAAGAGGGTTTGTTTGAGGTCGGCAAACGATACATTTTCGTCGATATACAGTCCTTCCATCTGGTGGAACTGCATATGCGAGCGTGCCGAAACGGTTTCGTTGCGGTAAACGCGTCCAGGGCTGATGGTGCGTATGGGTAAATTGCCGAGCTGCATCTCCTTTACCTGAACGGTAGAGGTGTGGGTGCGCAGGAGTATATCGGGATTGGATTGGATAAAGAAGGTGTCCTGCATATCGCGGGCTGGATGATCGGCCTCGAAATTGAGTGCTCCGAAGTTGTGCCAGTCGTCGACTACCTCATGTCCTTCGCTGATGTTAAAGCCGAGGCGTTCGAAAAATCCTACCATCTCCTGGCGTACCAGGCTAATCGGGTGGCGCGATCCCAACTCCATCGGCTGGGGCGGCACGGTGTAGTCGATGCCACTTACTGCTGCAGCGCTGCTGTTTTCAAGCAGCTCGCGGGCCTCGTTAAAGCGGCCTTCGATGAAGTTTTTGAGCTGGTTTAGCGGCTGACCGTACGAACGTTTTTCGGGACCAGCAATAGCCTTAAACGTATCGAATAGGGTGGTCAGGCTGCCTTTTTTACTCATAAACGTGAGGCGGTAGTTCTCCAATGCCTGGGCGTCGCTGATTTCAAAGGCAGCTGCTTGCTGCTGTAAGGCGTCTATTTGGGCTTGCATAGTGCAATATTATTAAAATTGGTCGA
>JBDNIH010000217.1:0-6279 GCA_041688385.1 Bacteroidia bacterium
AATACAATGAATTACATTTTACGTGTGATAATATTCGACTGATTATTTAAAGTATAAGGCTCAATTTGGGACAAAAATAAGCTTCAATTTATTTTGTTCTGTTCTATTTTGGTATAATAGTCTATAAATGGGGCAATTTTTTACCAAAAGTAGAGCAAAGGAATAGTCAATAGAAGCTTCTATTTCGGCAAAAAAACTTTTTTAATAAAAATCTATCCCAAAAAAAAGCCCGAGCTTCTGACTGAAGAACGGGGAGGAGTTAATTGAGGAAAATAGATTTATTGGCCGGAATCTGTTGGGATAACTTGAACGAGTAGACTCACAACATCCGATGATTGGCCGTTGCCAACACGTAATTTTACTTCATAGCTGCCAGCTTCTTGGAACTGTACTTTGACACTTGGCGCATTGAAAGTTTGGTATTTGCCTGGTTTACCTATCGACCAACTGTACTCTTCTGCATTTTTACTGCAACTGGCTTGCAATTGAACTCGTTCGCCAACATAAAAGGTAGTAACACGCTGCTGAATGGAGATACAAGCTTCTGGCTCCTGTTTATTACATGAGCTTAGGCTCATTATAATAGAGAGAGCAAAGAAGTTGAATATAGTCCGGGGCATGGGTGTTTAACTTGACAACCAAAGATTCGCATCCTTTTAGCGGCATTCGGATTTTATCGACCAACACCTTCTTTTTGTCGATGAATATATTCTTATACAAGTATTGACTTTGCATAATAGGCAAGTAGGCATGTCATTACCTCGCTTGAACAAAATCGATTTATTGCTTAAGTTTATGTTGAAATTGCAACATATGAAGGCTATTAATACTGGACGTTTATTGGGCATGCTTTGGTTCAGATTGAACCGCCGTTTATCAGCGAATTTGAAAGTGGCAGGGCTCAATATTACAGCTGATCAATTGCGGCTATTAAATCAGCTGGCTGAAAATGAAAGTTGTAACCAGCTTTTTTTGGCTAAGCAGTTGGGAAGAGATCGCTCAGCTATCACCCGTATGATTCAACATCTAGAGTTGAAAGATTGGGTGAGTAGAAAACCAGATAAAGAAGATAAACGAGCGTTTGTAGTAGTGTTAACCGAGCCGGGGTATTTATTGCAGGAAACAGCAGCGGCGGTAGCGCAACAAACCTTGGATGAGTTATGGGCAGGATTCAGGACAGAGGAAAAGGATCAATGTTCGGATTATCTTTTCCGGATGGCACAAAATGTACGCTGAGATTTTGTCAGAGCTGTTTTTTTTCGAACCAAAATGTGCCAAAGGGCACTAAGCTCATAATTGCCGCGATAGCTGCTTTCCAAAACGGCCAGCGTTCTTTTTGCCAAACGTCAAGAAGGGAAATCCCGTACCATACAAAGAGTACACCATGGGCCCAGCCAATATATTTTACTGCGTACGGCCAATCGAACCCATATTTGAGCGGCATCGCAATAAACAGCAAGAGAAGAAAGGAAATTCCTTCAAAGCGGGCAACCCAACGGAATCGGGCAAGGGGAGTGGTGAAATCCATGCTGCAAAAGAACGCATGTACTTGGCTTTTTGCAATCAAAATTGCAAAAAGCTAGCATTCAATACGGAGGCGATTATTCTGGACGATTGAGCAGCATAATTTGGCCATTTTTGCCCGTCAATTCCATTTGTTGGCCGAGCAACTGATAATTAAAGCTGCCTTGGCTTAAGAATTTCTGTATAATTTGATCGAGACTATCCTTACAGGCCATTTTAGTAATAGCTAGTGGGCCAATTTCTATTTTGCCAAGTCCGCTGTAGAATTTGCCCGTAAATTGGTTGCAGCCATCATTTCCGGCTATTTTGCCCGCTTCGGGTATCATACTAAGCAGCGGTATTTTATTGTCATTTTGAGGGTAAATAGGGTTGCCGTCTATGGCTGCAACCACCCAACTGTCTTGGATGCGGTGGTTGAAGGTTGGTCCGCCACATCCCGTATAACTTGTATAGTCGAGTTTTACCGCCACTTCAAAGGGGAAGTTTTCACCTGACATTTTATCTATGCAGCTTTTTTCCCAGAAGCGTACTTCGAGTAAACCGGTTTCTGTTTGTAAAACGTAACGGAAGCCAGCACCATCATTAAGTAAGATTTTTTCACTTAAAGAAGCCTTTCTTTGGTTGCCATTGATGTCGTTAAACGCAATAGAGCCATCACTTTTAATTTGTAAGCTCCAACCCGGCTCATCACCTAGGGCATACCAACTAATGCCTTCCCTTAATTTGGCGGCGTTAATACTGTCGCGTGGTGAAAATGCAGGAATTGGTATTGCATTTACAGCTTCTTTTTTGGATTTACAAGCTGTAAAGAGTAGGAAAGGAAGCAGGAGGAGGGTATAACGCATAGACTTGATTTAACGAAACAAACGAATTTAAGCGCAATCTGTCAGCTAAACCAATTTTTATTCGGTTGATAGCCTATTTGACGCTGCGGTTATCAGAGTAAACGAACTGCCATATAATGGGAGGCGGATCCGGCTAAAACACATAAGTGCCACCAAGCATGGGCGTATGGAATTTTCTTGCTGACAAAAAATAAAGTGCCACCGGTGTAAAATAGTCCACCTAGCGCAACTAATTGTACACTTTGAGGAGGAACATGGGTAACAAAAGCATCATATATCACCACAACCATCCAGCCCATAGCAATGTAGAAAAGCAATGAAATTTTAGGAAAACGAAAGCCTAGCGTAACCTTGAACAGCAGCCCGCTTATGGCTAAAGCCCAAATTACCCACAACATCAGCGTACCCAAATGTCCGGGAATGGCTGTTGTGAGAAAGGGCGTATAGCTACCAGCAATTAGTACGTAGATGCTCACATGGTCGATGAGCCGCAATTTTGTTTTGAACAGCGGGTTGTGAACGGCGTGGTAAATGGTTGAGGCAGTATAAAGTAAAACCAAGGATGCTGCAAAAACCAATTCTCCGAGCCAAGCCGAGCTGCCAGGCGTATGGGCCGACCAGCCAATACCATAAATAAGTGCAGCCACACTTAATACTGCTCCCAATCCATGCGTTAAGGCATTTAAGGCCTCTTCATATGGACGTGCCGGTGCTGGAGATTTAGACATATACTTGAAATGTTGTTAAAATGCTAAGGTCTAGCTTACAAACACGCTCACAGTGTTGCCGGCTTTTTCGTGGCTATCGCTTTTATTTTCCAGCTTATGCCCATGGCACCATACCAATATTTTTCACTAAAGCTACCACTGAACGTGCGATTGTAGCCACCATGTAAGTCGAGCATAAAATTAGGTGTCAGCTTCCAAAACAATCCGCTATTGTACCATTGGATTATATTCTCTTGCTCGAAAAGTACAGCTTCATTTTTTGCCTCAAGAAACAAACCCGTATTGTAACCCATATCGAAGGAAAAATTCACCACATAATTTAACTCTGGGCCAGTAAAGCTGCTTTTATGTTGAATACCTATGTTCCCTGTTGCGGCTATTCTGTTGCTTATTTGTTTGGCGCCAAGTAAGTTTACCCAATAACCATATGATCCTAATTGGCCAAAGCCGCTTTGATTATTGGATAACAATACCAGCAAGGCCAACGAAAAATCGTGATCGTCTTCCGTAAAGAAACTATGTCGAATCCCGGCTCTTATACCATTGATACGGGTAGGGTTGCTTAGGCGCGGTTGTAAACCGATTGGAGAGGCTAAGTCCCCGTTCCTATTTTGTTGTCGGTTCAGCTCTAGGCCAACATTGATTTCGGTTGTAGCATTTATTCCAAAACGCAAGAAATAGTCGCTGTTCCAATCGCGGGCACTATAATTACTTCGAAACCCCGAGCCACGATAATAACTCCCGAAACTTCCTCCAAATTGCAACTGCAAATAATGTTTGCCAACTACCGACGGCGTATTAGCCATTCCTAGGCGGTCGCTACTAAAGGAATTCGCTGATTGCGCCTGCAAGGAATGGCTGCACAGCACCGCATACAATGCTAAACATATCAGACCTAATTTTTTGCGATGCATAGTTTCGTTTTGAAGATTAAATTGAAAGGGAACCAATTTATCTCTTTAAAAATAAGGTTTAGAACTGTTTTGCCGTATAATCAGCACTAGAAATTTTCACCTAATGCTCTTCTTAGGGTATTAAAAATGGTCGAACAACAACGGCTTAATCTGATTTCATGAAGGCGCTAAGCTTGATTTTTTATCTTTTCTGCATCAATTGCTCAACCATACTGTTTTTCCAGATCAAGAAGTCGCCAGCAAGAATGTGTAATCTAGCTTCTTTTACCAACCACAAATAAAAGTGCAGATTATGTATTGAGGCAATTTGCGCACCGAGCATCTCTTTGTTTCGGACCAGATGGGCCAAATAGGCTTTGCTGTATACTTGGTCGACCAGTAAATCGCTTTCTGAATCTATGGGACTGAGGTCGCTACGCCATTTTTCATTGCGCATATTGATGATGCCCGTTTTAGTAAATAACATGCCGTTGCGTGCATTGCGCGTAGGCATTACACAGTCGAACATGTCTATACCCAAGGCGATGCTTTCCAGTATGTTCGCAGGTGTACCTACGCCCATGAGGTAGCGCGGTTTGTCTTGCGGAAGTATGTCTGTCACCAAATCGGTCATTGCGTACATATCCTCATGCGGTTCGCCTACGCTCAAACCACCAATTGCGTAACCTTCGCGATTGGTGCTGGCAATAAACTCGGCAGATGCCTTACGTAAGTCGGGATATACGCTTCCTTGAACTATGGGGAACAGCTTTTGTGCATAGCCGTAAAGTGGTTCAGTGCTGTCAAAACGGTCGATGCAGCGCTGTAACCAGCGGTGGGTTAGTTCCATCGAATCTTTGGCGTACTTATAAGCACAAGGGTAGGGTGTACACTCATCGAACGCCATGATGATGTCAGCACCTATGCTGCGTTGTATGTCCATTACACGCTCTGGACTGAACAAATGTTTGGAGCCGTCGATGTGACTGGAAAAGGTGGCGCCTTCTTCTTTTATTTTCCGGATGTCGGAGAGCGAAAAAACTTGGTAGCCACCACTGTCGGTGAGTATAGGGCCTTCCCAGCCGTTAAATTTATGTAGCCCGCCCGCTGTTTCAATTAAATCGGTACCTGGTCGGAGGAAAAGGTGGTAGGTGTTGCCGAGTATTATTTGGGCTTTGATGTCGTTTTTAAGTTCGTGCTGGTGAACACCTTTCACTGTTCCTGCCGTGCCGACAGGCATAAAAATGGGTGTTTCTATGTTTCCGTGGGCGGTTTTAAGCAAGCCAGCGCGTGCTTTTGATTGAGAATCCTGCGCAAAAAGAGTAAACGACATCTGTTTAAAAATTGTCTGTAAACGAGTAAAGGTTAGCCGTAGCTTTGTCGTGCGCAAAGTTAGCGTATCCAACGTCTGGAAAACCTGTTTACATGAATCTGGTACTTTACCTGCCTATAATTTTATTGGGCTTATTGCTCTTATTGAATTTGTTTTATCACTACTGGTTCTGGATCAGGCTGTTGCTCTACAAAGACAAACAATCTGCCTTTAATCGCCAGGAGCTACCGGTATCCGTAATTATTGCGGCACGCAATGAAGCCGCCAATCTTACGCGGCATTTGCCTGCCTTTATGGAGCAAGATTATTCCGATTTTGAAGTGGTGGTGGTGAATGATTGCTCCTACGATGAGTCGGAAGATATCCTGAAAGAGCTGCAAACACGCTATCCCCGCTTAAAAGTGGTGACTATAGCGGAACAGGCTAAGTATCCCACCGGGAAAAAGTTTGCCCTAACCTTAGGTATAAAAGCTGCCGAACACAACGTATTGCTGTTCAGTGATGCCGATTGTTACCCTGCTTCACGGCAATGGATACGGCAAATGCAAAAACAATACATCGACAAAACTGAAATAGTTTTGGGTTTTGGTGGTTATGCCCGTGAGAAAACCTTGCTTAACCTATTCATTCAATACGACACTATTTTGACGGCTTTGCAGTACTTAAGTCACACACTCGCAGGAAGGGCGTATATGGGTGTAGGTCGAAATTTGTCTTATTACCGCTCTTTGTTTTTCTTTCACAAGGGTTTTGTTTCCCATATCAAACATCTTTCAGGTGATGATGACTTGTTTGTAAATCAAGCAAGTACAGGGTCGAACACACGCATTAACATCGAACCGGAAGCGTATACGATTTCGGTACCGAAAAAAAGCTGGGGTGCATGGAACCGCCAGAAGAACCGCCATTTTAGCACTGGAAAATTCTATCGGACTGCCGATAAAATGTGGTTAAGT
>JBDNIH010000218.1:0-5444 GCA_041688385.1 Bacteroidia bacterium
GCGGCTTCTAAAATTGAATTTGTGCATGAATTGGTGAATTCAAAATTATTGTCGTGAAACTTCCTGTAATACGTGGACTGGCCGAAGACCACAGTTTGGAAGAACTCCATGCTGCCGAAAATGCCATTTTAGAAGAAGAAAAACCAGCTTTTGAAGTAGGTGGCGAAGATGAGGGCGAGCAACTCACCCACCTACTAGGTGCCATTTGGATTCGTGAGCAAATGGCCGATGGCATGGATTTTAAAGCTGCCTTCCGTGCTTTTGCCCAAAGGGTACGCGATTCAATTAGCTGAGTTGCGGCACATAAAATAGAACTAAAAAGGGCTTTCCGAAATTGGAAAGCCCTTTTTTTTTAGACCAGCTTTAGCTGAAATGTGGCTTAGCAGTGTTGGTCAAATGCCTCGATAAGGTTGGCGGAAATCATGTCAGCCGAGCGACCTTCGATGTGGTGGCGCTCTAACATATGTACCAGCTGACCATCCTTGAACAATGCGATGCATGGGCTCGAAGGAGGATAAGGCAACATATGGGCACGTGCCGTTGCAACGGCTTCTACTTCCATGCCAGCAAAAACTGTGGTAAGTGCACCGGGTTTTTTGGCGTTTTGAATGGCCTTTTTTACGGCAGGACGGGCGTTGGCTGCAGCACAACCACAAACGGAGTTTACCACCAACAGGGCAGTGCCTTGTTTTTGGGCCATCAGGGCATCCACCGCTTCGGGTGTTTTGAGTTCTGTAAAACCTACTTCAGTGAGGTCTTTCCGCATTGGAGCGACCATAAATTCGGGATATGCCATGTTGTTTTTATTTTAACGCTGTTGATTCAGACTGCAAAAATAAACAAAAGCAGGGCAGTAAGGTTCAACGACTACGCACATCGTGAAATTGGGCAACAGCTTCCCTCCCGTCGGGATGCCGGGCATGGAGGATGCCAGTTAAACTTCCGCCAAGTAAATAGTAGGGCAAATCGACCGATAATACGGGGTCGGTGCCTTTTAAAACATAGAGCTGCCTGCCCACTAAATCGAATAGTGCTAATTGTTCGAGTTCCCCTTCCCAGTCTGCAGGTAAGACAACCCGAGCAGTTGTCCCGCCCGGAATATGATGTACAAGCAACAAATCTTTGGCCTGATCAAAACTAATGAGTTGTGCTAATATTTGAATTTCAGGATCGAAGATCACCCTCGTGGGAGTAAAAGGGAGGTCTAGGTGGGTATAAAATGCATTGCCACGACTCTTCACCCGAAGGTCGAGACTATCGCCATTGGCGGAAAAAACGCGAAAAGGCAGATCAATTTCAAATCCGCCGGCTGGGCCCATAGGGGCGATGTCTTCTATTGAAAGGCCGATGCCGCGGTTTTTAGGTGACCACCGCATGCGGTATTCGGGATGGGCAGATTGATAAATCCAGTGCTCAAAATAAGTATCGAGAGCACAAGCACAGGCCAGCTCTAAATGATTTTTGATGGTTTCGGTATTTGCAAAACCATAACCAATCGCTGGATCCGTAATGTAATTGTATACGCCGGCAAACAGGGCAGAATCGCCAATTTGGTAGCGCAGTTGATGTAGGACAAAAGAGGATTTTAGATAGGTGGATTGGCTCTGAAAAACGGCAGCCACTGAGCTGGTATCCGTTTTGAAGACGGTATAATCGCGACTGGCTAAAGCGGCTGCTTTTTGTAAACGCCGCCAAGGTTCCCACCAATAGCCATTGTCGAGTAGCCGTTCAAGGGTGAGGCCAGTCATCCAGCTGGCAAAACCTTCGTTTACCCAGATGTCCTGCCAGCTCATGCAGGTGATTTTGTTGCCGAACC
The DNA here is from genome assembly GCA_041688385.1 of Bacteroidia bacterium. GTDB lineage: Bacteria > Bacteroidota > Bacteroidia > UBA7662 > UBA7662 > UBA7662. The sequence goes on from JBDNIH010000218.1 coordinate 1,817, forward strand.
ATTGGTGGGCCAGCTCATGGGCAAGCAAAGAATAGTCGTAGCTCCCCATCGAGCTCATGGTGTTGTGCTCCATGCCGCCGTCGCCATTGCTTATTTGCATATGGCCATATTTTTCGTTGATGAAGGGGTACTCCCCGAATAAATCGGTGAATAAATTGAGGATAGGTGGCAGGTTGCTGTCGAGTGTGATTTTCCAACTTACGGAGTCTTCTGCATAGAGGTAATTAACCACCCGAATGCTGTCAGCACCATTATTGACGGCAATATGCTGGTCGTATACCCAATAATCGCTCACCGCTGTACCTACCAAATAAGGTGGACAAGGATAATTGTGCTGCCAGTGATGTACCCAATTGCTGCCGGATGAATCGATACTTTTTAGTAAACCCATACCCCCCGCACGGTAGTTGGGTGGGGTGGTGATAATCATTTCGGTGGTATCGGCTTTTTGACCCAATACTTGAAAATTCGGCCACCAGTCTTTGGCGCCATAAGGCTGCGACAAGGTCCATAAAACCGGGCGGTTATTCGGGCCATGGGTGGCTATACGGAAACTACCGAAGCTATTGCCGTCGTCGTAAGGCTCGCCTCTAAAATAAATTCTGAATCGTAAAGTGTCGTTTAGATTGAGCGCAAAAGGCAAACTGATCTCCAATTGATTGGGCAAAGAAACCACAAGGGCACCGCCAGCACGGTCGAGGAGTACCACCAAAGAATCACCGGCCAACCGCAAACTATCTTTGATTGCATCGCCACAATCGATACGGAATACCGGGCTTTGATTGCCCCACAATAGGCTATAATCGACAAATCCGCTGATATAACGGATGTTTGGATCGAGCTGAAAATGCAGACTTTGTTTGAGGATATGACCCTGAAAGAGGTTAACGGCAGATTGTTGCGTACGGGCGTACTGCAAAACGTTGTGCTGCGCATTGCTGTGTTTGCACTGCACCAGTCGAAGCGGATTTTCGCCAGATAAAGGCTGTGCGTTGATAACCAAAGTGATGGCCCAAAAACAAATGAGCAAAAACACAGTTTTAACCATATGACTAAGTTAAGCCTTCAGCCGTTAAAACCAAGTTCGGGAAAAATTAGTTAACTTTGCACCGCTTTACTACCTATTAAATAATTGAAAATCAATATATCATGATCGAAACTACATCCAAGTACAAGGTTAAAGACATCAGCCTTGCCGACTGGGGCCGCAAAGAAATAAAACTAGCTGAAGCAGAAATGCCTGGCTTAATGGCGCTTCGCGAAGAATTTGGTGCCAGCAAACCTTTGAAAGGTTCCCGTATCGCAGGTTGTCTGCACATGACCATTCAAACCGCTGTGCTCATCGAAACCCTAGTAGAACTCGGTGCCGAAGTAAGCTGGTCGAGCTGTAACATTTTCTCTACCCAAGATCATGCTGCTGCTGCTATTGCTGCTTCTGGTATTCCGGTATATGCTTGGAAAGGTATGACCGAAGAGGAGTATGAGTGGTGTATTGACCAAACTTTATTCGCTTTTGAAGGCGATAAGCCCCTCAATATGATACTCGACGACGGTGGTGACCTCACCAACGTAGTTCTGGATCACCATCCTGAGCTGGTAGCCGAAATTCGTGGTATCTCAGAAGAAACCACCACAGGTGTTGCTCGTTTGTATGGTCGTATGCGCAAGGGCACTTTGCCTGTGCCTGCAATCAACGTAAATGATTCGGTGACCAAGTCAAAATTCGACAACAAATACGGCTGTCGTGAGTCGGCAGTAGATGCGGTTCGCCGTGCTACCGACGTGATGATGGCGGGTAAAGTGGTTGTGGTTTGTGGTTATGGAGATGTGGGTAAAGGAACTGCGGAATCATTCCGTGGTGCCGGTGCGCGTGTAATCGTGACTGAAATCGACCCAATTTGTGCCCTACAAGCGGCCATGGAAGGTTTTGAAGTAAAACGTCTCGAAAGCGTTATCAGCAAAGTAGATATCGTTTGTACTGCAACAGGTAACTGTAATATCGTTAGCGAGAAACATTTCCGCATGATGAAGGACAAAACCATCGTTTGCAACATCGGCCACTTCGATAACGAAATTGATATGGCTTGGTTAAACAAAGCGTATGGCAGCAGCAAATACACCGTTAAGCCACAGGTAGATGTTTACAATGTAGACGGCAACGAAATCATCGTTTTGGCCGAAGGTCGTTTGGTGAATTTAGGTTGTGCCATGGGCCACCCAAGTTTTGTAATGTCGAACTCGTTCACCAACCAAACCCTCGCGCAGATGGAGTTGTGGAACAGTGCAGGAAAATACCAGAACGAAGTATATGTGCTGCCTAAACATCTCGATGAGAAGGTAGCCGCCCTCCACCTCGCCAAAATTGGTGTAGAGTTGGAGATACTCGACAGCGAACAAGCCGATTATATCGGTGTAAGCGTAAAAGGACCGTACAAAACGGATTCGTACCGCTACTAATAGTTGAAAGATCAGTGCAAACCCCGGAAGTAGCAAAGCCTAACGACCGGGGTTTGTTTTTATATCCTTAAATGAAAAAATTATGAAAAAAGTAATGCTTTTACTTGCGGCCGCGGCCTTGAGTTTTACCGTAGCTTGTAATAACGCCACGGAAGAAGAAAACATGGACCACGCAGGCCACGACCATGCCGCGCAAGAAGGACATGATATGGGTGCTGCTAACGATAGCCTCGTTTTGGGTTATCCCGACGGTGCACGTGTGTTTTTTCCTAATCTTACCGATGGACAAGAAATTAAGTTGCCTTTCCAGCTTCAAATGGGTGTGGAAGTGATGGAAGTTGAGCCAGCGGGTGCTTTGAATTATGGCAAAGGCCATCACCACCTGATCATCGACGGTCAGGCCATGGACAAAGGAACTTCTGTGCCTTTCGATGCGACCAACATCCACTTCGGCAAAGGGCAGACGGAGTATACCCTCGACAGCTTAGCTGCAGGGGTGCACACACTTACCCTGCAATTCGCCAACGGAGCCCACCTCAGTTATGGTGAAGGCCTCAGCACAACCATTAAGGTGGTCGTGAAATAAATCGATTTTTCGTATTTACAGGCCGTTTCCTTTGTTGGAGACGGCCTTTTTTGTTGAATAAAACGCTTTACCGCACAAGGTAGCCTCAGCGGTAGGCCAGCTTTCCCGCCCGATTGTGTAACTTTGCAGCTGTATGAGTCAGACCCCACGCGACATCCGTTCACTTTCGCTCGAAGCTTTAACCGAAGCCTTGGTGACTTTGGGTGAAAAGGCCTTTCGGGCCAAACAAGTACACGAATGGTTGTGGGTGAAAGGGGCAAAAAACTTTGCCCAAATGACCAATTTGTCGGTAACTCTTCGGGCCTTGCTGGAAGAACATTTTGTGATTAACCACATCCACATCGATGTGGAGCAAAAATCGACCGATGGCACAGTAAAAAATGCCGTAAAGCTATTCGATGGCCGGGTGGTGGAGTCGGTACTGATTCCAACAGAGCGCCGCATCACTGCTTGTATTTCGAGTCAGGTAGGTTGCAGTTTAGACTGTACCTTTTGTGCCACAGCCCGCCTCAAACGTACGCGCAACCTCAATGCCGATGAGATATACGACCAAGTAGTGGCCATACGGGACCAAGCAGAGGCCTA
>JBDNIH010000219.1:0-13183 GCA_041688385.1 Bacteroidia bacterium
CCTGAAGTTATCTTCTCAAAAGCCCGAAAATAGGTTCGCTTTTCAACGCAAACGCCGATGCGTGCGGAACCTTAGCTTTTGAAGTTTAAATATTGCCTTTTTGAATTCACTAATACTTTACAACCTTAAGTGCATTGCTGCTTGCATCAGTTTCGAGAATAATGTAATACATGCCAGCAGGCCAATCAGCTGCAGAGGCTTCAAATGATTTGGCTCCGGGAACAGCAGAACCAGCGGCCAATTTGCGGTAACGTTTGCCTTTCTGATCAATCACATATAAATGAAAAAGCGTGTGGGTAGTAAAATCAACCTGAACACTAAAGTTTTCTATCACCGGATTGGGTGAAATATGTAGTTGGTGTTGCGTTAAGGAAAGGGGGGCTTCGTTCGACGTAGGCACAGGAAGTGCGGCAGGATCGAGCTTATACAACTGTTTGCCACATACCCACAATTCACCATTGTCTTTTTGCCAGAAACGATTAAAGCCTGTTGAACTACTTTGTATAAGCGTCCAGTTTTCACCTCCATCATAACTTCGGATATAACCATAGCCGAAATGTCCACCGGCCCAGCCAACGCCTGCAGGCGTAAAGCCCATACCCTGTATAAACCAAACCGAATCACCACCGATGGGTATCTCTTTTTTCTCCCAGTTTTGGCCGCCATCCGTAGTTTTATAAAAAAAATGTATCGGTACTTGCCGGGCCTGTACGGTCATATAACCAGTCATTTTGTCGGGGGAGAAAAACAACTTCCAACCTAAATCTGCTGCCCTTCCCGATTTCGCTTTCACCTCCCAGCTTTGGCCCCCATCGGCAGTATATAAGAGTACAGCACCGCTGTCGGCAGGATTTGCTCTGCCAGTTAAAAACCCATGCTGCTCATCTATAAAATAAGCATCAATTAAACTCAAAGCTTGAGGGATATCGCCCAAGTAGGTCCATGTTAAGCCACGATCTCGGGTACGGTAGGCTTTTGCACCTACAGCATAATCACCTACGGCATATAATACACTATCGTTGACCCTAAACATGCCACAAATTGCCGTAGGGCGGGGACTCAAAAACTGCTGTATGGTGTCCCAGCTGATCCCAGCATTGGTGGATCGGTAGAACTTGCCACCGAGGGTACCCATAACACCTACGCTGTCGTTAAAAAACCGTACGCTGCGGAGATAACCCACCTGGCTGTCGTTCCAACCGCGCATGACCAACCAGTTGTTGCCACCATCTGTTGTGCGGTAAACCTTCCGTAAACTATTGGTATTTGAGACTGCCCAGCCTTGCTGATTGGTCCTGAAAAACACATCATCAAAACGACGGGGATCGATTTCACTAATTTTTTCTGGCCATTCGTTTTGCGCCCATGTAATGGAGGCCGTGCCCACAATCAAAAAGGCGCTGAGTAGGAATCTAAGCATAAACGAATATCGAGGTGTAGGTATAACTTTTTGTCACTAACAGGTGAAACTGACCCTTAAAATTAGAAAAATTAAGTGGCCGTTTTTCAGAATTACGATAAACTAAACGCCTAGAAATTTGACGCCAAATACCAGCATGCTAACCTCCACTGGTGTAAGAACCGCCCCTAAGCTTACTGGGCACTATTTGAAGTGCCCAGTATCACCTTTAGCCGGCGAAATGGCGATGTTGTACGTTTTCACACTCAAATACAACCCATTTTGATGCTTGGACATAAAAACAGTCACATCGCGACCATCACTTCTGCAAAACATGCTGAGATAGCACCGAATAACCTAGCTAGTCGTCCTTAGAACGCGATACCAATTTGGTAGGTCAATTCTTCCAGCTGATATCTCACACCGGTTCTAAAAACAGCAGATTTACCTAACCTTATCATAAAACCAGCCTCCGGGGTAAAGCCAAAACTTGTTCGATCGGTATTTTTCATCCATTCTGTTTCGTCGAAGTTACCTGAGCTACTGTACGAGTCAACCTCTTCATAATACGGGAAATAACCAATACCACCACCCAAATAAGCCCATATTGGATATGCGAGGGGTATGGTTATTCCTAAATTTAAACCAGCAGCACCCTGGCGGGAATTTCCTGTGCGTATGCTATTGCCAAATCTATCGGTATTACCTGCATTATCAATTTCCCAAAGGGCGTAAGTGAAAAATTCCACATTGGTTTTGATATCCATATAGATGTCAACGCCTTCGGTTTTTAATGACCCAAACGACAAGCCTAATACGTTTACTGGATCATAAATGAGACCTATAAAAGAAGTCCCAGACTGACTTAGCCTCTTGTCAATTTGACTTATCCGCTCTCTTGCGAATGATGCCGAAGCTCCAGCAGGGAATTTACTTAAGTACGCACTGTAACTTATTTTGGAGGACGACCAACTTTTACGGCTGTAAAAATGATTACCCTCTTGTATATAGGCAGTTTCTAACCATGTTTTCACCTCCACAACATAACGGCCGTAAGGATACAACAGCCAATAATTCTCGTAGGCGGTTACTGTATTTGAGTTTTTAGCTGATGCATACACATTGTCCTCTTGCGCTAGTAAAGCGCGTCGTTTCTGATCCCGCTCCTCCTCCTCTAATTCGGCCAGTAATTTGGTGCTTTCTTTCCTGTACTTGCCGTAGGGATAGTTGCTTAAATAGGTTTCAGCAGCAGACTTGTCCCGGAGCTGTTTCACCCTTAAATAACTACTTTCCTCTTGTTGAATGGCGACATCAACCCGTTTTTCCAATTTCCCAATTTCATAGGCATCAACAATATCAAGTTCACTTTTTCTCGCAGGCTGGCTGTTGTAAAAGCTGGATATTTTACTTTTCGCCCCATGCCAATTTTTCATTTCTATTAAACGTACCACCTCGCTATACACGCGGTTAGCACTTTGGGCATAGAGCGCAGAAGTACCCAGTAAAAGCAGTAGGTAAATTCCGGTTTTCAGAAAAAACTTCGTCATGTCTATTTATATAAAAAAGGATCACGTTTGGTCGACTGCGCATTCGTATTGTCTTTATCCGATAGGATTTTAAGGTAGGTAAGGGCATTTTTCAAACTTACCACATTGTCAAAGCCAGCAATATTGATCAAATCAAGGGTTTTGACATTTCTAACAGGATCTACCCTATTTCCAATAACACTTACATCCTGTCTTAATGCGTATTGAAGACAGTTATTTACACCGGTTACGCAGGTGAAGGAGATGACGTTGTCGCCAGTACTGCTGACCTTTTGGCTGACTTCGATTTCTCGTATATTAAACCTGTATTCTGTCCAATAACCATTGTTCACCCACTTCATCACAGCTTCACCATTTTCACCAAGGGTAAAAACATCAAAAACTGGGTCAGCAATTCTCAATTTATCATTGATGTACTTGATGGTTTGTTCCTTGGTATAGTTCTGTCCGTAAGCCTGAACGGAAAACAACAAAAGAAGAAAAAGTAAGGTATTGCGCATAAAATTTCATTTTCTCGTGAAAGTCAAAAGTAGTGGAATCACTGTGAAATAAGCAAACCATTTTAAGCAGTATATGGAGCTATCGAAGTGTAGGGAGTATTATTTTGCGCGGACTTGCATAACATTTGTATTCCCTTTTGAAAAACCAATGAATCGTCCAATGTTGATTCAACTAGCAACTCAACGGATTGATATTTAAGTGTCCAGAGCAAGGTCTCGCCTTTTAACTATGCGTGTTTTTCAAAAAGCATCAAAAAAAAATCCCGGTAGACCGAGATTTTACCCAGAAAACCTGGCGTGTGGCCTCGACAGGAATCGAACCTGTAACTCAAGTTCCGGAGACTTACGTACTATCCATTGTACCACGAGGCCGTGGAAGTGCAAAGGTAGCGCTTAAATCGAAGTTTTGATGGTCTAATTTTAAGAAATGACATGGCATATGGCCAAAAAATACACTTTCAAAAAATGCCCGCGGTTTTTATTTACGCGCGCTAATTTTAAGCAGCCTGCAGGGTCGAAATCTTAGCATCTATTCGAATTTCAAAAGACCAAAATCTAAGCCTCTTCTGAAAAAGGCTAACGTTTTCTGCCCTTCTTATTGGCATATGCTTAAATTAATGTGCTCCTGTGCTCATGCCTATTCAAGCTTACGGAAGTACGCTCTCCCAAGTGGTGTAAAGCAAGATGTGGTGCACAACGTACTTCTAGCCCAAACTTACAGCAGTTGAGCAAACACCCAGTAGAACATCAGCCCGTTGGGCCGAAACACTCTCCTGAACAAATAAACTAAAAAAGGCTTTCTGCAAATACAGAAAGCCTTTTTTACGCTAGTTTACTTCGTTTATTTCTTCAAGGCATCAGCCATGGTGCGGCCAATATCGGCAGGTGAAGCAACAACATGAATACCACATTCGCCCATAATCTTCATTTTGGCAGCTGCTGTATCATCGGCACCACCTACGATTGCACCGGCATGGCCCATACGACGACCAGCAGGAGCGGTTTGACCAGCGATGAAACCGACCACAGGTTTTTTGTTATTGGTTGATTTAATATAGTTCGCAGCTTCGGCTTCCATGCCACCACCTATTTCGCCAATCATTACAATGGCGTCGGTGTCGGGATCATTCATGAGCAATTCAACGGCTTCTTTGGTAGAAGTACCAATGATTGGATCGCCCCCTATGCCAATGGCAGTAGAAATACCCAGGCCGGCTTTTACGATCTGATCGGCAGCCTCATAGGTAAGTGTGCCCGATTTAGAGACGATACCGATACGGCCCGGCTTAAATACGAAACCTGGCATAATGCCAACTTTAGCACCTTCTGGGGTGATCACACCTGGACAATTTGGACCAATCAAACGAACGTTTTTGCCTTTGAGATATTCTTTGGCCTGTATCATGTCTTTGGTAGGAATACCCTCTGTGATACAAACAATAACGGCAATACCTGCGTCAGCAGCTTCCATGATAGCGTCGGCGGCAAAAGCTGGCGGCACAAAAATAATGGATACATTGGCGCCAGTGGTGGTTACCGCATCGGCAACGGTATTGAATACCGGCTTGTCGAGATGCAGGCTGCCGCCTTTACCCGGCGTAACCCCACCTACGAGCTTAGTGCCATATTCAATCATTTGTGTAGCGTGGAAAGTCCCTTCGTTACCGGTGAAGCCTTGCACGATTACGCGCGAATTTTTGTCGACAAGTACGCTCATATTAGCTAAGATTGGCTTATTTAGAAAGCGGCTGCAAGATACAGCCTCAAAACCATTTTTCCGACCCTTTAAACGCCCTTATTCTGACGTTTTTTGAAGTTTTTGAGAAAAGTAGTGGCAAACACGAAGTCGTTAAGCTCCTGCGAATCGGTGGAGAGTATGCTACCCTTATCGCCTTCCCAAGCTTTTTGCCCATTGTGGATGTAAATAATTTGATCGCCAATCTCCATCACGGAATTCATATCGTGGGAATTGACGATGGTGGTAATATTAAATTCGAGGGTGATTTCTTTGATTAATTCATCAATCAAAATCGACGTCAGTGGGTCAAGTCCAGAGTTGGGCTCATCACAAAACAAATACTTTGGGTTGAGTACAATCGCTCGGGCGATACCCACCCTTTTTTTCATGCCGCCGCTAATTTCCGCGGGGTAACGACCATTCGTACCCTTAAGGCCCACACGCTCCAGACAAAAATTCACCCGTTCTAGATTTTCTGCTGGTGTATTGGCTGAGAACATTTGTAGTGGGAACAAGACATTCTGTTCAACCGTTAGCGAATCAAATAAGGCGGAATTCTGAAAGAGCATGCCTATTTCTCGCCTAACTTCTGTGCGTTCAGACCGGGAAAGGGCCACATAGTCTTTGCTGTCGTACAATATATTGCCATTATCCGCTTCAAAAAGTCCAACCATCAGCTTCATCAACACCGATTTACCACTCCCCGATGCACCAATAATCATATTCACCTTACCTGGATAAAAACTGGCCGAAATATCTGTGAGTACAACTTTTTCGCCAAAAGCTTTGCTGATATGCTGGAGCTGAATCATCAGAGTAGCAGTTGAGCAAGTAAATAATCCGACAACAGTATAAGTATGCAGCTAAAGACCACCGCCCGTGTGCTACTTTGACCTACTTCAAGGGAGCCCCCTTTGGTATAGTAGCCTTGGTAGGCCGATACCGAAGAGATAAGAAAAGCAAAAGTTACTGCCTTTGTCATTGAAAAAAACACATTGTATCCGCGGAAAGACGACCGTGCACCCTCAATAAACTGCTGCGAAGACAAAATACCTGTGGCTTCACCGACAAAAATGCCGCCACCTATACACAAGCCAATCGAAAGAATAATTAAAAGGGGAATGGTAATTACCGCCGCTAATACTTTTGGGGCAATAATATAACCTGGCGCATTCACGCCCATAATTTCGAGGGCATCTATTTGTTCGGTCACCCGCATGGTACCAATTTCGGAAGCAATACTGGAGCCTATTTTACCTGCCAAAACCAAGGAAGTAATGGTTGGTCCAAGTTCCAATATGCTCGAATCGGCTACAATTGCACCAATAACGGTTTTAGCTACTAAACCCGAAATGAGCTGATAAGCGGTTTGCACCGTCGTTACTGCGCCCATAAATACAGAAATAATCGTAACTATGCCCAACGATCCGACACCAATGGCCACCATCTGCCTAAATAATTCGTCCCAATACATCCGTACATTCTCCGGACGGCGAAACATCTGCTTGAGCAGCAGTAGATAACGACCAAAATGGTAAAAAAACCTCATTTCATTTTCGAACAAGCCAAAAATACACTTTTTTTACCCGCATGAGCGCAACCCTTCCCTTTCACCAAAAAACAGTCGTAGTCACCGGCGCCACCAAGGGCATCGGTCGCGCTGTTGTCGAGAAATATGCCGCATCGGGGGCCAATGTCGTATTTTGCGCACGATCGCAGGCCGATGTTTTTGCCTTTGAGCTTCACCTCAAATCACGCTTTCCCACACAGCAATTTTTAGGGCGAGTAGTGGATATGGGTGTAAAGCCCGAAGTTTTAGCTTTTGCCGACCACATACTGCAATTCAGCGGTCAGGTAGATGTGTTGGTAAATAATGCCGGTCTTTTCGAACCAGGCAGCATACACACCGAAGCGGATGGCGTACTCGAAAAACTCACCGAAACCAATGTGTATAGTGCCTATCACCTCAGCCGAGCGCTTTTGCCGAGCATGATGCTGCGCAAAAGTGGGCATATCTTCAATATCTGCTCAACGGCAAGTATTACAGCTTATACCAATGGGGGTTCGTATTGTATCACCAAGTTTGCGCTACTTGGCATGACCAAAGTGTTGCGAGAAGAACTAAAGCCCTATGCCATCAAAGTAACAGCCGTACTGCCCGGTGCGACCTATACGCACAGTTGGTCGGCGAGCGACTTACCCGAAAGCCGTTTTATGCAAGCCGCCGATGTAGCAGACACCATTTACTGTGCGTCTACGCTTAGTCCGTCGGCTGTGATAGAAGAAATATTAATGCGGCCGATTGAAGGAGACCTAAATTAAAAGCTGTGTTAGCGCTTGAAAACCCGATCCCGCTCAAAAGTACCCATATAACGACTTTGCTTTTCGGGGTGTATATCGGCTATGGTGACCATGATGCCGGTTTCTTCTACCTCGCCAAACTCATCGTTTAAAGCAGTGCCAAAGGTTTTCATGCTTGGCGATAAATTCATATAGGTGCTTATCAGCGGCGGAATATTTTCACCCCTGGCCCGAACGCGGGTGTTGAGTTCTTTAAAACCCTCTTTGTACTCCAGCGAACCAAATACTTCTGCCAAGCCGCTCACATCGCCAAAATAGCTCAAAGCAAGCTCAGCATGCGGGCGAACCAATTCCTCCTTATCAGGGAAATAATGGTTCATGAAGTATAAAATCATGTCGCGTGCCTCTTTATCAAAGTGCGGATACATGGTGACTTTGCCAAAAAGATATTTGATATGCGGCCGTAAAACAATAATGGCGCCTAAGCCATCCCAAAGGTTATCGAGTGAAAATAGCCCCTTGCTACTGTTGGCACTCGGCTGGTATTCGGGCTGTACAAATGAGCGCCCCAGCTCTATGGTTATTGGCAGATATTCATCGAAAAACATTTGTCCAAAACGGAATAAGTGGGCGGTCGATAGGTTGATATGACCTGCCGCATCGATGTTTGCGTGGCTGCACTCAATCAGCCGATAGCCAGCTACAATTTCCAGCGCTTCCGGATCCCATACGATGAGTTGATCGTAGCAGTCTTCATCCGTATCGTTGGCATCAATATCTACTGGCGAACCCGTACCACCGCCGGCCCCACGAAAAGTGAGCTCACGTAAACGCCCAATTTCCTGCATGGTATGGGGTGAATTGTGGTGATTCACCAGATAAACAGCTTTATTGCCTTTGTTGGTATGACGTAAAAAACGTTCAACGGTGAGCTCTCGAAGCAATAACTTTCGGTCGATGGGCGCAATGATGGCTTGCATAAAAATAATTTAGGGCGCTAGCTTATAAACAAGGGTTTTGACATAGTCTGCCCAGTCTTTATCGGATTTCGATTTATCAAAAAAGCTATAAGGAATGGGCTTACCGACATGTATCACAATTTTTTTTCCTTTCTGGGCAAACATTTCATCCGCCAGATAAAACATCTCCAGATTGGCCTTCACCCCTAAGGTTTTGCGCAAGTTAGCCAGATTATAAAAAAATGCAGAATTGCGTCCTTCTATGTATACGGGTATAACATCCTTCTGATACCGTTTAGACTGGCTTACAAAGGTTTTCTTCCATTCCAAATCGGCTATTCCATGGGGTTGTTTGCGCGAAACCAATCCTGCCGGGAATACCAACAAGGCTTCCTGGCTTTGCAAGGTTTGGTCGAGGGCTTGTATTGCACTTCTTCCTTGGTTGCCATGTTTATTGACAGGTACAAAAAGCGGCTCGAGATTTTTGATATTGGTGAGTATGTCGTTGACTAAAAACTTCATATCGCTACGGTGCGCGCCGAGCATATGCATAAAGGCAATGGCGTCCAAACCACCTAACGGATGATTTGCCGCATAAATCACGCCCCCAGTATTTCGGATATTTTCGGCACCTTGCAATTCCACTTGCACCCCAAATACTTCAATGATTTTGTGAACGAAGTCCAAACCATTCGTGTGGCCATGTTCAGCCATAAAGACATTAATCTCGTCTTCGTGCAGGATGCGTTTAATGTAATTCAGCACAAAAAACGGCAGCCACCTCATCAATGCCGGATTTTTCTGCCGGATGATTTCGCGTATATCGATGTACTTACTCGCCTGCTGCATAGCTGCTAAAATAATCAAAGTCTATTGAAGCACCTTTCCAAACGACGACCGCAAAACTCATCTTCGTCGATTACTGCTCACCGCGGTAATCCACCCCACCAAATGCGTACAACATAATGGTACGGGAATACCGCATCGACCAAGGAGATAAAAGGACAGTGGCGGGTAAGATGGTAATGATATAAACCCACACCTCTGGGTCGTTCAGAAATACAAAATCGGCTAAACCTACAATCACAGATATAGCTACACTAAAGGCATAACTGATATACATAGCACCCCAAAAAAAACCGGGCTCGATTTCGTAGTGCAATCCACACTCCTCACAATCGGCATGCATTTGAGTAGCTTTGAACAAATTGTAAGCGGGATACTTAAACATATCTGATTGCCTGCATTGCGGGCATTTACAAGTAGCAATGGCCTGAAGTTGTGTTAAAGCCATTAGCGCCGGCGGATACGATAGAGATACGCTCCACCCACGGTGCCTATCATCACAAAGGGCATAGCCAACAGATACAAAATACCATTGTTGATGCCGTCGCCTATACGTTGTTTGCTCCCATCCTTGCGGTTGGCTTCTAACGAGGTTTTACACATCGGACATTGCGCACTGGCGGTGTGCAATAAGGCACTACCTCCAACCAGCGTTAAGGCAAAAGAAAATACAATCAACAGCTTTTTCATATCAGAAACTGTAATAAGGTGAGATCATCAAATATACAATAACCCCGGTTACCGTTACGTACAGCCAAATGGGCATCGACCACCGGGTAATGCGCTTATGGGCTTCGATTTTACCAGTAAGTCCCCTGTAGAAACTCAACAAAACCAAAGGCAGCACAACAGCCGCCAAAATAATGTGGCTGATTAAGATGAACAGATAAACGGGACGTATTGGACTATCGGCAGGAAAACGAGTTTCTACACCGAAAGCGTGAAAAACGATATAAGAAACCAAAAACAAACTGCTCAGAAAAAAGGCAGTCATATTAAGGCGTTTGTGCCAGCTAATCTGCTTCCGCTTAATCATGATAAACGAGGCAATCAATAAAAGCGAACATATGCCGTTAATGACAGCGTTCAATTTGGGCAGCAACGGCACCCAGTTCGGTGGGTTTTCGACCCGCGGCAGATTAAACAAAACAACAACGGCAACAAATACTATCGCACTGACTACATAGATGGTTCTGAGTGCTATGCTTTCTTTCATAAAATAGAAAACGCTTTAACGGCGTTTTGGTTCTGTGTTTGCGTATTCTACAATTAATGTCCGCATGTCTTCCATGAGTTTATCTGTTTCGGTGCGAATAACCGTGCGGTAAATACCACGAACACGGAGTTTGTGGTCAACCAAAAAACTCAATTCTTCCAAGCGTGTACCCTTTTTCAGCGCCACCCATTCTGGTTCATAGGTAAAAATACGTTCGAACAACAAGGCCGGAACAGGACTATAGGCATTTTCGAGTTCTATTTTTCTGGCGTAAGTGGTTTTATACCGGTTGGCTGTACTGTCTTCGTCTTGACTCAAGTTCACCAACCAAATCAGCGGATTTTTTTTAAAAACATCCTCTACCCGTGCCAACTGCTTATAGCGTATACGGCTATTCACCAAATCATTATCAGGGAAAAAGCTAAGCACCATCACCTTATTTTGTTGGTTGGTCAACAACCCTTCGAGTGGGTGAAGCTGATAATAAATGGTGTCTACCTTACCCCCTTTTACAAAAGTAAAAGCTTCCTTTGGCCCGAAGACAGGAAGTCTTTTGTAATTGTTTTGAGCAAAGGTGACATAAAAAATATACGCCAATGCTGGTAGTGCCAGCAATAGGAACAGCAGTCCGTATTGTTTTTTCACTTTTGCTATCGGATATTAAACCAATACGAACTTTCATTCATAAGGGCGGCGATTATCCCTAGAATAAAAATGGTAGGCACTAAAATAGTATAGACCAAATTAATGCGCTCAAACTTGAGGTGCATAAAATAGGCTACAATGTAAAATGCCTTCAAAATGGTGAGGGCGACATAAATGAAGTTTTTGATGGGTTTTGACATAAACGCCTCGGGAATAGCGAGGGCGATAATAAATTCTACTGCCGTGATGGCTAGCAGTACCCAAAATACGCGCCAGATTTGTTTAGGCGCCATGGCAGATCCGTGTTCTTGCGACATGATGATTTGTATTTTCTAAGGTCAGATAAGGTAAAAGAAAGTAAATACGAAGACCCATACGAGGTCGACAAAGTGCCAATACAGCCCCACTTTTTCAATCATTTCATAAGTGCCGCGGCGTTCGAAAACACCTTTAGCGTTCATGATGGTGACGATAATATTAATCAGCACACCTGAGAAAACGTGGAAGCCGTGGAAACCGGTGATGGTAAAGAACAGATTTGTAAAATTCACCATACCCGGTGAGCCGTCGGCATTCACAAATGGATTGCTACCCCACCAAGCACCGTCGTGGTGCAAGTGTGACCATTCCCATGCCTGACAACTTAAGAATAACAAACCACCGATGATGGTCCAGATCATCCATTTGGTTACTTCCGTTTTAGCACCACGGTGTCCGGCTTCTACGGCCAATACCATGGTTACGCTACTCATGATGAGGATAAACGTCATAATACCCACAAACACCAGCGGCAGATGCGCATGAATGAATGGTACAGCAGCGAATACATCATCTGGCACAGGCCAGCTTGGTGCGCTGAAACGAAGTGCCGCATAAGCGAGCAGTAGGGCCGAAAAAGTAAAGGCATCTGAGAGGAGGAAAAACCACATCATTAGTTTGCCGTAGCTGGCACCGTAGGGTTCAGTACCACCGCCCCACATTTCTTTTTTACTGGTAATTGCTGTTGAAGCCATGTTCGGTAAGGGTATTAGCTTTGGTTTAATTCATGAAATAAAAGAATCCGTACAAATAAATCCAAAGAATTCCGAGGAAATGCCAGAAGAGCGTGACCAACTTCATGCCTAGGAGCTTCTTACTATGAACCTGAAAACGGAAAGCTTGCGCAAATATAACGATTAGGGCAATAATAGCACTCAATACGTGTAAGGCGTGGATAAAGGTCACTACATACAAAAAACCTACCGATGGATTGCCATTTAAAAACAGGCCAATGTTCACCAACTGACTGTAAGCCAGCAGCTGAGCGCCTACAAAACCGAGTCCTAACAACAAGGTAATACTCATGCCAATTTTTACTTTGGCCAGTTCATTTTTTTTCGCTTGTGCAAAACTCCACTGCAAGGCAATGCTCGACAAGGCCACCAAGGCCGTTGATAGCATAAAAGCTGAAGGCAAGGCGAATTGTAACCAATTGCCATCCCCTTTACGCACAATGTAACCGCTGGTAAAACCGGCGAAAATCATAAATACACTCACCATGAACGCCCACATCATGAATTCTAAAGGATCCATTGCAAACTTGCGTTTTTCGGTCCTTCGTGGACCGGTAATTTCTGCCATCATTTTTTTATATTTTATCGATCAGATAGATCAGTTGTACAACAGGTAAATAAACAAACGAACCGAACATCAGTTTGCGGGCATCGATTTTATCTAAGCTGCGGTAAAGTTTCCAGGCCTGAGCCAAAAACAATAGGCTAGCCAACAAACATATCCCAGCAGCCCAGTAGCCCGCAAAACCATAATATACAGGGGCCAAACTTATTGGAATTAAAGTGGCTGTGTACCACAAAATTTGAAAAGCATTTTTGCGCCCCGGCTCGCCAGCATTCGGTAATAAGCGGAAACCCGCTTTGCCATAATCTTCATGTAAAATCCAGGCAATAGCCCAAAAGTGCGGGAACTGCCAGATAAACTGTACCAGAAACAGTATACCCGCTTCGAGATTCAAATGCCCATTAAATGCTGCATA
>JBDNIH010000220.1:0-8975 GCA_041688385.1 Bacteroidia bacterium
AAGGCTGAATCGTCGCGCACGCGGCTGTTGATCATGAGTTGATCGAAACGGTCGTCCATTCCTCCACCTGAACTACAACCATTACCACTGATGGTGGGCGCCTGCGTGTGTAGATCGGCGAAACTGCTATTGTTACCCCAAGTCCCTGGGCGGTTCACCGGATCATACAAACGAATACCCAGGTTAGTGGCATTGGTGAATTGCTGATAACTGGCTTCAGAGGAGCTGTTTACATTAAAATCACCCATTATAACCAAATTCCCATTAAACTCCATATTAGACAGAAATTGCATCAACTGCTGTGCTTCCTGTCCTCTTTGTGCTTCGTCGCTGGGCGAACTGCCTGCTTTAAGGTGCATGACCGCAAAATAGATGAAGATGGTATCGTTTTGTGGCTGTATGGTTTTGTGGTACAGCCGGTACAAAATAATATCTCGCCCTGGCGTTGTTATCGGGAAGTGCGCATCGAGGGCCAATTTTGCTGTATTGTAATAAAGCAATGAAACCAGACTAGAGCTATTGGTATTGGTATAAGGCGCGCGACTCCAACTTGTAACGCCATTGGTATTTAGTACATTCTGTAAAAAGCCAACAGATGAAGACACGCCTCCCATTTCTTGTACCCCTAGTACATCAGGCTGGGTATGTTGGAATATGGTCTGAAAGTGACCATTTTTGGTATTGACGTTGTTATTCCCCGTGGTGCAAAAGCTCGTATTCACGCCATAGAACAATAAATTATAGCTCATAACCTTCAGGGTATCCCCAAATTGCGCGTGCACGACCGAAGTGCTTAACAACAAGGCAACCAAAAAATACTTCATCTCGTAAAAATAAGGAAATATCCTGCCCAACGCATTGACATAAAAAGAAGGCTGCCGAAATAAAGCTTTAATGAAAAAATCAAACTTGGCGAAGAGAAAAAATGAAAAAAGCCATCTCTGAAGAGATGGCTTTTTTATGTAAGTGCAAATGCGCTTATTTCTTTTTGTAACGCTGGTTGAATTTGTCCACACGTCCTGCAGTGTCAATCAACATGTTCTTACCGGTATAAAACGGGTGTGATTTGTGCGAAATTTCCAGCTTAACCAAAGGATACTCTTTGCCATCTTCCCATACGATTTTGTCTTTGGTATCGATGGTAGAACGGGTCACAAAGCCGTAATCACAAGAAATATCTTTAAATACAACTTCGCGGTAATTGTCTGGATGGATGCCCTTTTTCATGGTATTGCTTTTCAAATGGATGGCAAATATACTTTTTCTTACTGATAAAGAAAAGTAATTCAAAAAATAAGGCCCTGAAATCAGGGCCTTATTGTCTTATCGGACAATTATTTACTAATGATCATCTTTTTAGTGCGTTGCTGACCGCCAAAACTTACCGTGTAGAAGTAAACTCCAGCATTCAAATTACCCAAGTCAATCTCCGCACTGTATTCCCCCTCGGCTTGAATGCCTTGTGGATAGGTTGCCACTATGCGTCCAATCATATCGCGAACAGCAATATCCACCTTACCAGCAGCCGGAATTTTGTACTCGATAGTCGTAGTGCGGTCGAATGGATTCGGATAGTTCTGACGTAAATCGAAGCCTGCTTTCAACGCCTCTTGAACAGAGGTCGTCAGACATGAACCTGAAATTTTCACAAAGCAGAAATCGTCAATCGACCACCCTTCACCGTTAAATCCATTATCTGAAGCAAAACGGAAGCGGAACAAGACTTGTTTAGGTGCTCCAGGATTAAATGGATGCGATAGTCGCGTATAGTTATCTGGAGACTTCCCAGACCAGCCCAAACCTGGCAGGAATGGCACGCTACCTTGTACCAGCATAGCTTGAATGTAACTTACATACCAGCTTATTGAATCTATACCTCCCAAGTAGTCCCAATCGGCACCACCGTTTGTTGAATACTCTACTGTTCCACCATCGCCACCCAAAGGTGCATCAGTTGTGTCATTGTCGAAAAAGTCGGTCAGCCATTTACTAGAGAATTCAATTTGGTAACAACTATCTGATTGCAAATCAAATATCGGGCTGTACAATGCGGAATTTTCCAATTCGCCATAAACGCTATCCACGCCTATGTACCAAGCTTTGGTCCCACTGGCTGCACCATTAATATGCCCCTTTTGCGGGGTGCCAAAAACCCAAGTACTCTGACTCGCTCGCAAGGTAAATGGATTCAAAGTTAACCACGCAGGTTGCCCTTGATCAAAGTCGTTACAATACGGGAAGTTGCTAATTACGTCAAAGCCAATGGCATCAACACAGGAAGTGTCATCCAAGGTATAGTTATCAGGCTGGCCATTTGGTTGTGAGGAGGTAACACACACTCCATTCGATCCAACCAAAGGCTGGAAAGTAGTGGTGAAAGTGAGTACTGAATCTTGCAAGAAAGCCAAACCAGGCTGGAAGTTAACCGTTTGCAAAGGCGTTCCGTTAACTTGGGCAGCTACAGTTACTGAGTTCAAGACGGTTTGACCGGTATTCCTGATCCTCGCCCTTACAGTAACAGCCGTATTCGCGGTCGGGAAAGGAGGCGTATAAGAAACCTCATCCACGTCGGCAGAATTAGGAACGGAGTGATAAACGGTAATATCATCGAGGACATTACCATTACGCAAGTTACCCGTTTGCAAGAAGGCATAACGGCATTTCGATTGGAATTCAATAATGAGTGGCTCACCGGCAACATAAAAGGAAGACAAATCCAAATCATAAGTTTGGAATGGATTTGTTGGTGGGGTTGCAACCGTTGGTTGATACCGTTGAACCTCGACACCATTCGCCAAAACACGCAGGAAAGAGAATAAATTATTTACGCCTGCTACTTGTAAGAGTCTGAATCGAATATGAATATTCGGACGTGAATCGGTGAGGACAGGCAATACCATACGCGTCAAAAACAACGGCTGATAATTATTTGCCCATGGGTTAAAGGTATTGGCCCAAGCAGTAGCTCCTGACGACAAAGTGCCCATCAATACAACCTTATCCGAAGGATTACTAGGTGAAACAACATTATTCATTACCTGAACCAAACCAAGCTGCGAATTGGCATTATTAAAGAAAACTTGGTAACAATAAGGTGGCGGCTGGGATGCAGGGAAACTTTCAAATGTTTCGCGGTAAGGTAAATCGTATGGTGTTAAACCTTCCAAGTTTACAGTAGTACTGTCGTTAAAGTTCCTGCCATCCAGGTTGGAATTCACGTAAATACGCAAACTCGCCGGACCGATTGGAATGCGTAGCGGAACGGTCATTTGAACGGTGTCAAAACCATTTGATGCCACCGGTCGAGCAATAACCTCCAATACAGCTGGCAATGTATCCAGTTTGTAATACGCATTGTAGGTAGCTGTGGCACTGTGTCCGATATTCCGGACCACAAATTTTACAATGACAAAACCTGCGGGGTAACATAAGGTTGGCAGAGGTGCCAGGATGTTGCCCAATATCAAATCAACCGGCGGAATAGTTTTCACACAGCGGGTAAGGGTATCGTTTTGTGGACGGCCCTCCCCAGTTTGCACAGCAAACACTTGTAGCGTGTAATCGCCATAAGGTGCTGGTGGTGATGGGAAGCCCGGCAATTGAATAATGCGCGTCGCAGCAGGAACAACAGTATCTGGCGAAGTAAAGACTGTGCCGTTCACAATTATTGCCGGATTTGCAACATTAATGAAGCGGTAATTCATCCTAATTCCCCTCAGGGTATCAGTACCTGAATTTTTAATCAATACTTGAATGGTATCGGTAGCCTTCAAACTATCCGGACAAGCCACTGGTCTGTTGATGGTCAATAAATTAACATCTACCGCTGGTGGCGAATAAATCCTGAAGTTATCGAATGCAACACCTTCGTTGATGGCGCTTATAGAACCAAACTCCACCCTAAAACGCACTCTATTCGAACGATAATTAAAGGCTGCCGGCAATTCTATAATATGCTCGGTATAACCCGTACTGATTCCGTTAAAGGCAGGGCCGTTCTGAGCAGCGATGGCTACCGTACCATTATACCAATTACTAGAATTTCGATTTGGGTCGTTTAAAACGCCCAAAGTTTGCCAGAAGTTTGTGAAGTTTTCGTCGGCATAAGAAATCCGAAGCCCTGAACCTGTCGCAAAACGGCGGTTTAAACGAATGGAAAGCAATCCATTGACCGATCTACTAAAGTCGAAGAGCGGAGAAAACAAATAGCCTTGTGAGTTACCAGGAGGATTACCAGCCAAAGTTGTAACCCAAGCATTAGGCGCACTGAAGGCACTATTAATGACTACTTTCGTAGGCGTTCCCAACTGCCATGGCATATTGTTGTTTCCTATTTGGATAGGCAACCAGTTACAAGCTGCTGTTGAATCGAAGTTATCGAGGTACGGGAAACGTTTAACGGGAATACCATATACTGTGCTGTATGTGGTGTCGTTTAAAGGATTACCGTCCAAAGGGTGGATTGCATAGACGGTAATGTTAGACCAACAATCAATGGCCCCAGCCCTAACACTATCAAGCATGCGGGCTGTAGATGTAGCATTTACAGCTAATGCCGGACTAAATAGGAGTCGAGTGGTATCCTTTACATTATTCAAGTCCCAGACCACATCCACACTATCTAATGGAATCTGACCAAAATTCCGCAAAATCACGCCAAAATTAAAGCGGTTGCCAGAAATCACCTGCGTAGCGCTAAAAGGCTGTCCGGCCTGGTTCACCACACCCAATACATTCACATCTACTAGTATAGGACGAATTATGCTGATGTCGTCAATCGCTACACCATTGGCCTGAAGAAGGTTGTTCGACTTAAATACAAAGCGGAAACGAATCCTCTTCGGGTTGTTCTGAAAACGTGGACTCGTCAAACGAATTTCACTTTTTTGATAGCCAGGAGTGGTGCCATCCCAATAGCCACCTGCACTACCAGGAATTTGTGCATTGGGATTTAACTTGTTATACCAGTTGTTTGTGATGCCATGGTTACTATTTAGGCGTTCCCATATCGGATTGGATACACTATCCGTAAATTCAATCCACAGGGCATCTCCACCATTTAAAGCGTCTGCAATATTTCGGTGCATCCAAAACGATAAAGTTGGGTCAACTACCGTGGAGAAATCAAATACTGGAGATTCTAAAATGTAAAAAGCACTAGTGGGATAGTCTGCATTTAACGGCCCTACTACCCAGGATTTTGCGCCACTGCGCGGCGCATTTATAACGGATTTAGTAGGTGAGCCTAAAATCCACCCTCCAGCACTACTCGGGTTACCCAAATACGCATTCCAGAGCGGTATACCTTCAAAATTATCTACGTAATTAGGCACAACACCCGAGGACGCGATAAAGGTACGACAACCGCTACTAGGATTAATTGCAGCATTATTCCGTACAGAAGCATCGCGTGACCTTACATAATAACAGACCGTATCACTATCCGAGACCGAGGGCACGGTTCCTGTCCAATTGACAAAACCACTGCCTGGTAAACGGGTCATACCTACTGAATCTAGGGCTCCATTATTAATGGTGTAGTACAATATTGCAGTATCAACACCACTTCCGTCAGTAACTCTAACAGGAATATTGAACGGACCTAGATTAAATACACCTCCTAAAAAAATAGTTCCTTCGGCAAAAGTACTAGGCCACTGAATTGTTGGCGGTCCCGAAGCAATGAATGTCCAAGCAGTGTCGGGGATACGCGTACGGAAACGGCGCGCACTCAAATCAACAGATTCAAGATAATAATTAACGGTATCACCGTCAATGACAAAAATTGAGTCGCGATAATTGTTTGTCGTGCCCTGTTTGACCATACTTTTGAACTGCCAAGCCCCACCATTGAGTCGATAATACAAAATAACGGAGTCGATTCCCGAGGCATCTCGCGATGTTGCGTTAATTTGAAAGGGACCCGCCGAAAATTGTAATCCAAGCAAAGGGCTGGCATGGGTAAGAATAGGTATACCAGAGGTTATGAAGGTCAAGCAGCTATCCCCCGGACTGGCTTGATTCGGGAAATACCGTATGTTTTGGTTGGGAGACGAGTCAATTGCCCTTAGAAAGTAACATACCGTATCGCCATCTGCTACTTGAGGTCGTTTTATAGAATCCCGCCAAGTCAGTGTTGTACCCAACCGTGGCAATTGAACAGAATCCAACGCCCCGTTATTTACGCGAAAAAATGCCCATACATTACCCATTCCAGTAGAATCACAGCCGGGGCCATCATTTACAATAGCACTTATAGGAACATCAATTTCGTAAACCGGACCTAATAATGCGGTATGGCTGATGACGGGTTGAACGAGCTCAGAAAAAGCAGAGGTCACCATTACGCTGTCGATTACCCAGCCGTAGCGTAGATTTAAACCGGGACTCCCTTGGTCGGTATAACGAAAACGGAAACGCACATCAGGCCTATTGGCAGCAATGTACGAAATATCAAATCTTTCATGTTTCCACCAAGTATTATCGGGAATGGCCGGCCAACCGTTAAAATCTGGACGCCATGTAGTGCCATAATCAATTTCAGAAAAGGAGCTGTTACGTGACCGCATAGCCAAGGCGCTACCGTTATAAATACAAGCGGTTACGCCTAAAGTTTGCCAGCTTACACCACCATCGACCGAAACCTGAACCTGAGCAGAATCATCTGGGGCAAGCTTGGCAATATGATTAAAATCGAGCCATACCTTGAACTGACCACTGGTAGCAAAAGGATTAGAGGTAAGTGTAACTGTTGAATTTAGCTGAGGTATTGCAACACCTGACCGAACCGCTTGGCTACCTTGGGGGGTACTTAAATTCGTTATAACATTAAAACTACCATTACCTGCAGCGGTCATGCTATCATAAGGATTCGGGTTTTCAAAGCTTGTAAAAAAGCGCATGTTGACCCCTGGAGGCAATTGTGCGTATACCGAGGCGGTACAAAAAAGCAACAGAACAAGCGAGCATAGACGTTTTACCATCGGTCGAGAAACAGTTTATCTCGCTAATTTATGGAAACCCGCCTACAATCAGTAGCCCAACAAAGACTTTAATTTGTTTTTAAAGCGTTCCCTGCCTAAAAACTCCTGTTCTAGAGGAACCGAAAATGGAACAGGGGTATCTAAAGCCCCTGCACGAACAACAGGCGCATCCAAATATTGAAAACAATGTTCTGCAATCGCTGCTGCAATTTCAGCACCGATGCCTCCTGTGAGGGTATCTTCATGTAAAACCATTACCCGGCCTGTTTTACGCACCGAGTCAAACACAGTCTCTTGATCCCATGGCAATAAAGTGCGTAAATCAATGATCTCCAAGTCGTACCCTTCCTTTTGGGCCAAATCCATGGCCCAATGCACTGGTGCGCCATAAGTCACGACAGTAGCCTCCTCTCCTGCTCTGCAGATACGCGCTTTACCAATGGGCAAGGTGTAATAGTTATCGGGCACCATACCGCTTACGGAACGGTATAGGCCTTTATGTTCAAAAAACAAATAAGGATTCGGGTCTTCAAATGCAGCCAGCAGCAATCCTTTCGCATCTTCAGGTGTAGCGGGATAAACGACTTTCAACCCTGGGGTATGAAAAAACCAAGCTTCGTTCGATTGAGAATGGAAGGGGCCCGCTCCTACGCCGGCACCCGTTGGCATACGCACGACTACATCGGCATGCTGACCCCAGCGGTAGTACATTTTAGCCAGGTTATTTACAATTTGGTTAAAACCAACAGTGACAAAATCCGCAAACTGCATTTCCATCATGGCTTTATGGCCTTTGATAGATAAGCCTAAAGCAGCGCCAAGTATGGCAGATTCACAAAGCGGTGTATTCCGCACCCGGTCTTTGCCGAACTGCGCTACAAATCCTTGTGTTATCTTAAAAACACCACCATATTCCGCGATATCTTGACCCATGAGCACCAAATTATCGTGTTTTTCCATCGCTTGGCGGAGGCCATCAGAAATAGCATCGACCAGTCTTTTTTCGGAACTTGGCCCACTTGCAACCGTGATTTGTTGTTGATGTGGGGCGTATACATCGGCTAGCTCGTTGGCCGAATTCGGTATTATTTCTGGCTCGTTGAAGGCAAACTGAAGTCCGACTTCTATTTGTTGTTGGAATTCTTTCCGCGCATCTGCCACATAATCAGCATCGATGATGGCATTTTCGCGTAGATACCGCTCGTAATTTTCTACTGGGTCTTTTTTACCCCAAAGGTCGAACAATTCTTGGGGCACATATTTGGTTCCCGAAGCTTCTTCGTGTCCCCGCATTCGGAAAGTGAGGCATTCGAGTAATACAGGACGTGGATTTTCGCGCATCGATTGTGCCAGAACACTTATGGTATCGTACACCTCGAGGATGTTGTTACCATCAATTTGTACAGCCTCCATGCCGTAACCAATGCCCTTATCTATAAACTGCTTGCATCGAAACTGTTCGTTAGAAGGCGTAGAAAGACCGTACCCATTGTTTTCAATCAAAAATATTACTGGCAATTCCCACACCGCGGCTACATTCAATGCCTCGTGAAAATCGCCTTCGGAGCTCCCACCATCCCCACTGAAGGTAAGGCTGATTTTGGGTTCACCTTTTATTTTATGTGCCAGCGCTATGCCATCGGCAATGGCCATCTGAGGTCCCAGATGCGAGATCATGCCCACGATATGGTGGGGATTACTTCCAAAGTGAAAGGAGCGTTCCCTCCCTTTCGAAAAACCGTTGAATTTACCTTGGAACTGAGCGAACAACTGCCCTAGATCCATACCACGCCCGGTAAAAACACCCAAATTACGGTGCAACGGCATGATATATTCATCGCTATCTAACGCCAGCGTGGCACCAACGGCAATGGCTTCCTGGCCGATGCCTGAAAACCATTTACTTACCTTGCCCTGGCGCAACAATACAAGCATTTTTTCTTCTATCATCCGCGGCAACAACAAGCCACGGTAGAGTTGGCGCAATTGATT
>JBDNIH010000221.1:0-4821 GCA_041688385.1 Bacteroidia bacterium
AAAACTTGGCACAGCCATCTCTCGAACCCAGATTGAATTCAGTGACGCAGAAATCGCGCGTCTCTCTGACATCTTCAACAATTGGTGCTCAGGCAAATACAAAGACATCGATGGATTTTGTAAATCTGTCACCCGTGAAGAGATAGCCAAGAATGGTGACGCGCTGTCTCCCGGCCGTTACATCGGAACCGAAGAAGTCGAATCCGAAAATGACGAAGACTTCCAAACCCGCATGGAAACCCTCACCGCACAACTATCTACTCAACTTCAAGAATCCCACCGCCTAGAAGCTTTGATATCTAAGCAGCTCAAGGGTCTCGGCTATGACATCATATAAATACATAGACTTCGTACGACTAGAAGACCTCTGTCAATCAATCAAAGATGGCGATTGGATAGAAACTAAGGACCAATGTTCCACTGGCTATCGGTTATTACAAATTGGAAATATCGGCGTAGGTAGTTTTAGAGAGTCAGGAAAGGCACGTTTTGTTTCCTCTGAAACTTTTCAACGTCTAAATTGTACGAAAATTGAAAAGGGAAATGTGTTAGTTGCTCGAATGCCAGACCCTACGGGTAGGGCATGGTGCGTCGACACCGACATTCCCGACTCAATAACGTCAGTAGATGTAGCCATTATAAAAGTTGACAAATCGCTTCTTGACGCAAAGTACTTATCCTATTTTCTTAATGAGAAAAAAACGTTGAAGTTGATAGCCAGTCTTCAAACAGGGACCACCAGGCAACGCATTAAAAGAAGTGATTTGGCTGACCTGGAAATATCTGTTTATCACTTACCAATCCAAAAAACCATTTCAAATATTCTAGGAAATCTGGATGAAAAGATTGCGGCAAACAACAAACTTTCCAAAACTCTAGAAGACATCGCAAAAACTATCTTTAAATCCTGGTTCATAGATTTCGACCCAGTGAAAGCGAAGATGGCTGGAGAGAAACCAGTCGGCATGGATGATGCGACTGCTGCATTGTTTTCGGACGCCATGGAAGAGTCAGAACTTGGGTTTATACCAAAAGGTTGGGAAGTCAAGCCACTGGACGAAGTGGCTGACTACTTGAATGGATTGGCTATGCAGAAGTTTCCCGTGACGGATGAAATGAATGTTTTACCCGTCATAAAAATTGCGCAACTTCGTGCAGGAAATACTTTGGATGCTGACATCGCTTCTGGTTTGCTGGATTCAAAATTCATAATTAAAGACGGGGATATTCTCTTCTCTTGGTCTGGAACCCTTGAAGTTGAGTTATGGTGCGGGGGCCCAGGTGCGCTAAACCAGCACCTCTTCAAAGTGACAGGGAAAACTCTGCCTGATTGGTTTGCTTATTTCGCCACGCGATATTTTCTCCCAACTTTTCGACAGATTGCTAGCGGAAAAGCAACGACCATGGGTCATATCCAAAGAGGTCATTTGACCGAAGCCAGAATGGCAATTCCTACTGACGAACTAATTAGACGTGCGACAACAATTATCGGGCCATCACATGCTTTGAAAATTTTACTAATGCAGGAGAGTAAGAAGTTGAGCGATTTTAGAGATTCACTTCTTCCGCGTTTGATTTCAGGTGAGCTACAAATTCCTGAAGAGATGTTGGCTTCGTAATGGTTGCGTTGAACGAGGATGCCTATGAGGTTCAGTGCATTGAATGGCTGAAAAATATTGGCTGGGATTATCTGCATGGTGGCGTGATTGCTCCCGAGGGGACTGCGCCCGAGCGAGCTTCTTATAAAGATGTCATTTTGGTTGACCGGGTGGAGGAGTCGCTTGCCCGCATTAATCCGGGAGTTCCACGGGATGTTTTGCGGCGTGTGCGCCAGTTGCTTGAGTTGCCTGGTGAGACCGATGTTTTGAAAGCAAACGAGTTGATTCATAAATGGTTTGTTGAGGGTCTGCCGATGAAGATGCGCGATGCGAGCGGGGAAGAAAAGACTCGACGTATCTCGTTAGTTGACTTTGATAACCCGTTGAATAATGACTGGCTTGCAGTGAATCAGTTCAGTGTGACGGGCCCTAATAACACTCGCCGACCTGACATTGTTCTTTTCGTCAACGGCATTCCTGTAGTTGTTATTGAGCTGAAGAACCCAGCGGATTTGGAAGCAGATATCTGGGATGCCTACAACCAGTTGCAAACCTATAAGGAACAAATTCCGCGCTTGTTCTATACGAATGCGTTGTTAACGATTGCCGATGGCGCAGATGCGCGTATGGGCAGTTTGACGGCCGATAAAGAACGTTTCTTGCGTTGGCGCTCGATTGATGGCGTTGCTCGTGACCCTCATGGGGCGTTTGGTCATGGTCTCACCATGATTGAGGGTTTGTTTACACCGGCGCACATTTTGGAGATGCTGCGGTACTTCACAATTTTCCAACCAATAGGTGGACAGACAGTGAAGATTGTGTGTGCGTACCACCAGTTTTTCGCGGTGAAAAAGGCTTATGTTCGGGCACTGAAAGCAAGCGCGGATGGAGGCGATGGTCGCGGTGGGTTGATGTGGCACACGCAAGGCTCGGGAAAAAGTATAGAGATGGCATGTCTTGCTGGAATGCTTGCAACGAGCACTGCTCTGCAGAATCCGACAATCGTGTTGGTGACGGACCGTAAAAATCTTGACCATCAGTTGTATGACACGTTCGTGGCTGCGAAGGCTTTGTTGCGACAGGACCCTGAGATGGCGGAGTCACGGTCAGACTTACGTGACAAGATTGGTTCTCGACCTGCTGGTGGTGTGGTTTTTACCACGATTCAAAAATTCAGCTTGGAAGACGGGGAGAAGTCGTTTCCAGTGTTGGCTGACAGGCGAAACGTTTTCGTATTCACCGATGAGGCGCATCGAAGCCAATATGGTTTCACTGCTCGACTGGACAAGAAAACTGAGTCATTCAAAATTGGGTATGCCCAACACTTGCGTGACGCACTTCCAAATGCGACGTTTTTCGCGTTCACGGGCACGCCTGTTGCTTCAACGGACCGCGACACCCGGCAAGTCTTCGGCGATGAAATCGACGTTTATGACATGCTTCAGGCCAATGAAGATGGTGCGACAGTGCCCATTTTCTATGAAAGCCGGCTGGTTGAAATTGACTTGTCGGATGATGCTCGTAAAGAACTTGATGATTTGGCTGAAGAACTCGTGGAAGACGAAGAAGAGAACGAACAAGCCAGGTTTAAACAGCGTTGGGCAGAACTTGAAAAGATTGTTGGTGCGAAACCGCGTTTAGAGAAGATTGCCGCTGACTTGGTGCAACATTTCGAGGACCGCTGCAAGTCACCCGAACTTGCTGATGGTAAAGCAATGATTGTCGGCATGAGCCGAAATATTTGTGTTGACCTGTACGACGAGATAATCAAGTTACGCCCGCAGTGGTATAGCGCCGACCATCGTCAAGGGGCAATCAAGATTGTGTTTCACTCATCAGCTTCTGACGATGAAAAGATTCGCCCACATGCCTATGGGGCGCAACAGAAACGTGACTTGGAGAACAGATTCAAAGACCCGAATGACTCGCTAAAGATTGTGATTGTTCGCGACATGTGGCTGACAGGGTACGACTCCCCACCATGTCACACGATGTACGTCGACAAACCAATGAAAGACCATAGTCTGATGCAGGCAATCGCGCGCGTGAACAGGGTCTTCCGCGATAAGCCTGGTGGTCTCGTGGTTGATTACATCGGTATTGCTACTGAACTGAAAGAAGCGATGGGCACCTACACCGCCAAGGGCAAGGCTGCCACCCCTGTTGAATTTGTGGAAGAGGCTCTCGGGGTATTTTTCGAGAAGCTTGGCATTGTGCGAGACATGCTCGATGGTTGCCCTATCGAGGGTTTTAAAGACAAGCCCTTTGAAGTCATACCCAAAGTTGCTGATTTTGTTCTGACACTTGATGATGGAAAGCGCCGGTTCTCCGATACTGCAACTGCTCTCTCACGGGCGTATGCGCTAGTCAATAGTCAACGGGCGGCAATAGAGCATCGTGAGGAAGTGACTTTCTATCAAGCAATTCGTGTGATGCTGACGAAGACGGAGAACGCTGAGCATAAAGTCACTGACGCTGAGCGTGAAAGACTCATCAAGCAAGCATTGAACAATGGGCTAGTGCCTCAAGGAATTGTCAATA
This sequence comes from Bacteroidia bacterium, assembly GCA_041688385.1. GTDB lineage: Bacteria > Bacteroidota > Bacteroidia > UBA7662 > UBA7662 > UBA7662. Next base: position 4,140 of record JBDNIH010000221.1, read on the forward strand.
TTTTTGCCCTAGCTGGGCTTGAGTCGCCAAATATCGGCTTGCTGTCTGATGAATTCCTTGCCGGGATTGAGCATATGAAGTATAAGAATCTCGCCGTCGAAGCATTACAGCGACTTATCAAAGGTCAAATTAAGGCACGGTTTAAAACGAACGTGGTGAAGAACAGTGAGTATTCGTCGTTGCTGGATAATGCGTTAGCGAAGTACCGCAACAGAGCTATCAGTACCGCTCAACTCATTGAAGAACTCATTGGGCTGGCAAAGAAGATGAATGAACAGATTCGTGCCGGCAACTCGGATGGTCTTACAGACCAAGAGGTTGCCTTTTATGACGCGCTCGAAGAAAATGAAGCAGCAGTGCGTGAGATGAAGCATGAAGACTTGGTGTTGCTCGCACAAGAGCTCACCAAGAAAGTAAAGGCAAATCTGAAAGTGGACTGGAATATTCGCGAGCAAACTCAGGCCGCGATGCGAACCATGGTGCGTGATTTGCTTGACAGATTCGGTTATCCACCAGATTTCTCCGAAGCCGCTATCGACCTCGTTGTTCGGCAAGCTGTGGCTTTAACCGAGGCGCTACATGACGATGCATCAGCCAACGGTTGGGCAGTTAGTGTTTGAACGTACTTATACGTACGTCGGTGAAAACTACTAATGACAACTAATCATTCAGAGGCTGCGAC
>JBDNIH010000222.1:0-6357 GCA_041688385.1 Bacteroidia bacterium
ACGCGCTCCGAAGGCATGGTCGGTACTGGCGCTAGCGATAAGAGGCGCTTGTCATCTGGCGCTTACAAGAGCGAATACGAACACCGTATCGGGATACACGAAAGCACCCCTTCTGATTCACGGCCAGTTAATGGGTATTTGGTCCACAAATCACACATTGAAGAAAAAAAGCGTCGCGTCCTTGCGTCGGGTTCCGGAAACACGGGGCCAGATGCGATATTCGAATTACAAGACAAGGACATAGTCGGTGATGGTTTGACGAGCCTCGGAGAAATTGAAGTTGTATTGAAGTCGGGGGTTTCCAATCGAACCGCATACGGTAGTGGCGAGTCCGTTCAAACGGCGCATCGACCCGTAATGATGAATTCACGGAACCGCGAAGATATCACTGACGCCCTAACCAATTTCGACGGCACGAATGGTAGAGAAAAAAGCATGGATGCCATGATTAATCTTTTGGGTGGGTCGATTGATAATAACTACTCGTCGGCCGGAGCGAGATTAGACGGGGACAGACGGATGCGGCCAGTTGGGAAACCCGACCCATCCGCCGACACACGTGACTACGACATGTTTGAAGCCAGTATTCTTGGCGGTTTCAATAAGGATGAGGTAGAGGGGATACATTACCCATACTCTAAAATCCAAGGCTTGGCAGAGAATGAAAATATAGATGACGTTATGTCGGAGGCAACAATTACGGCCAAACTTTCAAAACTCGGTTTCACGCCCGAGGAGATTTTACAGTACGGCGCTATGAGTGTCGGCAAACCGCTCGACAACGCCGGCAGCCAGAAGTTGCGCGAGTATCGAGCCGCGAAGAGAATAAAGAGCCGTTACGAAAAAATGGGGATTGGGTATGTCAAGTTCGCCCACCCACAAGGTCTTAACATCGAGAACCCGCGAACGTACAGCAAGAAAGCCACAGGCAGGGAGAACGTCGAAGACATACTTAAAGAGCAGATATTCGCCGATTTCGACGAATCAGCAAAAAAGTTCTTAAAGGAAATGCGAAAATCACCTAGCAATAATCTGATTGGACGCCCTCTATGAAATCCGCTCTGGTCGCCGCTCGGGGAACCGACAAGGTCTATTACGTTATAGACGCTCCGGCCGGCTCTCGGGACGGCCTCGTGGTTAGGGCTGATGGGTCATCTATCCCTGTGTACTTCTTCGCGTGGACGTCAAAGGCTCGCGGGCTAAAGCCAATCTTGACGTCAAAATTCAGTCGCTCGCTATGGACCGCCCCCAAAGACCCCACGCGTGGAAAATGGTACGACACGTTCATAGCCAAAACCAGCATTGTCGAAGATGATATGCTTGAGGGCGTAGTGCTGAAGACAGACGGCCCTCAGAAAAAGAAGAAAATTGAGAGCAAGGTTGCACTAGTATTCAATAGGCAGCCCCAAAACAAGGACATACTAGCAGCACTTGATAGCCATAGAGTGGTACAGTCGAGTGCGGGGATGCGCTCGTTGCGGGAGCGCGACGCGTCATGGGCCCTGACTAAGGCTCTATTCCGTGCGAAAGAAGGCAACTAGTAATGAATGAAAACAACCTGTTGCCGGAATCTACGCCCTCGGTCAAAGCATTAGGCCCGTTGGGCGGAATAGTCCCCCAAGAAATAGTAACTGGGGGCATCATGAGGGGCTACGGACCGAGACGCGGCAATCTGGAGCGTTTACTAAGGTACTGGCGTCCAATAATGAGAAAGCCAGGCGGTTTTACTAGATGCAGGGTCATACTCGCGAATCATCCGGAACTGTATCCACTTGAGCGAATATGCGCATGGCTCCACCACGAAACCACTGGTGTTTGGCCGAACGAGGGGTGCCATCACCCAACGATGAAGAACTGCCGAAATAAATTAAAAAAGTTAACCAAAAAAAATTGGACAAATCTAGAGTTTGCCAGACATCTACGGTCGGGCAATATTTCCGCACCGAGGCAGCTTTCCGGAATCAAGTCGGACGATACGGATGCCCCACAGGATGTTTTTTTTCATGACTTTGAGGCCCCATCAAAAGATGAGATGCATATAGTGACCGAATCTGATATTAAGCATGCCATGGACGTTCTGCGAGACTTCAATGAAATGGAATCAACATTTTGTAGCTGGCTAAGAGATTCCGGCAACTGGGAGCACGAAGGCCAGGATTCGTCGGGAGAAATGAAAACAATGGATATTTCTCAGGAAAAATCACTCGAACAAGAATGCTGTGGTGAAAATGTATATTAATGATACCTCAGACATGCCGTGCTGTCCCGGCGTAGAGATTGGTGCCAGCGTCACCGTGACGCGCGTTGTATACAAAGACGGAAATACCGTAGACCAGAAATCGTTTGTTCGCTCATATCGAAAACTCACGCCCCAAACCGTGGCGTACAAGGCTCTATCAAAACGAAACGGCAATGCTCGTAGGGATACGCAACGCGTATCTATCGAATCGGGGATTCAGGTTAAGGCTCGGGTGGCGTCGACCTTGCGCTCTCTTCTCATCCCTGGAGATACCGACCCACTTAAATCCCCTATCCGCTCCGCGGTATCTCGTATTCTTACCCCCGGCAAGCCGAGCATCTCGGGGTCTTTTCCAACAAAGCCGAACCGCGGTTACCGTTGTCCCGAGGGTTATCAATACGGTGGACGTTTTACCGACTCGCGTTTATCGACATGTGGTCTGAAATTATTTGACATACCATCCCCGCTCGGCTTACTAATCAGCGCGATTCGTAGGGCTGGAAGAAACGCGGTTGGAGCGAATACGTACGGTAAGCCGCTCACCCCCGGAACGCCAATAGTAGACCCGGTTACACGCAAGCCACAGATACCGCGCGTGTCTCTGGACAACGGACGCGCCGTCGATATTTCCATCAAGGAAATGGCCAGGCAGATGCGGTCGCATAACGGTACGGCCGTCAGGCTAGTTCGGCGAGATGGATTTGTTCTGGAGCCGGTCGTCTCGGCTAAGGTGTTGCGGGCGATACCGGACAGTCGCGACATGGAAAATGGAACATACCTGCTCAACGTAATGAACCCCGAGGAGATTGGCGGCGAAGAGCTAGGGCTCTTGTCGAATACCGGAATAAAATCATTAAGGTACATCACCCCCAACGGTTCAATTTTCACCCTAGAGAAAGTACGCCTTCTAGAAATCGGTGAGCGCCGTAAATTGGGCCGAACAGTCAATTCATCTATGACTATTGATAATTCAAAAGACCCATTGGCCAGGCTCAAGGCCGTTGCATCAGAAACGGGTAACGGGCTTCGATTTAGCGAAGACCTTATCGGAACCGTCAGTGAAATATTTAAACGCCGTAAGGGTGGCAAAATTGCCGCGCCGGAAGACGTCGATGCGGATAAGGACGTCGCCAAAACCGACAGAACCAAACTAATCGACAGCATCGGGGCCGCCATCGCGCACATCGCTGATGGCGGGAGTCTTGCTGATATATCACCGGAGATACTTGCCGAGTTATTGTCTAAAAATCAAAGTATTCGAACGCAAAAACTCTCCCGACATGAAGCCCTGTCGGTAGCCGGTACCTCGCGTTATTTGCTGTACACATCGCCGGGCGAGATGGACTACATCGACGAGATGTACTCAGCGGCAGTCCAAAGGCACCTTGGCCTCAACGCGCCGCGTATTATCCCGGTTGGGAAAGCTGACGGCCGCAGAGAATACTTCCGAGAGGATGTGGAAACCGCGCTTGCTGGGTCGAAATTTAACCCCGATGCCACATTCCAAAGCCTCCTCCCGAATGACGTAGCCAGCATGATGATTGCGGACATGCTGACCGACCAAATTGACCGTCCGCTTACATCCGTGTATGCGATGGAAATGGATGGGGCCACCCGACCGATGCTCGCCAACAACACGGTCTCTCAACTAACCGATTTAAGTAAAATCGAAATTACAAAACGCTCCGAAATGTCTATAGACAGACTGTATCGGTTGACCGGAATGACAAAATATTCCGAATACTACGGCAATTTATCGCGAGACCAGCAACGGGCCTACATGCTTACAATAGCTTCGCTGCTTGAAGCGGCGCGCAAATGGAATTCCGCAAAGTACGCACGCAGTCTTGACAAATATGCTTTAAACGATAACGAAAGACACGCGCTGGCCATCCGCAAAACAATTTTTGACGGTCGATTAAGTACCCTGATGGGCGGCAAGCGAAGGCTTGCGGAATTATTTCGAGGAGAATCATGAGAACATTTTCAGTAGTTAGTGACGCTATACGTGACACCCCATACGCCGTAGTCATTTCGGACAACGACAACGTCACGTTCCATGGCCTACATCAACACGGCAGAGAGTGGGCCGCTATCGCATCGAAGGCCCTGGCGAATGGCGACACCGTAGTTTACCCCGACGGAGTTACGCGAAGTCGGTCTACCGAAATGAGCGAGACTCTGTTTAAGACCTTTTTCCAATCGAATCAGCCGATGGGGGAGTATGCTCCGGAATCGAGCGGCATAGCAGACGGTTTGCGTAGGCTTTCATTAAACCATAAATCGTTCCGCGGTAGAACACGCACGCAACAGGCCGAGAAATCGGGTGCTCATAGGATTATGGAGGTTCCGATTCGTGACGTTGGGTCCGGTCAAAAGAAATCCGCCGTGGCATACAAGGCACGAACATTTAAACTTGACGCCAGAATAAGCTCCTGTATTGGGGAGATTAAGCAAAACGGGTACGGGTTTAGCTCGGAGAACAACGTATTTAAACAGCGCTTCCCGAGTACCGCAAGCGAATACGCGTCAGCGGTGATGATGGACACTGGTGGTCAGGGCCCAATGAGGCGATTTGGTCGTTCGGCTAATGAGCAGATGAAAACGCAGGCGTCTGGCCGGCGGGCTGCCAGGCATGCCAAAATGCTTAGTCGCAATGGGCATCAAGGTGAAGAATCCGGATTGAGAAAACGAAAAGTTCAGGCCATGCAAAAAAGACTTAGGAAGTTATAACCATGTCAAAAAACACAACAGTGACCGGCAAAATTGAGGCACTTCGTTTAGCGGAACAAATCGGATGCTCCGGTGCGCATCAGCATGACGATGGGGGCTGGATGCCCTGCGTTTCGCATGAAATAATGACCCAACTGTCTAAAAAGGGAAGAAAAAAGATAGGGAAAAGAAAACGACAAGACTGGGAGATGCTGAGAGAGATGCCGATTGGGTCAATTAGCACCATTGAGGGCGGGGGGCTAGTGTCGGGACCGGCAATGTCAAAATCCGCCGACTTCAAAGGCCCAGAATCGGTACGGGACAATGACCCCGATGTTTTTCTTGACCCCGAGTCGGCGCGATTTAGGTCACGTCAACTGGGGTGCATTGGGATAAGCAGGAGGTCTTCGACGTCAGGGAGAATCGTGTGGATGCCTTGCACGAATATGTCAGACTATGCGTCTCGGACTGGTTCCACCGCACTTGGTCGCCGAAATCAGCGCAGAGCTATGGAGAATGTTGTTCGTACGGTTCTGTCAAGAGAAAAGGCAAAGCTTAAGCGAAAAGTGGTACTACACGTAGAGCTAAATCAAAACGAGATTTAGGATAATTATTTACACACTTCAGTGTTGATAATAAAGTAGTTGCACTACGGGAAATTATTCTCTGTTACCGTATATAGGTAGGGCTGGGTGCTTACCTAAGCCGGATAGCAAGTCAACCCACCCATTAAAAAAATAGGAGCACAAAATGTCGCAAGACAATGCAAGAGTTACCGAGCTGCAATCAGCTCTCCGTGGCAAGATGGCCGACAATAAAGCCATTGCCGATTCATTCGTCGTAGAGAACGGCACCGTCGTTGTATCTACCGAGCAGAAGTCAGCGTTTGACAAGAACATGACTGACATCAAGGAAATCAAAAGCCTCATCGATGGCATGCAAACAATGGACAGTGTCGACGCGTGGGCATCAGCTCCAGCAGCGACAGTTGCCGGCGAGTTTGCGGCAGCATCAGCACAAGTCGCTCAGCTTTCGTCACGCGAAATTAAGACTGTTGGCGAACAGTTCCTGGATTCCCCGGAGTTCAAGTCACTCGCAAACGGCCGTAATGGCGCAAACATGGTTGCCGCATGGCAGGCAAATGCCTCGTTCCATGGCCTGAGCCAGAAGGACGTTTACGGCGCATTGCCAAATGGTACCCCAGGGAGCTTCGGCACAATTCAGCGCGATGCGATGGTGACACCGCCGACACGCACGAAGCGTGTCCGTGACTTGTTCCCATCCCGCACCACGACAGCCGCGGTCATTGAGTACTTCCGTCAAGTCGGCTTTACTTCTCTCGGAGAAGCAACGACCGTCGGTGGTTCACGTAGTGCGGTACCGTCGAATGCCGCAGCGGCAGTCGC
>JBDNIH010000223.1:0-21686 GCA_041688385.1 Bacteroidia bacterium
CAGGCATCCAGAGAAATTCACCAAAACATATTCACACCGCTTGTTGGAAACTCAAAATCAAGCTGCTATATTTGCAGTCCTTTTTAGAATCAATAACTATCAATTAACAAGAAAGCAGTGAATACGTTAAGTTACAAAACTGTCTCTGCCAACCGTCAGACGGTTGAGAAAAAGTGGTATCTCATAGATGCCGAATCAGAGATTGTGGGGCGCCTTGCTGCCCACGTTGCACATGTGCTCCGTGGCAAAAACAAGGCCAGCTACACCCCGCACGTAGACTGTGGTGATAATGTGATCATTATCAACGCAGACAAGGTAAGATTTACAGGTGAAAAAATGCGTGAGAAGCAGTACTTCTTCTATTCGGGTTACCCGAGTGGAAAACGGCTCGAAACAGCAAAAGACCTGATGCGTCGTCGGCCTACCTACGTGATGGAAAAAGCCATCAAAGGCATGCTCCCGAAGAACCGTCTTGGTCGTGAAATGTTCCGTAATCTGCATGTATATGCAGGCGGCCAGCATCCTCATGAAGCACAACAACCTGAAATCCTCAAATTCTAAGCCCTATGTCGGTTACTAACACCCTCGGAAGAAGGAAAAATGCCGTTGTTCGCGTTTACGTGACACCAGGCAATGGCGACATCACCGTAAACGGTCGTGCCTACACTGAATATTTTCCCCTGGAAACCCTCCAGCAGATTTTACTGAAATCGTTCTCGGCTACCAACACCTTAGGCCAGTATGATGTAAAAGCCAACGCCTTTGGCGGTGGCATCAGCGGACAAGCCGAAGCTTTACAGCTGGCCATTGCCCGTGCACTCGACGAGATCAACCCGGAACACCACGTTGCCCTCAAAGCAATGAAACTCCTCACCCGTGATCCACGGATGGTAGAGCGTAAGAAGTTCGGTCAGCGCAAAGCGCGTCGTCGTTTCCAATTCAGCAAACGTTAATCAGCGGAGGACAAAAATCATGGCAAAAGTTACTTATCAGGAATTGCTCGACGCAGGGGTTCACTTCGGTCACCTCAAACGTAAATGGCATCCTAAAATGGCACCGTTCATCTTCATGGAGAAGAACGATATCCATATTATCGATCTTAATCAAACACAAATTCGTCTCGATGAGGCTGCTCATGCAGTGAAGTCGATCGTAAAATCAGGCCGCAAAATCCTTTTTGTTGCCACCAAAAAACAAGCGAAAGATATCATCGAGGCAGAGGCCAAGCGCCTCAACATGCCATTTGTGACCGAACGCTGGTTGGGTGGTATGCTCACCAATTTTACGACTGTTCGTAAGTCGATCAAAAAAATGAGCAATATCGACAAGATGGAAGGCAATGGCACCATGGCTACACTCTCGAAAAAAGAGCGGCTCATGATCGCCCGTGAACGCGAAAAACTCGGACGTGTGTTGGGTGGTATCGAAGACCTAAGCCGCCTCCCGGCTGCTTTGTTCATCGTCGATATCAAAAAAGAACACATCGCTGTTAAAGAAGCTCAGAAGTTGAACATCCCTACCATTGCGATGGTCGATACCAACTCTGATCCTACCCTAGTTGATTTCCCAATTCCGGCCAACGACGACGCTACCAAGTCGATCGCGTTGATTTCAAAAATCATCATGCAGGCGGTAGAAGAAGGTCTTCAAGAACGCAAACACGATAAAGACGCTGAAGCAGCGGCTGAACAACCAACAGAGGTGGTAAAAACCACTGAAACTGCTAGCCCAGCGGCTCAAGCTGAGTAAGCAAAACGAAAGCAGATGGGTCGACAATTGTTGACCCATCTTTTTTTACAGTCCCCCAATTCAAAAATTTAAGCATACAATGAATATTTCTGCAGCAGATGTGAACAAACTGCGCCAGATGACCGGCGCTGGTATGATGGATTGCAAAAAAGCACTCACCGAAGCCAATGGCGACTTTGAGGAAGCCATTGTCATCCTCCGCAAAAAAGGTCAGAAGGTATCGGCCAGCCGTGCCGACCGCGAAGCCAACGAAGGCGCAATCGTAACCCTCACCAATAGTGATGCTACTTTTGGCATATTGGTAAGCCTTACCTGCGAAACCGACTTCGTTGCTAAAAACGAAGCGTTTATCGCTTTGTCGAATCAAATCGCAAATCTCGCCCTGTCAAAAAACATTACTTCAATAGAAGCCCTGCTGGAAGAGAAGCTTGACGGTCTCGTTTTGAGCGAAAAACTGATTGAATACACCGGTAAAATCGGCGAAAAAATCAGCATCAGCAGTTACGAAACCCTCACTGCCGAAGGTGTAGTTACTTATGTACACAGCAACCATAAGTTGGGTGTGCTGGTGGCCATGAACCAAACCGCCACTGCCGATGCTACTGCTGCTGGTAAAGACACGGCTATGCAGATTGCGGCCATGAACCCTGTTGCCGTTGATAAAGCCGATGTAGATCCAACCATTATCGAACGTGAAATCGAAATTGGCAAAGACCAAGCTCGTCAAGAAGGAAAGCCAGAGAATATTATTGAGAAAATTGCCCTTGGCAAACTCAACAAGTTCTATCAGGACAACACCCTCTTGAACCAAACTTTCGTGAAAGATGGCGCCATGACTGTTGCCCAAATGCTCGACAAAGCATCTAAAGGTCTTACGGTGACGTCGTTCAAACGAGTTGCCATAGGCGCATAAGCGTACTGACCCCTTTTATAGCCCCGTTTGCGCTGCAAACGGGGCTTTTTAGTGCCCTGCTGCTTCTCTACACCTTACAACGCCTTTTATACTGCTTGCGATTAACTATCTTCGTGCGGGAAATGAAGTAAATATGAAGTATACGCGCGTACTCGTCAAACTCAGCGGTGAATCGCTGATGGGACAGAAACAATTCGGTATCGATCAAATTGTACTCGATCAATATGCCGGGGAAGTGCGCAGCTTAGTAGAGGCCGGGGTGCAAGTCGCCATCGTTGTCGGCGGCGGAAACATATTTCGCGGAGTACAAGCGGAGTCGGGCGGCATGGACCGTGCCCAAGGCGATTATATGGGCATGCTCGCGACCATGATAAATAGCATGGCGCTACAGGCATCCCTTGAAAAAATGGGTTTAAGCACCCGTTTGCAGTCGGCCATTAAAATGGAACAAATCGCTGAACCATTCATCCGCCGCAAAGCTATCCGTCACCTCGAAAAAGGCCGTATCGTAATTTTTGGTGCGGGTACAGGCAACCCTTATTTTACCACAGATACCGCTGCATCGTTACGGGCTGTTGAAATTGGTGCCGATGTAATCCTAAAAGGCACCCGTGTAGATGGCATTTATGACAAAGACCCCGAAAAACACACCGATGCGGTGCGTTACGAAACCGTGAGTTTTAAAGAAGCTATCTCCCAAAACCTCAAGGTAATGGACATGACTGCATTTACCTTGTGTCAGGAAAATAATCTGCCAATCATCGTTTTTGACATGAACAAACCGGGCAACCTGTTAAACATCGTCAAAGGTCAACATATCGGTACACGCGTATCCTAAAACAATCTGCCTACCTTCTAAAGCCATGAACGAAGAAGTACAATTCTACATCGCCGAAGCCACAGAATCAATGGACAAGGCCATTCACCACCTACAAGTTGAACTGTCTAAGCTCCGTGCCGGTAAAGCATCCCCGGTTATGGTTGACAGCGTAAAGGTGGACTATTACGGCACACCCACGCCCCTCAGCCAGGTAGCCAACGTTTCCACCTCCGATGCACGCACTATTAGCATTCAGCCCTGGGAGAAAAACATCATCGGCGCCATCGAAAAAGCCATCATCAACGCCAATCTTGGTCTCAACCCAAGCAATGATGGCCTAGTCATCCGTATCAATATTCCACCGCTCACCGAAGAACGTCGCCGAGATCTGGTGAAGCGCACCAAGGGAGAAGGCGAAAACGCCAAAATATCCATACGCAACATCCGCCGTGACGCCAACGAATCGATCAAAAAGCTACAAAAAGACGGTTTACCCGAAGACATGGCCAAAGACGGTGAAGGCAGCGTTCAACAAATCACAGATAAATACATTACCCGGGTAGACGAAGTCCTGGCGGTAAAAGAAAAAGAAATCATGACGGTTTAAAGCGACTTAACATAATAAACCCCGGATTTACTGGGGTTTATTCATTTAAATCCGATTGGACTTCTTTCCTCCTTCAATAACTGTCGGAAGGCAACAAAAACCTGCTCAAACTGTGCGTCGTATTTTCCCTCCAAGGCATCGACCCGATTGGCGAGTTCTCTGTTTGCATGCACAAATTCTCTAAAGCGTACAAAAGCACGCATAATTTGAATGTGCACTTGAATGGCCTTGTCGCTCGTAAGCACACTCGAAAGCATCCCCACTCCTTGTTCTGTAAAAGCAAATGGGAGATAACGACTGCCCCCCCATCTTGAGGTGCCAAAATGGCACCTCAAGTTTTCCCACTCTTCAGCAGTTAACTCAAACATAAAATCAGCGGGAAAACGTGCTTCATTTCGGCGCACAGCCCTTTTGAGTGCCTTCGTTTCTACCTGGTACAGTAAGGACAGATCAAAATCGAGCAATACCCGATGACCGCGAATGATATACAGACTAGCGCCCAAATCCAGTTGATCAACAATGGCATTTTCCATGTTTCAATTTGGAAAAAAGTTTTGTCTGCTTTCACGCAAGTTTTATCTCAAATGCAGCACGTTTTATCCCTTTACCAGCTGCTCGAAGACTGCTTTCGCGAAAATACCGCGAGGAACACTATTCATGATGGCCAACTCAGCCAACGGACCCGTCGACTCATCTAAAAAGCCGAGCACCCGCTGAGATGGGTTTTTGGCAAAAAGCTGCTCGAATAAATCCGCTCCAGGATAATACCGTTGACATAATACCCGCAACAGCGTGTTGTCGTATAAACGGAAACGTTTCTGAGCTAAAGTTGGCTTGATACGTGGTGATTTACCCTTTGAAAGTGCTGAAACAATGGCATGGCTATGTCGCTGTATATTCTGAAAGGTATAACCTGTAGAGCCTTTTGTTTGACCCCCAGCGGTGCCCAAAAAGATGGTCCGGCCCTCATTTACAGGAAACCGATGACTCGCCATAGGAATACGGCCTGTTTCTGTTTGTTCAATTTCAAAATCGGTTATTCCCAGTCGTTCACGAAGATAATCGCGGAGATAGAGGTCGTAAGTCGATTTATCCCAGACCTCTTCCGAAAAGACGGTAAACTCAACCAAAGCACTCTGTGCTTCGAAGGGAAGAACATATACAAAACAGCTTCCATCTACTTGTGGCACCCGGAAGTCCATAAAAACAGCCTTGTCCGGCTCAAATGCCGGTGATTTTGTTTTCACAATCCAGCCTTTAAAATGTTGCCATAGAAAAAGACCCTTTTTGGCTTGGTGGATTTCTTCGTTGGATAAAAGACTTGAAAAAGTCCAATCCGCCGTAAAACTTCCTGCTGAACAATCCACCTGCGACTGGCCTGCCACTGTGTCGATATCGTAGATTTCAGCCTTTAATACGGTAATATGGCCGGCAGCATGAATTTGAGCAAGGGAATACGTATAAAAATCTTTACCCCTAATCATTTTATAGCGGTAGGGATAGATGGCTAAGTTTATCGTTTTGTGCGGGCCGTAAAAAGCCAATTTCTCCCAGCTCCGGTAAACTACTGGGTCAAATAAACCCACTCCTGCCTCCCAAAAACACCAAGTACGGTCGTTTTCTTGCTTAGCAGAGCGGTCAATGAGCAGTATACGCTTATTAGCAAAGGCAGGCTGAGCCAGGCGGTACGCAAGACTTAAGCCGGCTGCACCTGAGCCAGCAATAATGTAGTCAAAGTGGGAATCTGTCAAACGTTGGCGAGTCGTTTTTCAAAAATAAAGCGCGTAATCCAACTATAAACGGTCCAAGCAACAAGCGTATAGGTAATCGTGCTTACCAAAACTGTAGCCACAATGAGCCCAAAACCTCCGGTTTTAACGATGCTGCCAACCGTTTCGAGCACTGCGGGGTCGGGGAATTTAAGCGCTAGGCAAAAACCAAGTGCTATCAATTGAAGTAGGCTGTACTTCCACCAGCGCATTCGGGGTATGGGCAGCAAAGCTGTTATGGCCGAAACCAGTAAAAACAAACCAAAACTGTGCACATTAAATTGGCTGTGTACCAAAGCTATGAGCACAATAAAATAGAGATATTGATTCCTTTTAAGCATGGCGAGCCTTATTTGCGGGTGAATTGTATGGAGGTAGGGTAAGCAGAAACGTCAAAATTTTTGACGGGCGAAGGATCATGGTAGGCGCCATTCAACCAGTCGTCGATTTGATCGTGGTAGTTGGCCGAATTAAAACGACCACTCTGGCCACCTGTCAACAACAAACGCGCCTTCGGACCTGTTGGCGTTAGCTCAATGATTGTACGCTGACTGGCCGCATGCGTGGACGGCAGCTTGCTGGCCACATTCACCGTACGGTTGCTTCCAGGAGAGGCAAACAACGGCATTGACAACTGTGGTAAGCGGGTAATATGATTCACCGCTGTCTGGTGAAAACGACCATACTGCCAGCTCGTTACATCGGCACCCAGTTTTTGTGTAAGCTGCTTCCAGCTACTCTCCCAGCTACGTTTTACCAAATCAGCTGTTGATACCGTGCCGTTGTACGTAGGAAGTTGCTCCTTCTTCAAAACAAACAAATAAGCCTCTTGATACACGGGCGCATACTTCAAGTCGGGGTGAATAGCCTTTTGAAGCTCATCCATCAGCGTTAACTTAAAGCTATAAAAAAGAGTGGGGGCCACTTTATCGATTACCATTTCTCCATTCCAACCTGCAAAATATGCCAGCTGTTCAGCGCTTAGGTGTTTTTCCAGCATCGGTTTGATAATCTCCCACTCCAAGTCAACCACATCCAAGTGCAATTGTTGGAGTTCTTCGACGCCAAGTTTTTCGTCGGCATTCATGAGCTGTTCAATACGCCGGCCACGGGAACTGGCCTCATAACGAGTGCTCAGATGAGCACTTAAACTGTGGTTTACGTGCTCTTGGTTGGCCGACGCCGTCCAGCCTCTTGCAGGGTTAAAGTGATTAAGAAACTGATGTACCTCACGGAAAGGCACCTTGTTTTCCGCCCTAACGCCTAAACGTATGCCTTTAGCTGGATCACGGTGCAACGAGGCCTTACCCGCTGTTACCAATCCAATATTGCCAGAATTATCTGCTAGTATAAAGTTTTGTGGTGGCTGCATAAAATTGAGCACCGCTGCATAGGCCTGCTGGACGTTTTCAGCTTTCTCCAGTCCAGCAAAGGCCATCCCCTCATTACTTTTTTCCTGGGCAATCCAATTCACAGCCAACCAACGATTATTCATGCCAGTAGTGTCAACCGGCCCAAAATGACTACGCCAGTAGGTAACTTTTTCTGGATTTCCACCACGAACGGGAATGGTTTTTTCAAATTTTTGCAACGGTTGCCATTGCCCATCCAAAAAGTAATTGCCGCTGCCGTCAACATCCAATTCATAAAAGTCAACCAAATCCCAGGTGGCATTGGTCATGCCCCAGGCTACTTTTTCATTATAACCAGAAATGATAAAAGGCTCGCCAGGGATGGTCATGCCTCTGCGTAATTTACCTCCAACCACCAGCTGCACTTCATACCAAGTAGAGGGCAGGGCAATTTGTAGGTGGGTGTCGTTACATAAAATAGGATTGCCGGTTTTAGATTTACCCGGACCGACTACCCAATTGTTACTGCCTAGACTCAGCTCATCCTGATTTTTTTCAAGCGCATTCGGAAACCGATAGTTGGGCCCTTGTGCCAAAATCTCCGGCTTTCCCTTGATTAACTCCCGGTAACTGCTGTCGCTAATACTAAAATCGGGATAGATAGGGAAGGGCTGGGAGGGATAAAGGCTGAAGTAAGTATCGTACAAATTGGTGCCGAGCAACGAACGGGCTTCGGTTGCTTTTAAGTCATCTTCGTTGTAGGTAAGCACCAGGTCCATATACCGAATGAGGTAAAACATATTTTCTGGACGAAACTTTGTTGGACGAAAATCGAGTAGATGAAACTCCACTGGCAAAGAACCAAAGTGCATGATATCGATATACTCATTGACGCCAGCGCAATAGGCTTCGAAACGTTCGGCCAGTTCTAGGTCAATTATTTTATACTCGGCATACCATATAGGGGTCAAGCTGTCGAATTCAAATTTACGCCAAAAACGGTCGCTGGGTAACGCTACTGCACCCGCAACCTCGCTCAGCTGTCCTTTTACCGTACGCATCAACATCTCCATTTGAAAAAGCCTATCGCGCGCATGCAAAAAACCAGTTGCGTAAGCGGCAGCGGCATCGTTAGGTGCAAAAATGCTGGGGACACCAAGACTATCGATACCTATTTGCACTGCTCCATACGGACTTTCCCGTAGTTCTAATGGTTGGTCGTGGTATTTATCGATGTGCAAAGGTGAGGTGGTATAGCTGAATAACCACGCAAAACGCGGATTTGTACCCCAACGGTGCATCAAAAGAAATAACCAGCAAATCAGAAAAAGCAGCGGTAATAATTTGCGTAGCATAGGTAAATACTTTATACGAATTACGCTGATAGTCGGCATAGAAACAAATAAACCGTCTTGCGTTTGTATAGAAGTCTGTTTATTCCTTAATATTGGCATTCCATGAAATCTGTATCTATGGCTGCACTGTTACGCGCTGTTTTATTGTTGTTGTTTTTCGTCCTACAATCCGCTTGGGTACTCTCACAAAATTTGAGCGGAACCATTCGGGATGCCGTTACCAATGAGCCTTTAATTGGCGCCTCAGTGGTGATTAAAGGCACCACCATAGGCACGACCACCGACCTCAATGGAAAATTTTCCCTAAACCCCAACCGCAAACCCCCATTTACTGTGGTGGTATCGTATATCGGCTATAAATCTGCCGATCAGCTCGTCAACAGCCTTGAAAAGCCATTTACCTATAAGCTTACACAAGACAATGTGTTGTTGCAGAGTGTTGAAATTGTTGATAGCCGCATCAGCGACAAACAAAAACAATCCGCGCTGACCATAGAGGCCATGGACATCATCGCCATCAAAGAAACCCCCGCTGCTAACTTTTACGAAGGTTTAGGCCAATTGAAGGGCGTGGATTTGACTTCCGCCAGTATCGGCTTCAAAATCATCAACACCCGAGGATTTAATAGCACTTCCCCCGTGCGCTCTTTACAGTTGATTGATGGGGTAGATAACCAAGCCCCTGGTTTGAATTTTTCGCTCGGCAATTTTCTCGGTGCCCCTGATTTAGATGTGTTGAAAGTCGACCTCATCGTTGGTGCCTCATCGGCATTTTACGGTCCGAATGCATTTAACGGGGTCATTAACATGACTACAAAAAATCCATTTGTGCATCAAGGTTTATCCGTTTCGGCTAAAATTGGTGAGCGGAACATGTTCGAAACCTCCATGCGTTATGCCAAGGGCTACAAAAACAAGGCTGGCAGAGATATTTTTGCCTATAAATTCAACTTTTTCTATCTCCGCGCCGACGACTGGGAGGCTACCAACATGAACCCCACGGAACAGTCGGTTGCTCAACGGGGTAATCCAGGGGGCTATGATGCAGTAAACCGCTACGGAGACGAGCGCTTATTCGAAATAAACCTGCCTATTTCACATCCAGCACTCAACCGCTTTTACCGCACAGGTTACGAAGAACAAGACTTAGTAGATTACGATACGCGTAACCTCAAAATGAGTACCGCCTTTCATTACAAACCACGCAAAGATCTGGAGCTCATTTATGCGCTTAATTTCGGCACTGGTACAACAGTTTATCAAGGCGATAACCGGTATAGCCTCAAAGACATTCTCTTTTTCCAAAACCGCTTAGAGTTGCGCAAAGAAGACAAATGGTTTGTGCGTGCCTATGCCACCCACGAAGATGCTGGCAACTCCTACGATGCTGTTTTTACAGCCCTTTTACTTCAAAATTCCGTAAAAGACGATGTGACCTGGTACAACAACTACCTCAACTACTGGCAAAACACAATTAGGCCCGAGCTAAACGCACGATCCGACTTTCCAAAACAAGGTGATTTCGGATCAGATATTCGTGCCTACAGCGCGGCTGTTGATGCATTTTATAATCAGAACACTGATTTAATGGCTGCGTTATATGGTAGAGCTAGAGGCGTTGCGGATTTAACCTCAACAAGCGCAACCATCAATCCTACTTTCGACCGTTATATGCCGGGTACGGACCGTTTTGACTCCGCGTTTGCTGCCATTACTTCGCGTACGTCGTACACCGAAGGTGGTTCCCGCTTTTACGATAAATCGGCACTTTACCACTTACAAGGCGAATACATCTTCGACACTACGCCTGTTGGCATATTCAAGGTGGGCGGAAATGGTCGTATGTACACGCCTAATTCCGATGGTACCATTTTCAGCGACACCAATGGCGTGGTTATAACCAACCGTGAATTTGGCATGTATGGTGGTTGGGAAGAGCGTTTTTTAGACGATAAACTCAAAGCCAATGTGAGTTTGAGGGTCGATAAAAACCAAAACTTTCAGCTGCTTGTCTCACCAGCAGCGTCTTTGGTCTACAATTACCGTCCGGAACACATTTTCCGAATTTCCTTAAGTGCGGCCATACGTAACCCTACCCTCGCCGACCAATACCTCTACTACAATGTAGGAACAGCACGTCTTTTGGGTAATTTAGAAGGGTTTGATTCACTCGTTACGGTTGAAAGTTTCAGGTCGTATTTGTCGAGTAAGAATGTCGATTCGCTCAACTATTTTAACGTGGGCCCCATCAGGCCCGAAAGGGTTCAAACCCTCGAGATTGGCTACCGCGGTACGCCTTGGGAGAAAATATATATTGATGCCAGCTATTATTTCAGCTTTTACCGCGACTTCATCGGTTACAATCTTGGGGTAACCTTCGACGACGCTTCGGCGTCGGGGCTAGCAGCGTCAAACATTCAGGCATTTCGGATTGCAGCTAATGCCACAGATATGGTAACCACCCAGGGTTTTACTATTGGGGTAAATTATTATTTCCATCGGAAATATGCCTTAGTTACAAACTACAGCTGGAATAAGCTCAACCTCAAAGGCAGCAACGACCCCATTATTCCTGCCTTTAATACGCCAGAACACAAGTATAATATCGGTGTAAATGGCCGCGACCTGGTGCTCCGTATGGGAAATATCACCATCCCTAACCTGGCCTTTAATATCAACTATAAGTGGATTCAAGGTTTTATTTTCGAGGGTTCACCTCAATTTACAGGTTTCGTGCCGTCCTACGACATGGTAGATGCGCAGGTAAATTATCGACAACCCGAGTTAAAAACAACCTTCAAGTTGGGCTGCTCAAATCTATTGAACAACAAGGTGTTTCAGGTTTATGGCGGACCACTCGTCGGTCGACTGGCTTATTTTTCTATTGTAGTGGATCTTGGTGGCGAGTAAATATTAAGCCAACATGATGTGGTTACCAAATTTTAGCATTAACTTTTCAAATCTAAATCCAAACGTATGAACAAAAAATTACTCTCTTTAGCCGCAGCTTTGCTGTGTATGGGAAGCATGAGCGTATTGGCGCAAACGCGTTATATCGACAAGTTATTCCCCAATGTTAGCGTTCAGGCCGATATCACCTACGGACAGAACTACCAGGTATTAACCGGTGCACCTGTTTTGATTCCGTTGCAGATGGATGTTTACACGCCAACTGGTGACAATCAAACCAACCGCCCTTTGGTCATTTACCTCCACACAGGTAGCTTTTTGCCTCCTATTGTAAATGGTAGCACCACAGGTAGCCGCAAAGACAGCGCAACTGCTGAGATGTGTCGTGAATTCGCCCGTCGTGGTTATGTAGCTGCTTCGGTATCTTACCGTTTAGGTTGGAATCCACAGGGAAGCCAAGAAGTCCGTACGGGTACCATTTTGAACGCTGTATATCGTTCAATGCAAGATGCTAAAACAGCTATCCGTTTCTTCCGTAAGGAAGCTGCAATCAATGGCAACCCTTATGGTATTGATACAACCAAGGTAATCATTGTAGGTCAGGGTACAGGTGGTTATGCCGGTTTGGCAGCTGCTTACCTTGACAAAACTGCAGAACTCAACCTTTTGAAATTCATCGATCCTACTACCAATGCTTCTTATGTAAATCAAGCTATTGTAGGTGACTTAGACGGTTTTGGTGGTGCAGTAGGTGTTGTCAACAACCCGAACTGGGCTGGCTACTCTTCTGACTTCAACATGGTTATTAATGTAGGTGGTGCCATCGGCGATACTTCTTGGATGGAAGTTGGCGACGTGCCTACCATCGCCTTCCAAAGCGTAACTGACCCTTTTGCGCCTTACAACAATGGTGTTGTATTGGTTCCAGGCACAACATTCCAAGTACTCGACGTAAGCGGTAGTGGTGCCTTCACCAAAACAGCTTTGCGTTTAGGGTTGCAAACATCTATGTTAAACCCAACGTTGAGTGATGCCATTTCAGCCAAAGCGCTTCAGTTGAGCGGTGGTGTAGACGGATTGTATCCTTTGTACATTGCCCCATTCACACCACAGGCTGGTCCGTGGGAATGGTGGGATTCTACCATCATCAAACAAATCGTTATCAATCCGGGTGGCTTCAGCGGAGAAACTGCACACCGCAACTCTATGCTGACCAACCCGAATATGTCGAAAACCAAAGGCATGTCTTACATCGACACTATCCAGCGTTACATCACACCACGTATTGTGAATGTATTGGGTCTCCCTGGCAACACATCCAGCATCAACAAAATTGCAAAAGCTGTTGAAATGGTTGTTTACCCTAACCCAAGCGAAGGCGACTTCAGCATCCGTACCGAAAACGACAACCTCATCAAATCGGTGAAGGTTTACGACGTAATTGGTCGCGAAGTGCGTAACATTTCTGCTGTAAACGAAAGCAATCTCACCATCACCCGTGATGGTATGAACGCCGGTATGTATTTCGTGAAAGTGCTCACCGAAAAAGGCGAAGCTACACGCAAGTTGAACTTGCGCTAAACTTTAGCGAATTATTTTGAGCCCCCAACCGCTGGTTGGGGGCTTTTTTGTTTCTATTGCTATCGGTTTTATGCCTTTGGTTATATTTGCCTTGCCCAACTTGCCTTCATGCGCACACTTGTCTTTTTGCTGCTGTTGTTTAACGGCCCTCTTTTTGCCCAAGTATTTGTTCCTGGACAAACCTACTATTCGGCCGATAGTTTAATTGAATACCGCTGCGGCAACTTACCTCTCATTATTACTTCACCCCATGGTGGTTATCTCGAACCAGCAAATATTCCTGACCGGACCTGCCCCGGTGCCGTGGTCATTCGCGACGGCTTTACCCAAGAATTGAGTCGTGTTATAGACTCCGTTTTTATCCAATACCACGGTTGTCAACCGCATATAATCATTAACCGGCTCCACCGCAAAAAACTCGACCCCAACCGCCAACTTTCAATAGCCACCTGCGACTCCCCACAAGCTGCTGCTTCCTGGGAAGCCTTCCATACTTTCGCCGATTCGGCCAAAGCCCTGATTATACGTTCGTTTGGAAGTGGTCTGCTGCTCGATATTCACGGCCATGCACATACGATCCAGCGCCTCGAACTTGGCTACCAGCTTACTGGCGATCAGCTACGCTCAGGAGATTCGGCCATTAACAGCGCCTTTAGGGTGCAACGCAGTGGCATACGCAACCTGGTTGCCAGTAATTTAACGGGGAGAAATCACGTGGAGTTACTGCGGGGAGAAACCGCGCTAGGCACACAACTCCACCTGGCGGGCTATGCGAGCGTGCCAAGCCAACAAATCCCATTTCCATTGACTGGAGAACTTTACTTCTCTGGCGCTTATATCACCGAACGTCACGGCTCGATGAATGGGGGCGCGATAGATGCGGTTCAACTCGAACATCAAATGGCTGGGGTGCGCGAAAATGCCGCAACCCGGCGTGCTTATGCAGATACCCTAAGACGCGTCGTTGTTCGTTTTTTACAACAACATTATTTCGGCGACACTAGCTTTTTAAATTGTATGCCCATCACAAGCAGTATAGCCGTTCGGCAACAAAACCTGGCTAGGGTTTACCCCAACCCTTCGAATCAATTGACTATCGAAACCCAAGAAGAAGCACGGCTGTTCCTCTTCGATTTGCAAGGCGGGTTGATTTCACAGCAACCACTTTCGCTGGGGCACAATACACTCTCCACTCTTCCTAGAACAGCAGGCGTTTATCTGCTCCGTCTCCAATTCAACTCAGGCGCCACAGGCCATTTCCGCTGGATATATACAGAATAAAACGAGATCAAATAAAAAAGGGCCGACTTTCGAAAGTTGGCCCTTTGTTTTTACTGGTTTTTTTAGAGGCTAAAGGCCTTCTTAATTTCAGCTACTTTATCCAGTTTTTCCCAGGTGAATAGTTCTACCGTAACGGTTTTAGTACAGCTTTTAGATGAACCCCACATGATGGTCTTTTCAACTGTTTGTGGCTCACGACCCATATGACCATAAGCAGCCGTTTCGCTGTAGATTGGGTTAAGCAACTTCAAACGCTGAATCAACATACCTGGACGCATATCGAAAATTTTGTTGATTTCATCCGCAATATGGCTGTCGCTAAGCTTTTTACCTTCTGCGTCCTTTACTTTCGAAGTACCATAAGTATTCACATACAAACCAACCGGTTCGGCAACCCCAATAGCATAGGCTACCTGCACCAAAACTTGGTCGGCCACACCCGCAGCTACGAGGTTCTTGGCAATATGACGGGTTGCATATGCTGCTGAACGGTCCACTTTAGAAGGATCTTTACCTGAAAATGCACCACCTCCATGAGCGCCTTTACCGCCATAGGTGTCCACAATAATTTTGCGGCCAGTTAAGCCGGTATCTCCATGCGGTCCACCAATTACAAAATTACCTGTTGGATTGATGTGGAATTTAATATCTGACGTAAACAAACGCTTCACACGGGCAGGAAGCAGCTTTTTGATACGTGGCAACAGGTATTTGTGAATATCGCCAGTGATGCGGTCTTGCATAGCCTTTTGATCCGCCTTGTCGTTGCTGGTTTTTACAAAATCATCGTGCTGCGTAGAAATAACGATGGCATCAATCGCTTCTGGACGGTGCTTTTCGCTGTAACGGATAGTCACCTGACTTTTAGCATCGGGACGCAGATATTTCATCACCTTGCTTTCTTTGCGAATGGCGGCCAATTCTCTCAACAACAAATGGCTTAGCTCGAGGGCTAAGGGCATATAGGTGTCTGTTTCGTTCGTAGCATAACCGAACATCATGCCTTGGTCGCCAGCACCTTGCTCTTCAGGCTTGGCCTTTTCTACACCTTGGTTGATATCGGGAGACTGTTCGTGTATGGCTGAAATTACGCCACAGCTATCGGCATCGAACATATATTCCGACTTGGTGTAGCCAATTTTGCGGATAGTTTCGCGCGCTACTTTTTGAACGTCTACATACGCCTCGGTTTTGACCTCACCGCTCAAAACAGTCAAACCAGTGGTAACCAGCGTTTCACAAGCTACTTTCGAGGAGGGGTCTTGCACCAAAAATGCATCTAATAATGCATCAGAAATCTGGTCAGAAACTTTATCCGGATGACCCTCAGAAACAGACTCAGAAGTAAAAAAATATGACATAGCGTTTTAAAATAATTAAGTTAAAAAACGCGGTAAACCGGTCGACCGGGTGCAACAGCAGGTGCATGAGTTTCTTTAGCACTTTTTTTAATGTGGTTGCAATCGGTCAAATCAATCCACAGCGGCACAAAGAACGGGATTCGCATTCAATATACAAAGGTTATACTAGGCTAATTCCGTCTTCATTTTGAACGCTGCACGACAACTTTTTCTGTCCAGCTTTCATGTCCATCATCTACAACCAGTAAATAGGTGCCTGTCCCTAATTCGGGTAGTTGAATTGCAAGTGTATGTGAAGTCTCGGAAGCGAGCCACGCCTGGTACTGCTGTTTGCCATCCAGACTAAAGAGGCGCACGCTGGCTGGGCCGAAAGGGATATCACAGCTGTTGATTTGTAGGGTGAACTTGCCATCGTTAGGGCTCGGAAACAATTTGAAATCGCAGTTTTTATGCGCATGTACTTCTACGCTAACAGGAACGGCATACAAATAATCACCTTTACCAGCACTCATGGGTTTCGCCAAATCGGCCAAAGCACCAATACTAGCCTGCACTACCCGACGCATAAAAGTCATATTTAGACGGGCCAACGTATCGTTGGCGGTATGATAGGCCAAATTACGGGTATCTGCACCATCGGTAATCATAAGGGCCTGTAAGCCTGCATCCCAAAAGCGGGCATGGTCGCTGCGGCGGAGATCTGGGGCAATTTGTCCGGTGCCAGGAACCAGCAAACTAATTACCCGTAATCCTGGCACATAACGCACAGCGGCACTGTCGAATGCAGCTGAAAGCACAGCCGAAGGCACATTGCCTACATTGATAATAAAATTGCCCCGCATGCTGTCGGACTGAACGGCCGCAACTACTGCTGGAAATAATTGACCAAAACCGGCTGGTAGGGTTTGTGAGTTGATTTGCTGACTGATATAGCCAATCATTTCGAAATTAATGACACCCGCTGTACGCTCGTAGGCCGGAATTGCCTGGGCAACATACCGCTGACTCCCAATTAAACCAGCTTCCTCAACATCAAAACCAATAAAACGCAAGCTGTTTTCAAATTCATAGTCGCCTAATATACGAATGGCCTCCATGAGCCCCGCAACACCTGAGGCATTGTCGTCGGCACCGGGAGTTTGACTAACCCCATCAAAATGCGCATCAATGACATAGGTTATGCTATCGTTTTTATGCCCTGATTTACGTGCGAGAATATTGTGCGCCAAGTAATTATTGTAAACAAAGGCCTGACGATACGGCGAAAGTCCTTCGGCTTGCATAAAACGGGCTAGGCGGTCCTTGGTACTGTCGAGTTGTGGCGTTTGGGCCAAATAATGTCGCGGAAAAGCAATCTCTTGTATATAGCTCCGAAGCAAATTACTGTCCACCCGATTCACTATCGTCTGAATATTCATTGGCTTGCGGTCACTAGCAACCACCCTAAAAACAATACTATCAGCATTGGCTAAAAGGGAATGCTCGAAAAGCAGCGTTCGACTTCCAGTTAGGACCGGAAATCCAACGTCCTGGGAAGCGGTCAATGGCTGAAAACTTCTTCCGCCATTGGTGCTATAACGTAGCCAAACTTCGCAGCTATCATTTTGAAGGTCGGCCAGTGTATAGTCCAGAGAATAATACAGCGGATTGGCGAGGGCCGTGTTCATACCGGTAATCACCACTGTTGGGCTGGTATTCTGCGCTATGGCCAAAATAGGTAGGCCACAAAGCAGGAGGCTCCATGAGCGTAGCTTTTTCATAAGGTCGGTTTTAAACCACTAACCTAAACATTACTTAATGACTGAGCAAATCAGCCGTTCAACAGGGCTTCTAGTCGGGCTTGCACCTTTTCAGCAGTCGGCAACATGACTTGCTCGAGTCGGTCGTTAAGCGGGACCGCGGGCAAATTTGCTGCTCCCATGGTCTCTACCGGGCCGTCGAGATAACGGAAGCACGCTTGGGAGATGCGGTTGGCCAAGGCCTCTGCAAAAGAGTTCAGCAGCTGCTCTTCGGTTAGCACGAGCGCTTTGCCATGTTTTTGAACGGCAGCAAAGACGAGCGCTTCATCTAATGGGTATAAGGTGCGTAAATCAATAATTTCGACTGCTCCAGGGAACTGTTTGGCTGCATTTAAGGCCCAATAAACACCCATGCCGTAGGTTATCACCACGCAACTTTCGCCATTTTCAACTTTATGTGGCATGGCCTCTTGTACTACCCGGCCTTTGCCGAGGGGAATGACATAGTCTTCGTCGGGCTCTACCGTTTTGGCGCCATCTGTACCTGGTACTTTACTCCAGTACAGCCCTTTGTGCTCAAACATAATCACCGGATTGGGGTCGTAAAAGGCGGCTTTCATGAGACCTTTCATATCCGCTGCATTACTCGGGTAAACCACCTTGATGCCGCGCACACTTAGTATAGCCGACTCAATACAGCCACTGTGATACGGTCCTCCACCGCCATAAGCGCCACAAGGAATACGAATCACGCTTTGTACCGGGAACTGTCCCCGGCTGAGGTAACAACTTTTGCTCAACTCTACCACCAATTGGTTGACCCCGCTCCAGATATAGTCTGCAAACTGAATTTCGACCATTGGCTTAGCACCTACAGCCGACATACCGGCTGTTGATCCTACTAAATAGGCCTCTTGGATAGGCGTATTAAATACCCGTTCATCGCCAAACTTCTCGGCTAGCGTAGCTGCTTCACGAAAAACGCCCCCGAGTGTTCGACCTACATCCTGACCATAAAACAGCGCTTCTGGATGTTTGCGTAAGATTTCCTCCACAGCATGTAAAGCGGCATCTACCATAACCACTTTTTCGCGACCTGCTGGTTGGCGGTTGCCTTTTTCTTCGGTTATGGGAGAAGGCGCAAATTCATGAAGGTATAAACTTTCATCGCTGGGTTGAGCTGCGGCCACTGCACGGTCGAAATCGGTCTTCACCGTCGCTGCAGCTTTATTTTCTACGTCGCGCAACTCAGCGTCCTCGAATCCTGCCGACAACATGGCTGCCTCTAGCTTAAAGTAGGGGTCCCTTTTTTCGTGTTTGTCGAGGTCTTCAGCCGTACGATACCATTCTCTACGTACCCCAGAGGTATGGTGTCCGAGCAAAGGCACGGCAGCATGCACCAAAATAGGTGCTCGGGTTTCTCTTACGTAGTCAAAAGCCTCTTCCATGCCTTTGTACGACTTCCAAAAATCCGTTCCGTCGATACGTTTACGTTTCATTCCCTTAAAGCCTGCCGCATATTCGTAGGCATCCATTGCGCGCATCTCTTTGCCCGTAGCGGAAATGCCCCAGTCGTTATCTTGTACCAAATAAACAATGGGTAGCTGTTTCAAAACTGCCATTTGGAAGGCTTCTGCCACTTCACCCTCCGTAACCGAACCATCACCGAACGAACATAAAACCACGGGAGGCGACTCGGACTGCAGCAAGCCTTGGCTTTCGAGATAGGCCACGCCGTGCGCCATACCGGTTGCTGGTATGGCCTGCATACCTGTAGCACTGCTTTGGTGAGGAATAATGGCCATGTCCGTGCGTTTTACAGATGGATGGCCGTAATAGGTGCGTCCTCCTGAAAAAGGATCGTCTGCTTTTGCCAGCAACTGCAACATCAACTCATAAGGCGTCAATCCCATGGCCAATAAAACCGACTCATCCCTGTAATACAAGCTCGCGTAATCCCAGGGCTTCAACAAAAAACCTGTTGCAAGCTGAACCGCTTCATGACCCTTGGAAGTAGAGTGTACATATTTGGTGATGGGGCGATTTTCGTCGTAGATGGCGGACATGGCACGGGCAGTACACATGAGCTCCCAAGCACGACTTAGCAGTGCTTTTTGCATAGAAATGGATTTGCGCTGCAAAAATAGGCATTCCCCCCCTCTTTAAAAGGTAAAAGGGAGAATAACGCCTAAATGGGCTAACACCGCTATTCTTCTTACTTCTTTTTATCTCGTTTTTGAAAAAAGCAGTAGCCTCCTGCTGAAAACCAACGATAAAAGCATATTTTTGTCCGATTATCGACTTATGTTTTCAAAATCCTGTGAATACGGCTTGCAAGCCATTCTTTTCATCGCTTTACATGTGCGCGCTGATAGAAAAATCGGCTTAAAGGAAATTGCCGATAGCCAAGATATCCCTGCGCACTTCCTAAGTAAAATTCTCCAGATACTGGTGAAATATAAGTTGCTGCAATCGGTGAAGGGCCCCAATGGTGGCTTCGCGCTCAACCGCCAGGCCAAAGACATTACGCTACTCGAAGTGGTATCCGCCATCGATGGTCTCGATATTTTTGATCGCTGTGGCATTGGCCTCAAAAGTTGCAGCGATGCACATCCATGCCCCATTCACAACAAGTTCAAATTCCTGCGCGAAAGCATACGGAATACTCTCATGAAAGAAACACTAGCCGACCTCATCTTCACCGTTGAAGAAGGCAAGTCGTACGTGACGCTCAAATCGATTTAAACTTTTGGCCCGTAAAAAACTCGCCCATTTTGCCGAGATGGACTATATGGCTTATGTATTCGCTTATCCCGAAGACAAAGCCGGGCGCTGGTCGAAATTTTTCAGTAACAACCACCCCCTCATTTTAGAAGTCGGCTGCGGAACAGGTAGATATACCATAGGTCTCGCACAAATGTTTTTGGAGAAAAACTTCATCGGGCTCGACATCAAAGGTTCGCGCATGTGGCATGGCGCTAAAGCCATTGAAGCCGAAGGGCTCACGAATGCGGCATTTTTACGAACACAAATGGCTTCTATTCAGAACTATTTCGCCGCAGAAGAGGTGGCCGAAATCTGGATTACCTTCCCAGATCCTCAACCCCGTGAAAGTCGCGAACGCAAACGGCTCAGCTCGCCCCGCTTTCTAGACTTGTATCGCTCTTTTATGCAAAAAGAAGGGGTAATTCATCTTAAAACAGACAATCAAGCGCTTTTCGACTATTCTGAAGAAGCTTGGCGAGCCTACGGCATGGAAGTAGAAATGGTTACCCGAAACTTGTATGCGGCTCCCTTAGCCGATCCAGTACTGGACATTAAAACCACTTACGAAACACGCTACCTGGCTCAGGGGCTGCCCATCTGTTATATGAGGGCCAAATACCCTAAAATTTAAGCCTCTAGCGCTTCAAGCGTGTCCTGCATGCTGGTAAATTCTTTTACGCCTGGCTTTTCTTCATTACCTCCCCTTATACAAAGGGCGTAAGGGTTCAGCTGACCAACAATATCACGTAACTCTTCTGCTTGCGCCGGAATTTCAAGGATACAATTGGTATACGTACAGGCATCTTTAAGCAATTGAACCATCTGGCGATTTACACGGGTAAGCGCCCAGTTACGGAACAACTCATCTGCATGAACAAAAAGATAGTCGCCGTCGAAATGTCGTAAGGATGTCTGATCAAGGGCCGATAGTTTGATACGCATCAAGGTTTCGGCATGTATGCTGCGGGCATAGCCGCCGTACACCTCCAGGCCCACTTCAACAGCATCAAGGCCATACTGATCAATTTCACGATTAAGTTCATCCGGCGAAACCAAGCCATAACTACCCACCAGTTTAGGGCCGCTAATCCAGCCTTTTATCTCTGTAAAAGACGCTGGCTCAACATATCGTGAATCAGAAGGGTCAAAAGAGAATCCTATCAAGGCAGCATCAGCAGCAGCGGCAAAACGGGCATCACTAAGGTTGTTGACGTCTTTGAAATATAACTGGGTGATGTACGACATATAAAACGACTTATGCCTGCAATTTAAGAAAAAGGACGGTCGATCGGTAGTTGTAAGGCTGATTTTTAAATGCCTATGCCAATGAGAAATGTCTCCTTCTGCCGTTTCGCACTAGATTTAATTTACATTTGACTTCGTCTCCGCCCATGTTTAAATCTTCCGACTTTTTTGATCAGGTGTACCAAGTCGTACGCCTCGTGCCTGCCGGCAGGGTAACGAGTTATGGTGCCATTGCCAG
>JBDNIH010000224.1:0-7946 GCA_041688385.1 Bacteroidia bacterium
ACGAAATTCATCGTAAAAAATTCCGAAAAACAAACATCCAGCACCAATAAACAAGGTGTGTAGGCCGATCAATCCAAATAACATCGCTGCCGAAACGCCACCCAAAAAGAAAAAGAGTATGATCCGCAAACGCAGTCGTATGCTCGTCCAAAGCACCCTTTTTTCCTTTTCTTTTCGATAGTACAAAAGTTGGGACAACTCAATGCCCAAGTCGGTAAACAAACCTGTTAGGTGGGTTGTGCGCACCACTGCACGCGAAACTTTGGTTACCAATGCATTCTGCAGGCCCATAGCGAATAGGAGGCAAAAGGCAATCAGATTGGGGTTCCAAGCCATTAAATACGACCCCAATAATCCTACCGACAGCAATAAGAGTGCTTCCAACAAAGCAGGTACCACATACATATGTTGCTCATCGCGGCGGCGAACAAATTCAACCACCGAAGTAGAAGTAAACGCACCAGCCAAAAAAAATAGCAAAAATGCAACGTATAAGCCTGCCTCTTTCCAATTTGAATTATAAACGTCGCCGATTAAAAAAGCAAAGTGACCAGTGACATTGGTCGTTAGTCGGGCAACCGCTAAAAAGCCAGCCACATTCACCGAGCCCGCTACAAAAGAAAGTAAGGTTGCAATCTGAAGATTATGCGATGAGCTACGGGTTATCCCTTGGTGTCTGAACATTTCATAAATTTCCGACAATACAGCATCAACTGCAAGAGGAAAACAAACCATTATCGCGTATTATTGTTCGATTCTAAAAGAATATCCATGTTTTCATTTTTCAAAAAGAAGTCACCCAAAGAGCAGCTCGCCCTGAAGTACAAAAATTTGCTTGAAGAGGCGTTTCAGCTCTCGCGCACCAACCGCAAAGCCAGCGACCAAAAAATGGCAGAAGCGGAGGAGGTATTACGCCAGCTAAAAGAACTGGGTGACTGAATAAATGGTCTGCTGCGCTCTATGTACTTTGAATGTACTATTTTGCAGGATGAAACGCATTTTCCTTCTCGGGTTGTCCTGCTTATTTGTTGCAGGACTTTCGGCCCAAACCGATACGACCAAAACTCCTGAAAAATCCAAAGGCTGGGATGTTGCAGCACCGCCCGGGGATTGGAACTTTCAAAATATAAAACTGTATACCGACGAAGGCACTTGGATGAATCTGGACGTGAGCCCAGATGGACTGTGGCTTACATTTGATTTGCTTGGCGACATTTTCCGTATGCCTATTGCTGGCGGAAAAGCTGAATTGTTGCGTGGTGGTCTTGCTTTTGAGATACAGCCACGCTATTCGCCCGATGGCAAACAAATTTGCTTCACCAGTGATGCAGGTGGCGGCGACAATGTGTGGGTGATGGATGCCGACGGTAAAAATGCCAAACAAATCACCAAGGAAGATTTCCGCTTGCTGAATAATGGAGTTTGGTCGGCCGATGGCAATTACATCATTGCCCGCAAACACTTTACTTCTGGCCGTTCGCTGGGCGCCGGTGAAATGTGGATGTACCACAAAACGGGCGGCAGTGGCCTGCAGCTTACCAAACGCAAAAACGATCAACAAGACGTAAATGAACCCAATGTATCACACGATGGGCAGTTTATGTATTATAGCGAGGATGTTTATCCAGGTGGCTTTTTCCAATACAACAAAGACCCGAACAGCCAGATATATGTCATCAAACGGTACAGTTTTGCCGACGGGTCTATCACAACTATAACAGGTGGACCTGGCGGTGCCGCACGCCCGCAAGTTTCGCCCGATGGTAAATTGTTGGCCTTCGTGAAGCGGGTTCGGACCAAAAGTGTGCTCTACTTGCACGATCTTCAGACCGGCGAAGAATGGCCAATTTTTGATGGCCTCAACAAAGACCAGCAAGAAGCCTGGGCTATTTTTGGTGTTTATCCGAATTTCAATTGGCTACCCGACAATAAAAACATCGTTGCCTGGTGGGGTGGTCGCATCCACAAAATCAATATTGATAGTCGTGAGCATACAAATATTCCTTTCAACGCCGAACTTCAGCTACAAATAGCCGAAGCCCTGCGCTCGAAGCAAGATGCCGCACCGGATACGTTTACGGCCAAGGTCATTCGCCATGCCGTTACTTCTCCCGATCAAAAAACACTGGTATTTAGTGCACTTGGTTTCCTCTGGAAAAAAGCTTTACCGGATGGCCAACCCGTACGTTTGACCAAAGGCACCGACTTTGAATTCGAACCTGCCATCTCTCCTGACGGCAAATCCATCGCATTTGTGAGTTGGAACGACACCAGCTTAGGTGCGGTACTACGCCTACCGATGGGCGGTGGCAAAGTCCAAAAAATAACCAGCGAAAAAGGCATCTACCGAACACCCTCTTGGTCGCCTGATGGAAAAAACATCGTCTACCAAAAAGAGGGTGGCAGCAACCAGCAAGGCCGTGCTTTCGGCAAAAATGCCGGCTTATATGTGCAGCCCGCTGGTGGCGGAAAAGCTGTTTTTATTACAGAAAATGGCGATTTCCCTCGCTATAACCAAGGTGGTGACCGCATCTATTACCAAACGGGTGGTGCTTATTTTGGCAATCTTACCAAAGAGTTGCGCAGCGTAAACCTCCAAGGTAACGATGAAAAAACGCATCTGAAGTCAAAATACGCCAACCGTCTCGTACTCAGTCCCGACAACCAGTGGGTGGCTTTTATTCATCTGCAGCAGGTATATCTCGCCCCACTCCCGCCCAGCGGTCAGTTGGTGGATGTAGACAACCAAAGCAGTGCTTTCCCTGTGAGCAAACTCACGCGCGATGCGGGAATTAACCTGCACTGGAGCGCCGACAGCAAAAAAGTGTGCTGGACCCTGGGAGAAGCCTATTTCAGTGCGGCGATAAGCGATCGTTTCAGCTTTTTGCCTGGATCACCCGATACCTTGCCCGCCCTTGACAGTGTAGGAATCGCTGTTCGGTTGGAAGTACCCTTCGACAAACCCACTGGCGTGATTGCCTTTACCGGTGCACGCATCATCACCATGAAAGGCGATGAAGTCATCGAAAACGGCACCATCATCATCGAAAATAACCGTATTCAGGCTGTTGGCGGTTCGACATTGGCCGTGCCAGCAGGAGCCAAAATTGTAGATGCCAAAGGCAAAACCATTATGCCCGGAATGATAGATGTACATGCCCACGTGAACGCCTTCAGCGACGGTTTATCCATGCAAAAACATTGGCCATTTTATGCGAATCTCGCTTATGGTGTTACCACCGCCCACGATCCATCGGCCAATACCGAGGGTGTGTTTTCGATGAGTGAGCTCATCAAAAGTGGGCACAGCGTAGGGCCGCGTTTGTTCTCAACTGGTTTTATCCTCTATGGAGCAGATGCTGATGTGAAAGTAGACATCAAAAAACCTGAAGATGCCCAGGCTGCTATACGCCGAACCCAAGCTTTTGGTGCTTTTTCGGTGAAAAGCTACAACCAACCACGGCGTGATCAGCGCCAACAGGTAATTGCAGCGGCACGAGAGGCTAAAATGCTGGTCGTTCCCGAAGGTGGATCGACTTTCTACCACAATATGACCATGATCATGGATGGGCACAGTGGTATTGAACACAATATCCCTGTCGCACCAGTGTACAAAGACGTTCTTACGTTGTGGGGAAATAGTAGGACAGGCTATACGCCGACCCTCATCGTTAATTACGGCGGCTTAAATTCGGAATATTACTGGTATCAGAAAACCGACGTTTGGAAGGAAGCTAAACTGCTCAGCTTTACACCACGCGCCATTATCGACAGTCGTTCTCGCCACCGTACCATGGCCCCTGATGAAGAATATGAAAACGGCCATATACTCGTGGCGCAGACCTGCAAACAACTACAAGACGCCGGTGTAAAGGTTAACCTCGGTGCCCACGGTCAATTACAGGGCTTGGGTGCACATTGGGAGCTTTGGAGTTTGCAACAAGGCGGCATGACCAACCACCAAGCGTTGCGGGCAGCTACCTTAAATGGCGCGCATTATCTGGGTCTCGATCACCAATTGGGCTCCTTGGAGCCAGGCAAACTCGCCGACCTCATCGTTTTGGAGAAAAATCCACTCGAAAATATCCAAAACAGCAACACAGTGACCTTTACAATGGTTAATGGCCGTTTGTACGATACAGCTACCATGAATGAAATGATTTCACGCGATAAAAAACGAGGTAAATTTTATTGGGAAAATAGCAAATACAACGCAGCTTTCCCTTGGCACGAAGACACTGAAAGTTTTATGGATCACGGTTGTGGCTGCCACAGTCGGCATTAAGCAATCTGCCTCAGACAGGCCATTTCAGCTGTCCCACTTGCAAATGCGGTTCAGATCGAGCTCTGGTATCAGCCTTTTGGCGATGAGTCCGGCTGCACGGGCGTCTGACAATGCTTCGTGGTGAATGAGGGGGATGTTGAAATAATTGGCCAGCGTATTCAGTTTATGATTGGGTGTATGTACCAATTTGCGTGCAGCCTGCACGGTACAAAGCCGAATGTGTTGCGGCATAGCTAAGTTGAAGTACTCGAAACTTGCCCGCATTACACCGTAATCAAAGGGCATATTATGGGCGATGATAGGCATGAGGTGCATGGTATTGTACATCAAATCCAAAGTTTCGGCTAATGTAGGTGCTCCAACCACATCTCTGGCGGTGATGCCGTGTACCCACGAATACACAAAACCAGGTGCAGCCGGCTGAATAAGGGTATAAATGGCTTCCTTCTCTTCGAAATTCTCAAAAACAACCATTCCAATCGCACAGGCACTTAATCGGGAATTATTGGCCGTTTCAAAGTCGAAGGCGACAAAATTCCCAGCAGCTAGTTTTTCAATCAACATTTCTTTAATTCGTCTTTATTCCGCAATGGTTTATGCAATAGCTTTAAAGATGCGTAAAAGTTCAGTAAA
The DNA here is from genome assembly GCA_041688385.1 of Bacteroidia bacterium. Classification (GTDB taxonomy): domain Bacteria; phylum Bacteroidota; class Bacteroidia; order UBA7662; family UBA7662; genus UBA7662. Next base: position 4,919 of record JBDNIH010000224.1, read on the forward strand.
CCAACTAAAACTGCTCTTGCCTAATTATCAATCCGAAAGACCAAACGCTGCTGGGTTAAGTTGATGGCCTTTAATTTTCTTAAGTGACCTTGTTTGGCACGCAAAAGCAAACAGAGCTGGCCGTCGAAGTTGGCTTAGCTGTGCTCAGGCAAAAAATCGCGTCCATGGGTGAGCTTCATCAGCTGTTTACCCAAAAAGGGCCAGGCCGCAACGGTGTACAATAAAGGTGTGGTGAGGGCATTGCGCCCAAATAGTCCTTGAATACGGTAGCTAACGGCTGTACGAAGTTTGAACTGCTTTTTCCAAGCACGGTCGTAGGCGGCATATAGGTCGAGCTGCGGTTGCTCCCGGTGTTCCTTTAACAAGCCATGCAAAAGGTAGGCGGCATGCAAGGCCATGCTCATACCATTACCAGCCAAGGGCGCGATGCTACCTGCAGCATCTCCAAGCAAAAAAACACCCTGATAAGCGGTTGTTTTGGGACTAAAACTCACTTGCGAAATGGTCAAGGGTGCCTCCCAAATAGGTGATAGCGTTTCGAGTTGCTGCTGCAAGAAGGGGTTTTCTTGGCGGATTTTCTGCTCCAAAGCGGTAATGCTGCCCGCAGCTTTTAGGCGCTCGCTGTCGACCAAATAACAAAAACAACTCAAATCATCTTCGATGCGCGACATGCCCGCATAGCCCCCTTCAAAATTATGCAAGGCGATTAGATCAGCAGGCATAATACCTTGGAGGTGCCATTTTACCCCTACAAAATTGCGCGTTTGAGGCGTTTGTTTATACAAAGCAGAACGTCTTCCCCAGCTTCCAGCGGCTTGTTTCGCCTGAAAAATGCCGGCATCGGTTTGTAGGCTGAAACCGGTAGACTGCTGATCCACTTGCTGTACGTTACAATTGGCATGTACTTCAACGCCTGCTCGCTCGGCCAGTTCGAGTAGTTTTTGCTCAAGTTTATACCGACTCAGTCCAAAACCGCCCAAGTCCAATGGCAATTCGAGCAATTTAGCGGGTGAACTCAGCTGTAAACGTTTCAAGATGGGCAAGTCCCAGTCTGCCAAAGGCACACCGAGTTCGCTCAAAAAGCGCCAACTTTCGAGACTAATATATTCACCGCATACTTTATGTGCTGGGTATTGTTTCTTCTCAAAAAGCAGTACCTGTTGTCCGGCTCTGGCTTCGAGTATGGCCAGCGACAAACCCGCAAGTCCGCCTCCAATGATGGCTATATCTGCTGTCATAGGCGTGTATTTTGCGGCCAAATGCACAGTTGGTGCCTGAAGGCCCATCGGTATGCTATTTGGAATTGTATGTTGGGGACTTTTGCAAGTAGTTGCTCCCAATCACTACGTATAAAGGCCCGCTCTACACTCAACGGAGCATCGTGCCTAACGAGATAGGATGCGCCAGGCCAGAGGCGTGTAAGCAGCGCGATACTGTTTCTGGCGAAGCGATGTCGCTCGAGATCGTTGATGATGAGGGCGTGGCCTGCGGCCGTTATTTCGTGCAAAAAATCAACTATCTCGTCGTTTTTAAAGTGGTGAAAGAACAAGCTGGCATGAAACAGCACGCCTGGTGGACGCTGCCGCACCGCATCCCGAAAATCGCCGAGCTGCCAGCTAATGCGCGGATGGGCGTACCGTTTTTGTGCAAAGTTCAGGCAGTCCGATTTGAGGTCCCAACCCTCCACTTTCACCAGCTCAGGGAGCTGTGGCAGCAATTTGTGGAGGGTATCGCCCCCGCCACAACCAATATCGATGAAGGTATGGAAGTTAAAATGTGGCTTTAAATCTTCCAAAGCCAAGGCGGAGATGCGGTAGCCACCCAGCCATTGGTTGACCACGGCCAGCTCATGCAAATTACGATGCAAGGCGGCTACTGGTAAATCTTCACCGTCGAGCAGCTCGAGACGGTTAGCGCGCGCTGGGTAATGCCAAAAACTCACGCTGGCATCGGATTTAAAATACGTGCAGTACCCAATTCCATACAAAGTCCTGGCCCAAAGGCCGCCAGTACCATACGTTCTCCGGCTGGTGGTTGGGTGAGTAGTAGTTTTTGCAAGACAAACAAAATAGTTGCCGACGACATATTACCATAATCGCGCAGCACCTCATAAGCCGTAGCCAATTGTTCGGGCTGTAGCGCTAAGCCTGTCTGTAATTTTTCAAGAATACTTTTGCCCCCGGGGTGCAATACCCAATGGTGAATATCGGAGGATGGCAAACCCCAGCGCTCCCAAGCTCCTTCCAGCGCTTGATCGAGGTGCTGTGCCAGCAAAGCCGGCACATAACTGCTTAGCTTCATTTCGAAACCGGTACCGCTGAGATCCCAGCTCATGTCGCTTTCGCCCCCTGGTAACAAACTCGCGTAAAAGCCATCCAGCTCCAACAAAGCCGCAGCCGCCTGCTCAGCGCCGCACAACAACAAAGCCGCGGAGCCATCCCCAAAAAGTAAATTCGACAGAAGCGCATCGTCGTGGGTAGCCTCTTGGTAATGCAGCGAACAAAGCTCGGTGCAAACCACCAAAACGCGGGCGCTGGGTTCGGCTTGACAGATGTAGTGGGCGGTACGCAAGGCATGCATGGCCGCAAAGCAGCCCATAAAATTGACGGTGTGGCGGAAGGTACTATCTGGCAATCCTAAGGCACGGATAATTTGCACCTCAATACCAGGGGCCGATAAACCCGTACAACTGGTGTACACCAAATGAGTTGGTGGCAGGGGATTGCTGTCCAAAACCGGCTGTATAGCTCGCAAAGATAGCTTTAGCGCCTCTCCGCGATAAATCTCCATACGTTTTTGGATAGAGGCATCTTGCCACAGTCCTTGCTGCCAATATAATTTAGCTTGGCTTCGCTCGGCATAATCTGGAATGGCGGCAAATCGCTGTCGAATGCCTGTGCGGCTCGATAAAAACCTGAGTTTCCGCAAGGCGTCGGTTTCACCTGGATGCCGGGCAGCAACGAAGGCTTCGAAATCGGCTGCTTTGATTTCAAAATCAGGCACGGCGGTGTGTATAGCGGTGAGAAAA
>JBDNIH010000037.1:0-11496 GCA_041688385.1 Bacteroidia bacterium
TCTGGGCTGGTATTAAAGCATATGGTGTCGTTACTAGAGATTGTTCCTGTTTGAAAGGGTTGATATACTTGTATTCTTAGGATATTTGATGTGTCGCTTCCGCAACCAAGATTTGATGTTACGATTACCTGGTAGAATCGACTAAGTTGTAATGTATCCGGGGTTAAAAAATTGTTATTAGCCCCTGCAATGTTGGTAAAATTGATGGAGTCCGTAGAAACCTGCCATTGATAGCTGTAAACGCTACCACCACCTGTTGGATTCGTGCCAAAACGTATCGTGTCGGGACTGGACAAGTAGCAGATATTCTGAGAGTTCGTTATTATTCCTGCATTAATTGCCAGAAACACGGTGACGCGCGTAGAATCGGAAAAACGTTGGCCGCACCCGAAATTAGAAGTGGCCCTTAGCCTGTAGGATGTCGATTGGGTAAGGTTGCCTGTAATAAGAGAGTCCGCCGCTTGGCCAACTAAGTCTACCCACGAACCCGAAACAAAGCGTTGCCATTGGTAACTGAAGGAACCATTGCCACCGGTTGCATTCTGGGTTCTAAATAGCCTGGTTGATGTATTAAAACAAATCGACTGATTGCCGCTGATTTGTGGTGACGTCAAATCATCCCAAACACCTATGAGTACTGAATTCGAAGTATCACTGCCACAGCCAAGCGTAGAGGCTAGGATAAGTCTGAAGTAGCGAGATAACCTCAATGTATCTGGTCTGAAAGAAGCATTGGTGGCCAAAGGTATGTTGGTGAAGCTCACTGAATCAGTGGAAACTTGCCATTGATAGGTGAAAGCCCCCCCTCCACCAGAAGGGCTTACTGAAAATTGCAAGGTATCCGGACGTGTACCGTAACAAATAAATTGCTGATTACCGATAGTTCCGGCACTTGTTGGACTAAAGACGTTGACCCGAATGAACGACAATGACGTATCTGTTCCTGACCATGCTCTCAATATGACGGAATCAATACCTGGATTTGAGAAGTTAACCGCAATTGTTTGCTGCGTGGACTGTTTGGGTGTGCCTTGATTAAAAAGCCACAAACGATCTGACCCATTTATTGAACTATCTGAAAAAGTTAAAGTACTATTCGAGCAAACATTTAAGATGGATCCAGAGCCAAGAATATTGCCATTAAAACCTATTCTAGCAGTTACTTGAGCATTAGCGGAACATACAATCAAAAAGCCCAAGCACCACAAGCACAATTGAAATAGCAGCCCCCTATAAACAATAAATGACCTTGACTTGAGCATTGATATAATTTAATTTGCATCAAAAGATAAAGTAACTGCTCCAAATATAAGTCATGGGTACTATATTGCTCGAAAAGATCAAAACTAAACTCATCATTCATGAGGATCTCCTATCAACTTTTCGTTTGCGCAACTATACTTTGTATGGTCATGCTCTCACATGAAGTCATGGGTCAAAATTATGAAGGCCTACGTTATCGAATGACAAGAAAAGCGGCTCTTGAACTTTTGGGAAAATTTGATGCTCAAATAGATCGCGAAGGAGACAACCTTTTTACCTTTCAAAACCTGTTTACAGGTTCAGGTGCCGTAATAAGTAACGACATTCTCATTGAGAATGCCTTGGATGAACAACTCACCCTCGAAGAATACGAACGACGAAGAGATTTGTATTGGAATTTTCGATTAATACAAAAATCCATGGCCATTGATAAGTTGGGCTCACTAAGTTATACAACTGCTAATACTGGCACAATCGAAATACTTGTAACACGTCAGCTGCAATGGAGCATGAAACGAGAGGAAAATTTCATTTACAGAGACACCATTCAGCAAATTTTCAAAATCAACTTTGAACAAGGGGATTCGGAAATTACGTGTCGCATTGCCTCTGTAACAAATTCTGACCAGATGGGATATCATATCTTGCTAAGAGGAGCTTATCGAAATAATCGAAAAGACTTACCGATGCAAAATGACACCCTATTAGTGAGTGCCAGGCCTTATTCAACCGATAATCAAGGTTATTTGATAATAAAAAGATTAGGAGCTAATGAAATAATCACCATACAAACCCTTAATCCAGATTTTCATCAGAAAAAGAGAGTAAGCGTGAGCGAGGCAAAAGAATCAGCAAGTAAATCCTCATTAGTTTCTTTCCGGCTGCCAAAGTGGATAGTTGAAGTAAATAGTGCTTTTATGCCTGTTGGATATAGAAGCATTCAAGCGGAAAATTACATCAGCGCGAACAAAGCTGATTACCTGATTGGCATTAACCTCGGAAGGACCGTTGTAAAAACAGCGATTTGGGAATGGACAGCTAAAATCGGTATTAATAAATCATGGAATGAAGTCGCTTTAAGTGCACCAACCCAAAATTACAAATACGGCGCCATAGACCCTGACGGATTTCCCTACGAAAGGCGCGTTCAGGTCGAGGACTTTATTGAAACGCTGAAAATGTCATTCACTACATTGAATTTGGGCATCAAATCATCCTACAAATTAAACAAACTACACTCCCTTCAGGCTGAAGTTGGTTACCATCATGTATACAATGTAACGGCTACAAGTAGCCGAACAGCGGAGGTAATTTATGGTGGATATTATCCGGATTTATTCAGCGTTTCTATCTTTGAAAATGGCATTTATGACTTTGGACGATTTCAAATTACCGAAACCAACACGCCCGTGGTGCTGGATATCAGCGGGTTCGTAAGTGCACAAATAAGCATGTCCTACAAATTATCGAGAACATCCTCTATCCAATATGGCTTCATGTATCGCCAATCTACCTTTGGCACACAAAGCGACTATTCGAAATCAAGACTGAGTTCATCACCAACTGAACTTAATAGTTTAATGCAAATAAGTTCACGGGCAAAAGTAAGTTTAGTAAATTTCACATTAGGATATCAGTATAAATTCTAGCCATGGCAAAACCCTACAAATGTTCTTCATGCGGTCAAACAGCACAATTAGAGCTGTTCGACAAAAATTGCCCGAACTGTGGAGCCGATCGGGACAAAATGATTTTCGTTAAAGATTATACCAGTGGTTTTCAAAATTTGATCGGCGGGATGACTGAATTTGTAAAAAACAAAAAAAAGCGGCCCATCCTTATTATAGCAGCGTTAATACTAGGATTTCTCCTATTTCAACTTTGTCGTAACGAACCAACCATTCTTACACAACAAAATCTTATTTTGCGCCTCGCCCCAACCGCCTCAGGTAATGGGGTAGCGTTCATTTTCACTTTACAAAACTCCACCAAAAAGGCTAAGCATTTCAAAAAAGTAGTTCACAAAGTCCTTGTGAACAATGAAGAGCTGAGTATAGCTGAACTAGAAGACAACAACTTTATATATTATCCCTGTAAAGAAGGGGCGCTATCTTTTGTATTAGAAGCCAAAGGCGGAAAAACCATAAATTTCCTGTCTAATTTTACTGAAGTAAAGTCATTGAGCTTTTCCAAAGCTGATAAAATGGCAATATGCAATCCCCTCAATGAATACTCAAAACCAACAATTGATGAGAAAAAATGTGTGTTGATATTTTCTTGGCAAGGGAATAAATCGGATTTAAGAGTTTCTTGGAATGGAGTAAATGGCAGTTACAGCAAGTCAATGAGCAAGAATAGCAGTGCTCTCGATAATACATTCGATGTGTGGTACTACGCAGTTGGTTTTGAGAATGAAAAACAGCCCTATTTTGGTAATGGTACGATTGTCCCTCCGTGCATCGTTGGCTTAACGGATGCAGCAATTAGAGCTATGTTCCTTCAAGCTTTCAATCAATTAGGCAAAAGACAAAATGACCCTAATAGCGCTTCTCTAACCCCACAAATAAAAAGCATGTGTTCGCCTTCCATCGAGCCTAGACTTGATAATCAAAAGGAAACAAGTATAGACGGCTTGTTTCAAGAAATGAAAAATCAGGCTGGCGAAGCTGCCGTTGATAGCTCCAAAATTTGGTTTGACTGCGTTGAATCATCGATAAAGATTGCGGATGGGAAAGTAATAGCATTTGATGTTATAAGCATAAAAAGACCATGAGATTTAGGTTGGCTTTGGTGCTGATGATATACATTACTTTCCAGCTTAATTGCTTCGGACAGGCACAAAGTGCTAATATTTACATTGGATTGTATGACAATTTTGACAAGGAAAATCTGCACTCTACCTTACTCCGCATTTGTTCGAATTATTCGATTTATACAATATTTATCAGTAATGACCAATACCCAATCATCATTCAGAATGAAACAGAACTGAATAACTTTTTTGAAAACAGAATATTACTCTTGAACCCGTCTTATCCTAATCTCAATTTTGAATTAGACACACTTTTAATGTTAGATACAAAAAAGGACTTTCTCGGATTTGATAGTGATTACCAACCCGAGGTTAAACGCAAAGTGGACTTGTGTTTTTTCATACCTAACGCAAGTGCCTCTAAAATCATCCAGGATTTAATAGTAAAATATTACCAAATAGTTGGATTCGGCGATATTCAAAAATTTGATCAAAATATAAGTGTGCGTATTTTTTCGAAGGAAGCATTGGAAGAGAGCCTTAAAATTTTATCCCAGAATAGTAATACCTTACCTTTTTACTTTGAGACCTATTGATATGCGTAATTTACTAGCCTTATTCTTGTTAATCCCCAATATACTGCATGCCCAAGCCAAATATGTAGAGCGACCTGAAAAGTTCAGTAATTACCTGAAAGCAAGCTTTGTAAAAAGTATTGAACTGGATAATGAAGTAGTACAAAGTCATCTGTCTCCCTCGATAAAAGGTTCAACCTGGTTAGTATACAGTGCGAAAGCCGATAATCCTCTTAGCGTAAGACCTGGGCCATCTGTTGTGCCAAATGGCAAAACCCTTCGATTTATGCAGCAGCTGGCTGTTAAACAAGTTGACGGCAATTGGCTATTAGTGGCTTCCTTGGTTAGCAAAGCTGGCAATGAAATTATAAAAGACGTGGAATTAGGATGGGTCCATGCACGCGAATTGATCCTTTCGGAGTTTGCCTTATTAAACGAGGGGTCTATTCCCAAAAAAGCGATGATTATTTTGTCACTTGATGCTATCAAACCAGGTGAGGTAACGCAAAATAATACTGCAAGAAAATTTTATGATGTACCTCAGCTGAATACATCCAGCGAGAATGGCAAGGTTGCGCAAAAGTTTGAAATTTATTTCATTCTAAAAGAAACGGATGGGGCCCTATTACTCTCAAAAACGGACAAGCTAAGCGGCTCAGAAGTGATTATCAGAAGCAATGTACCTGGTTGGTTTCGAAAGTCGAATATCACCAATTGGGATCACCGGGTTTGTTTCGAATTAAACTACATTGATCCCAATGCTGTACGGTCTTATAAAGGAAAAAGAATCCTTGGCTTTAATACAGCATCAGATTTGGATGGATTTATACAAAGTGCTGGGGCTGACGTACCCAAGCCCATATTTCAGCTACCACTTACAAGCGAAATACCCTCACCTTATGATTACCGCTTACCTGTTCTTACGAACTTAGATGAAAACAGAAAGGAAGTAATTACAATTGCAGCCTTAGGGAATAAAGGTGTTAAACAATCTGATGTTTCCAAAAAGCTTGAAGAGCTAAAGGAAAAGAAATCAAACATCAATATTGTTTTTGCCATTGATGGAACAAGTAGTATGAAGGAGTACCACCAACCGGTAATAAATAGTATCATTCGAATCATTGAACACGATAAATTGAGAAATGCAGCCAATACTATCCGATTCGGCCTTATAATTTATCGAGATTATGCTGATGGTCCCCGTGAAGTGGAAATTGAAAGATTGACTACAGACCATAATCAAATTATTAAAAGTCTTAAAGCGGTTAAATGGAGCAGCCTCAACAAAGAGTTGCCCGAAGCCCAATTTAATGGTCTTTTAAAAGGGATTGATAAAATGGGGCTTCAGACAAGTCACAGCAATGTACTTGTATTGGTTGGGGACGCAGCGAACAAACAACCCGACCCTAAAGGGCATACTCTAAATGAGGTCGCTCAAAAGTTCTTTGATTATAAAATGAGTTTAATTGGATTCCAAGTAATGGTGGGTAACCACCCGACCTTCGTACAGTTCTCTTATGATATGCAGGACTATTTAAAGAAAACTGCACGTAAATATCCTATTCCGCCTACTAACGTCAAATTGGAGAAGATTGATGTAAAAAACACGTACCAATTGAATATGCTTGGAAAAGGAGGCGAAAAAACCGAACTGTTTATGTTCGGGCGGTTCACATACGCCTCTAATAATAAACCAATGGACGTAAAGGTCCTTGAGCTCAACGTTGTAGGAGCAATTTTCGAATACATTGAAAAAGCCGAAAAAGATATAGCACATTTGGAATCGGTGAGGAGTTCTTCTATTGAATTTACTGAAACTGTAGTTGATAAATTAATACTAGACGGCTTTACTGATGACGAGATTGCGGTTTTACGTAAAGAGGGAGAGCTAGCCAAGAAAGGTTTTACTGCCAGGCGGCAGTACAACCAGCAAAACAATGCTTTCAAACCTGTTGTCTTTCTTTCTCATAATGAAAGGTTAGAAATGCTTGAAACCCTAAAGCGTTTAAAAAATGCAGCTTCTTCAGGGACTTCAACAAAAGCAAAAGGTGCATTTAAAATAGCTATTCTAGAACAAGTCAAAAAAATGCTCGGTGAGGTTTCAGCTGACAATATTCTAGACAAAAACATGGATGAAATTTGGAAAATTATGTTGGCGGTAGATTTTACAGGTAACACCACCATCAAATTGACTAAGTTAAGGGACTTAGATAAATTGAATGATGCAGTTTTTGTAGATTTCTATCAGTCATTTGAACGAAAAGCAGATATTTTCGCCTCGGCTTCTTACAAGGAACGTTCATTTAAAATGGCTGGTCAGACCTTCTATTGGATTCCATTATCAGATATCCCAGGAAATGAATAACGAATTACTATTTGAAATTGAGAACCTCTTTTGTCAATATAAGGGTAGTTCACAGGCTGTTCTTCATATTGTGGAACTGAAGATAAAAAGAGGTGAAATAGTCTTTTTTGTAGGTCCATCAGGCGTTGGCAAGAGTACCCTACTGGAAACATTAGGCCTGATGAATGATACCATTTCAACAAGTGAAACAGGTAAAATTTCTTTTTTTGCCCGAAACCGAGAATATAATCTCAAAACCTTTTGGAAAGGCAAAGAATCGGCAATGGCAGAATTCAGGAAAACTTTTTTCAGCTTCATTTTTCAGAACACTAATTTATTCACAACGCTCTCAGCACTTGACAACATCAATATTGTGCAACTATTACGCGGCATCTCGCCTCAAGAAGCAGAGAAACAAAGCAGAAGTATGTTAAAGGAGTTAGAGCTTCCAGAAGACATGCCCGAAGATTACCCTGTGACTGCACTTTCCGGTGGGCAGCGACAACGGATCGCTTTTGCCAGAGCCATTGTTTCTGATTTTGACGTCCTCTTTGCTGACGAACCTACCGGAAACCTGGATTGGTTCAATGCTTACAAAGTACTGAGCGTAATTAAATCAGAAATCAAAGTGACTGATAAAAACAACAAGCAGCGGTCAGCAGTCATCGTTTCACATGATACACAGTTGGCCTTAGAATTTGCAGACACCATTGTTTTCATAGAAAATGATAGAGACAAAGAGATGGGTAAAATAGCCAGCCATAACGTTTATCGCAGAGTTGACACCCAATGGAGAAATGACTCTAAAACCTTTACAAATGCAGAAATGAAAAAGGTGGTGCAAAATATGTATAAAAATACGGAGGAATAAGAGCCATGAAGAGTGGATTCCAAATCTTATTTATTTCTGCAGAGTTGAAGGCAATTCAAGGCCCGAAATACAGAAATTTTCTACGTTTATTACTAATTGTATTTCTTTCGTTAACTGCTTTGGGATTTGGCCGTGCCATGTTGCACTATCTTAAGCAAAAAATGGACAGTCCTTTCGTCCAATTTGTAGATGTAAACTTACCAGTAGGCAGTCCTTCAAATCTACTAGAACAACTTTCGAAACCGGAACTGCAGAGCCGATTTCAGTATAATCCTCCCTATCCAGTCTACACTTCATTTACAAACATTGTTACATATAACGGCAACAGTGAGAGTGCCTATACTAGAAAAGTTGCTGCAGATGACGAACTATTTGAATTCATCAAAGACAGTGATGAGCTATTACAGTATTCAAATGGTGATTTAAGTAACTTCCATGATAATTACGGCTGCATCGTTACAAATGATTTTCTAAAGCGTAAGCTAGGTTTCACAGTTGAAACGCCCACCCATTTATCGCTCTTGGTTTCAATTTCCGATGGTGTAGACATTTTCATTCCTATTGAGATTAAGGCGATAGTTAAGGCCTTACCTGACAATGTGGATTTATTGATAAGTGAACAATTATTTAATCCTCTTAAAAACAAAGAAGATTTTGAAAAGCTCCTTTATGACCCTGAAATCAAGTATGCCTTAACTGGGAAAAACGTTGATGTGAGCGCTATTCAGAGCATGTATCCATCCATGGATGTCAAAGTTCTTAAACAGCTAAACACCCATGTTGAAATCAGTATCAATGAATTACTCGATAGCTCAATGATTTCATCCATAAACTCCCATAAAAGTGTGGATTCCGTTTTCCGTGTATACAGCTTCGGGGCATTAAAGTTAAATTCATCAGAAAATCATGCTGTAGATTACATAACCTTTCGCTTTACAAAAATGGATAGTATTTCTTCATTTGAAGTGTACGTTAAAAACTATGATTTGAAAATTGATATGAGCGTTATCAAGGCAAAAGAGAATTTTATGATATTCAACAATGTTGGGAATATATTATCCTTGTCAGTAATGCTCCTCAGCATTCTTTTGATTGCCATTTTTTCATCCAATATCATCATTGCGCACATCGACAAGAACAAGAAAAGTCTTGGCACCTTAAAAGCTTTCGGACTTTCCAATGGGCAAATCATTCGAATGTATACTACAATAACCAGTTTGTTTATTGGAGCAGTTTTTCTGAGTGCCTTCGTCCTTACGGAATTAATTGCGCCAAGTGTATTGAATTTTATCGTTGAGCGAATATTGCAAATGAACATCGGCTCTTCAAACACGCGCTATTTCATTGGAGTAGGTATTCCTTTAGGCTCGTTGCTTTTCTTGGCAATTCCAATGGCTTTGGTTAGTTTTAACGTATACCAGCACATCAAAGGGCAAACGCCAGGTGATTTAATTTATGGAAGATCATGAATGAGTTCCTAATGCACATTTGGAAGTACATGAAGGTATGGCCTTCAGCAACGGTGTTGCTTACGGGACTACTGGCAATAGTCGTGGTTAAATATCTCACCATCCTAGTGTGCATGAGGTTTTTAAGCCCCAAACCTACAGCTCTGAGAAAAAAATACGCCCAATTTTACTCATACGTGTTCAGTATGGTGCTTCTTCTTGGTTTTGCACTTGCAGATTTGAAATTCTTTCATCAAATTCCAACGCACAATTCAGAAGGGGCGCTAATTCTTTCTGTACTGGTTTTAGGGTCTTTGGCGGTATATGCCCGAAGTAATCTCAAAACCAGTATAAAAGCATACACTTCATCGGAAGTAGGGCTCTATATAGGCCCAAAGACCCACGAAAAAGCGAGGCAAAATGAAATAGCTAATTACTACCGAAGTGCTACTTTTGGCCTACTCTTACTCCTGCCTTTTTTAATCTTATTTATCACACCGAAGCACAATACATTGCTGTCAATCATCGTGGATAATAGCACATCTATGAAAGAGCAAATGGACGCACTTGTTACTGGCCTCTCCGAAATATCACCTCAATTAGGCAGCAACATTCATTTTCTCGTTACCAATATCCCTGAATGTACAAACTGCGAGCCCTACAATAAAAATCGCAATTTTAGCATTGACCAAATCATTGCTAAAGACCAAACTGGACTGAATGCCAATCACTCCTTCCATAGAAATGCGCAAGACGCTATCGACCAAATAAAAGAACTTGAGTTAAGTGAGCTTGGCTCCCCACTTTTTGATTGTATTTGGAGTAATTATCTTGAAAGTCAGGATTTGCAAAATACAAGCGCATATGAAAAGAAGGTTTTACTGATCTTCTCAGATGGCGAAGACAATTTACTTAATGAACAACCCGGTGTAAAAAAGCCATCTGAATGTTTCTTTGAAATAAAAGAAGGAGAAATCAAGCAATTTTTCAACCAGATATCTTTTATTTCCTATCAAGGAATGGGAGGGACAAGATTGTTTGATTACTGTAGTGACATTCCCTTATATGAGGGAAATGAAACTGGTAGCTTGGTTACGGCCTTGAAAGAAGAACTCAAAAATTTTCTTTTAGATTGGTCGCTCATTTACTCCCTTTTGGGAATAGTCCTTTTCGCCTTAATAATGATTTTCACATCTCGCATATGAATATTTTAGAATACCTCTTTGGTCTGCTGCTCGGAAACTGGTACATGTTGGTCATACGGATTTTGCTATCATTTGCCCTTTTTGGGCTTGTCTTTTTCGTATCAAAGTGGACTTTCATGCGTTTTGCAAAGGTCAAAAAAAATGTGCCGTTGGAAAGCCATTTTGCAACCTTAAAATCAAGTATACTCGTTTTAGCCACAATTAGCTTATATGTGTACTTCATTATTCGATATAATGGGCTGCTACTATTTGATTGGACCAGTTTTGCAATCTCCCTAAGTAACACTTACATAATGACGCTTCATGTGCTACTGAACTTAGTTATGCTAATTTATATCTTTTTCAGCACCATGAAGAAAATTAAGTCTACCATTTAAACACTTTTTATGTCATCTACATTAATCATCGGAATAGGCACCTCTGGTTTAAACATCATTGAGGAGATTCAACAGTTCCATTATGAGTTCACCGGGAAGAATAAACCAGGTAACAATGTTGAGTACATGTACATTGAAACCAAGGTCTCTAGTAAGCCAAGGAAAACTGCTAATGGAGAAACTGACATCAAGCCGTTAATTTTCAGTTTAGGTGGACATGCTGTTGATCTAGTGAATCTCGAGAGTATGGAAGGTATTGACAAATCGTGGCTACCTGAAGCGTCGGCTATATTGGCCCTTGAAGAAGGTACTGGAGGTATGCCAAGCTATGGGAGGCTTTCTCTATGGGGGGCTTCTAATTTCAACAACTTTAGAAAGGAACTCACACAAAAATACCAACTCATTGGAGGTAATCATCAGACCCAAATATTAATAGTAGGCACCTTAACAGGCGGCACTGGTTCTGGGCTCTGTGTCGACATACCCTACCTGGTGAAAAACATAACCGGTAACGCAAATGTAAATGCTATCTTTCTTTTGCCCGACTTTAACTCTTATGGCGCTCACAAGGAGTTGCATGAAAATGCATATTCTGCTTTATTAGCGCTTGAGCATTATAGCCGTGAGGATATAACTTATGAGGTGCAATGGCCGGATGGAA
>JBDNIH010000225.1:0-20612 GCA_041688385.1 Bacteroidia bacterium
CCACCAACGGTTGGCACGCCAAAAGCATTTCCATAATCACCAATGCCTTTTACCACGCCGCGCATAATCCACTTCGTTTTTTCGTCGGCCAGCTTGCCAAAACGTAAGGAATTCAACTGAGCGATGGGCCGTGCGCCCATGGTAAATATATCGCGGTTAATTCCACCCACACCAGTTGCCGCGCCTTGATAAGGTTCGATCGCCGATGGGTGGTTGTGGGATTCAATTTTGAACGCACAGGCAATACCATCACCTATATCTACCAACCCGGCGTTTTCTTCGCCGGCCTTAGCCAAAATACGTTCGCCCTCTTTAGGCAACGTTTTCAGCCAAACAATACTGTTTTTATAGGAGCAATGTTCACTCCACATCACAGCATAAATACTGAGTTCATTAAAATTGGGAATACGGCCCAATACAGAACAAATTTTCTCGAATTCTTCGGGAAGTAATCCCAGTTTTTCGGCGGCGGCCACATCGATCAATTGCGCTTCCACGGTATTTTATTTAGAGGTGTTATTTTGAATTTCTTCACGAAGAAGGTTGCCTCTTTCGTCGAATACCAAATTAGAGTAAAGTTTATTGCACAAAATCTGCAAACGATGCTCTTTGGTTAAAGGGGTGTCGTAGAGGGTGATGTCGGCCAAACTACAATCTGGGAAACGCTGTTTAAGAAAGCTGGTGGTGGCGTACGACAATTCCGCCGCACTCATTTCGGCTATGGTATTTACCCAAAGGAATTCTTTGGTGTATAGGCTTTCCTGTTTTTTACCCAGGAACTCATATTTAATCACAAAGCCTACCCGACTTTTCCGCCACTCTACATCGGCAGCAGCCGGATATTGGTCACGAAAGGCTTTGAGCAATTCCAGGGGTACTTTTTTCTGTTTGAGCCGTTGTGCTTCGCTGGTGAAGACCAGGCTAGTCATCAATACAAAAAGGAGGAGGATTTTTTTCATACGTAGAGAAGTGCAAAAATAACCGTTTCAAAACGAATAAGTAAGGACAATTGCATTTAGTCATTTTCTGCGTTTTAACCGATACCGATATCGGTTCCACCCCGCTGGGGGTGTAGGCCAAAACACCGCAAAGCCCAAATCAAACCCCCCTGCTCCCCTAGAGAGGGGGCGCGGGTGAGCCAACACCTCAAAGCCAACCAGCATGACCAGCTAACTCCGTCAGATCTCGTTATCCTAGTAAAGCCTCATTTCCCATTGCTTAAGCTATATCATATAAACCATTTCAAAATATATTTTTTGGAGAAAATCATGTTTCAAATCGACAACTTTTTGGCAAATTGTCAATAATATTTACCAAACACACCCTTTATTCAAATTTTTATAACCAGATTTGCATCAGTTTTTAAATATTTACTGCATGAGCACCATTCGTAAAGAAGCTTTAAATACACAACGCAACCGACCATCCATACCGGTTACCGCACCTTCACAGAAAATCAGCGAAATTTATGGCACCAACGTCTTCAATCAAAAAGCCATGCGCGAGCATCTGGCGGAGGATGTGTATAAAAGCCTGCTCCGCTCCATCGAACACGGCGGACGTATAGAAGCCACCATCGCCGACCAAGTAGCCGCAGGTATGAAAAACTGGGCCATGACTAAGGGCGCTACCCACTATACCCACTGGTTTCAACCCCTCACTGGTGCCACGGCCGAAAAACACGATGCTTTCTTTTCTCTCAATGGGCAAGGCGAACCCGTTGAAGCTTTCGCTGGCGGTGCACTTGTACAACAAGAACCCGATGCCTCTAGTTTCCCGAATGGCGGCATACGCAACACCTTCGAAGCCCGTGGATATACCGCCTGGGACCCAAGCTCACCTGCGTTTATTATGCAAGGCCCGGCCGGCAACACCCTCTGTATACCAACCATCTTCGTTTCATATACCGGCGAATCGCTCGATTATAAATCTCCCCTGCTCAAATCTATCACCGCAGTAGAAGATGCCGGCGTAGCCATTTGTCAATACTTCGATAAAAACATCACCAAAGTATTCCCTACGCTCGGTATCGAACAGGAGTACTTTTTGGTAGACAATGCTTTATTTAATGCCCGTCCCGACTTGGCGCTAGCCGGACGTTCCTTGTTTGGACATGCACCAGCACGCGGCCAGCAACTCGAAGACCACTATTTTGGCTCAATACCAGAAAGAGTACACGCCTATATGGTAGATGTGGAGTATGAGGCGCTAAAGCTTGGCATTCCACTCAAAACCCGTCACAACGAAGTAGCACCCGGCCAATTTGAGTGTGCGCCCATCTTTGAAGAGATCAATTTGGCAGTCGACCACAACCAACTGCTCATGGATTTAATGGAAAAAATCGCCAAACGCCATAATCTGCGCGTCTTATTACACGAGAAGCCTTTTGCAGGAGTAAATGGATCTGGCAAACATAACAACTGGTCGCTAAGCACCAATACAGGCAAAAACCTGCTCTCGCCAGGTAAAACGCCTAAGACAAATCTCATGTTCCTGACCTTCTTTGTGAATACCATCAAAGCATTTCACGACCATGCCGACCTCATCCGCGCGGCCATCACCTCCGCCAGCAACGACCACCGACTGGGCGCCAATGAAGCCCCACCTGCAATAATGTCAGCCTTTTTAGGTAGTCAGTTGAGCCGGGTACTCGACGAAATAGAAAAAGGTAAAATTGAACACAACGAAAATGAAGTGCGCAATTTGATGAGCCATAGCATCAAGGCCATCCCTGAAATCCTACTCGACAATACCGACCGTAACCGCACCTCACCATTCGCCTTTACAGGCAATAAATTCGAATTACGCGCCGTAGGATCTTCCGCTAACAGCGCTCAGGCAATGACCGTACTGAATACAGCCATGGCCAAAACACTCATTGAGTTCAAAAAAGACATTGACAAACTCATTGGTGATGGAGACAGTCGCGACACCGCTGTTCTAACCGTATTGCAAAAATACATCAAACAGACCAAAAAAATCCGCTTCGAAGGCAATGGTTATGGAGACGAATGGGTAGAAGAAGCTGAAAAACGCGGCCTGCCGAACGTAAAAACCACACCACATGCACTCGATGCCATGGTCACCAAAAAAGCATTTGAGCTCTTCGAGAAAATGGGCATTTATACCCACCGCGAACTCGAAGCCCGCCATGAAATTGAACTCGAAGCCTACACCAAAAAAATTCAAATCGAATCGCGATTGATTGGTGATTTGTCGATGACCAAAATTGTACCTGCCGCAGTAGCCTATCAGGAAAGACTGTGCCGGAGCATTCAGCATCAGCAAGCCCTTGATATATCGGCCAAAGTGCTAAAACCACAAGTAGATTTAGCCACTGAACTCGCTGAGCGTATTGGCATTATCATCACCACGGTGACCGCCATGGTAGAAGCCCGCAGAACAGCCAATAAGCTGACCAACGGCCGTGACATGGCTATCGCCTACTGCGAATCTGTGAAGCCTTTCTTCGACACCATTCGTTATCACAGCGATAAACTCGAGCTTCGCATTGACGATGAGCTGTGGCCGCTCCCGAAATACCGCGAATTGTTGTTTTTGAAATAAACGCATACAACCTACAAAAAAGGCCGAATCCAGTGGATTCGGCCTTTTTATGTAATCAGTACTTTATTAATTATCGTACTATTCTCCGCTGAAAACAAAAGTATAACGCGAAAGTGTAGTCCCGGATAATTCATCATAATAGGCACGCATATTATCTGCTGTAAGTTCTTCTATAAACAAGGCGACCGTGTCGTGAGGTGTGTACATTTCGAGCAGAACATCGTTTTTAAGCGTCCAACTGCCACGGTATTCTTGCAATTCCGAGGAATCGCAACGTCGCGCACCCGCGTCTATAAAGAGCCTGTTTTCAGAACGGAAACGGTATTCATCATCGCGCTCACATAGCAACAAACTGGCATATACGGAAATGGAAGCACCCCCAGGAGGGCCCTTTACAAAATCCGTAATCGTCCAAGTTTTGGGACGTAATAGTTCTTCTTTTGTTTTGGGAAACTCATTGTCTAGTCGCTCGCAAGACAAACTCACTACCGCCAAAAAAAGACCTAACGCTGCTAATCTACCTTTTCCGTTCATTTATCTTTTAGTATAGACCAATTCGTTGGTAATGCTATTCTCTACAAAACGAAGTCTCAAACTAGTCGAATTTACGCTCGAAACCGATAAAGCCATGGTATCTTGGTCTTCAACGACGATAAGATTATTGTCGTTCTGCATTTTCCAATAAATGGTATCTCGCTGCGGTGCATTAACAAAACACTTTAGCGCAGCCTCTTCACGAACAAATAAGTTCGGATTGGCAAAAGTATATAAATTGTCTTTTTCACAATCGTCGTACACTATATCGTAAATACTGTTGTTGAGCGTGCCAATAATTTGAAGGTGATCTGTCAACTGCCAGTTGTTGTTAATAATTTGTTCTTCATTCGTCGGCGTTACAACAGGAGGTTCTTCTTCTTTACAAGCAGTCAATACAACTGCTAATGCTGCGGCAAAAAACAAAACTCTTTTCATGGATATGGGTTTAGACTGCGAACATAAGTCTAAACCAGCATTTTTCAAAGTCAGTCGGGCCAAAAACTAATAACCCAACCAAAATGGTTTGGCTATGCCTTGTCTATTTTTAATACCTTTTGAATGTCCACTGACGATCGAAGTTAACGCCAGGCAGCTCCTGCTCAAAGCATAGCTGAAGTGCACTATCATTTAACGCGTTCACCACTGCATGTACTTCAAAGCCGCCGGCTGAAAAACGAAGCCGATTGGCTGCAATGGTAAACACCCATGTTGCAGCTACAACTTTTGGTTCGGCAGGCGAACATCTATCCACCATTTGGTCGTGCGCCATCAAACCTTGGGCGCTAAAGCGAAACTGATTGTAGTGGTCACAAACTATTAAGCAGAAGAGCATACAAGTTCTGATTTTCGGTCGTGCACTCAACGGTGCCGGTCCAAGCTGTTAATTTCCAATTTGAGGCTTGCAGCCATTCAGATTTCGATTTGGCGGGGACTATAGGCGTTGGAAGAACATCTTCTTAATGCAAGCGGTAAATGCCGCAATAGTAAGGCACCTACGAGAATGGCTTTTTGAACCATTTTAAGCGGGGTAACATACGTACGCCCCAAAACGAAAACTGCACCAAAAAGCCAACCCTAAGATATCAAGGCCTAGCTTAATACGACAAATTCAGTCTTTACGTCTGTATTTCTGCTCGAATCCACGGTTGACACCCTCCAAAAGCGATTGCACGATTGCAAACAACAGACTAAACCACAAGGCTGGCCAAAAGCCAGTAACAGTAAAACCCGGCACCAATTCACCCGCCAACAAAATGATAACGGCATTAATCACCAACAAAAACAAGCCCATCGTCAATAAGGTGAATGGTATGGTAAGCAAGACCAAAATCGGCTTCACCGCAATGTTCAACAACACCAACACCGCCGTAACAATCAGCCCGGTCACAAAATTTGCGACCAAAATGCCATCCAGCAACCAATCAGCTGCCATTACAGCCATGGCTCCCATGATCCACCGCGCCAGCAACCTCATGGATTAATGACAATTTTTTTCTGGTATTGACGGCTACCGTCCGACCAAATAACAAGATAAACGCCTGCTGCAATTCCCTCTGTGTTCAGCAGTGCACCATGCGCAGTGAACTGACAATGCGCAGCCATACGCTGTCCTTGTAGGTTATATAGCTGAACCGCTTGCACGTCACGCGTATGCTCAATACGCAACTGTTCGCCAGACCGAATTGGATTTGGATATACCCGACTGTTACCGATTTCTAAACCATCCAAACTAGAGATTACCCCCAGCGAAAAATTGATTGGGCGGGTTTCGCCACTGCTTCGTTGCAGCGGACCGTCTTTAGCAATGACCTTCCATTGGGCGGCAAAAGTTTGTCCGGGCAGTACTCCACGTGCCAACAATTGGTCGGCCAAATCACCATAACTGATGATAACCGCCGTATCGGTGAATGCAGCCAGCTGCACCAACGGCTGACTAAAATCACCACCAAGTGTATCTACAAAAACATCGTAACGTAAATTACCAACGCCAACAGCTTTATTTGCAGAACGCCAACGGAAATTGGCCTGTTGAAGTGGGTCACCCTGAACAGGGAAATTCAGTCCAAAAAGAGGTAACATTAAGTTGAAATTCGCAATGGTATCGGCCGAAGTCGGCATACGAACCAAGCGGATATTAAATGCTGAATCGGCCAAACGAATGAAGTTGCCAGAAATCGCACGTACCGACCATTTCAAATCGACTGAGTCGCCCAAGGCGAGTTGCTGACTTAAAAACAAATTGCGGAAGCTATTGTGGTTCACAACGAAAGTTGTGGCATTGGCCACGTTTAAAGTCAATACTGGCTGACTAAAATCTGCTGCCGGCAAATCAAGTAGCCATTGATAGCTTACGGGATCTCCGGTGGTAGCAGCAGGCTGCCAACTAAAATTATTAGGTGTACTTACAGGACCAGCTATGCTGAGTCGTGTAAAGGGTAGTGGAGACGTCAAGCTAAAATTACCCAAAGAACCTACTACTGTACCACGTGTAAGTAGGAGCGCTAAGGTATCGCTGGCTAAACGTTGCACCCCAACCGCCATGGCGTTTACGGTCCATTTTAGGGTATAGTTCTGTCCAACGGCCACGCCTCTACTCAAAAGAAACTGATCCAGTGCGATATAATTAACCGCAAGAGCGGTATCATTTCCGATGCTCGGGAAACTGGCCAAGGCAGGACTAAAAATTCCACCAACTTGATCAAAAAGAACTTCGTAGTTCACTGGACTACCACCGGTGGCTTGTGCGCTTCTCCAACGGAAGTTGATACTTTGTGAACCAGCCCCACCGACGTTAATTGCAGTGGCATTCACTGGCAACAGCAAACCAAAATTGCCAATCGAATCATTGCCGTTGGCACGGAAGATAACTTGCACAGCCGTGGCACCAGGGACGACACTCTCAAAACGTAGCGTATCTGCCATCGGTGCGGCATTAGAGGCGTATTGGACCACGATTAAAACCGACTCACCCGCTGCGACTACCCTGCTGTTTCCGCCAACAACCGTCATGCTATTCTGGGCAAAACGGAGATTAGTCAAAGTCTCCGACTGATATCCATAATTCACAACAGCAACGGTATAGCTGCGATTTACACCATTATTTACCTGACCCAATTGCACTGTGCTATCGCCTACAAACAAACCCTGATAAACCGGTGTGCTTGAGTTCACTGAGCTCAAATTAGAGATTCGGTTGAGTAACTGCGGATAGTCGGTAAACGGGTTACGGTTATTCTGATTGGCAGCAATGGCATTATTTCGGCGAATAGCGATTGAATCGGGCGGATATAATTTAGCCCATTCCCGCAATGCAACCTCTTGAGGCTGGAGATAGCCCAGATTTATTCCGCCGTTATTAAAATAACGAACTGCATAGTAGAGCATGGCCCGGGCAACGGCACCTTTGTGTACGTTTCGTGGCTCAAAATACGTCGGATCGGCCACTGAACCCCCAGTGTAGGTCAGTGTAGGACTAGGAACCCATCGAAACGGTTTGTTGCCACGAGACGAATTAATTGAGCCATCGGATGGATGCAGGTGGTGCAAATCGCTCTGCATGGGCTCTACTGATGAACCTTGGCTTTGTGGCCAAGTGTGTTCGGTATTCATGGAGTAGGGTGCGTTATTTAAAGTGCCCGTATTCACCGGATAATTCTCGATAACACGGCCAGTATAAACACACTCTACCTTATTGGTAGTGCGGCCCAGTTCGCGGCCATTGGTCTGCCAGTTATCTATGGTACCAAACATTAATATGCGGCCGGCATTGTACCCCAATGAAGTATAAGACAAAGCTAAACGCGCGTTCAGCGCTTGCTTGAGGGCCTGACCACTTAAATTTTGGCTACTGCTGTAATAGGAATTGCTATAGCTACCCTGCCCCTGTACGTCGATACTCAAATTGCCAAAACCACCATTGTTAACCAAAAGCAGCTCCGAATTATTAAGCACATTATGTACTGGCTTAAAATAAACCCACAATACACGTGAAGCATTCGCACCGAGGCTAAAAATACTGTCGTTTACCCAAAAACAGGGATCACCCAGTAGGGTAAAAAATTTGACTTTCAATTGAATTGTACCGTTGCTCTGGTTGGTAAGGCTAACCTGCTGACTGTCGAGTTGCAACTCATTAATGGCGTTGAATTGCAACTGGTTGCTGCTTAATTGCAGGATTTGTTGGCCGTTAACGCTTGCACTTATTAATAAAGTGCAGAGGAAGAGTTGTAGTTTTCTCATGGACTACAAAGCTAAAACCTTCAAATGAATTCATCGTTATGTTCTTCACCTAATCTATCGAAACAGATTTTTCACTATTATTGATATTCCTTATTTACTAACCTATGCTTCAATACTTCAAAATCAGCAGCTTAAGCGCACTCATTTTAATGTTTTCCTATGTGGGCGCACAAGCCCATGAAGGCAGCAAAGAAATCAGATATGTACAGGAAACGAAGGTATTTGACGAAGAATATCAGTCGACCTTACGCGCCATGTTGCCTTGGCAGCAATTTTTACAACAACATCCCCGCTGGTCGGTGCACTTCAACGAAGGCAATCAACTACCCCACCGTGCCTATGGCAATCCTATCGGAGGGGGCTCATTTGATCCAGTTCAACGGGTGAAAGCTTTTATGGAAACTGATTTATCCGCTTTCCAAGTACCTATGCAGTCGCTCGAACTACAAGGAACACACCGTTCGAAAAAGTATACTTTCGTCAATTTTGTGCAATACCACCAAGGGTTCGAAGTCATCAATAGCCGCATGACTTTTAAGCTTACGCCTGCTGGTGAAATCATCATGTTTGGTGCCGATGTTTTTAAGGACATACAACTCAACACCCAGCCTACTATCAGTCGTTCAGTAGCCGAAGCCGCTGCTACCACCGATTTGAACGCTATTCACACCATCACCACTGAACCCCGCTTAAAGGTTTTGGCCATCGCCGGTGAACGGAATTATACTTTTAAGCTAGTATATACCATATTCGCCGAAGGAACGGATGAACATGATAAAAACATGCCTAGCAATTATGAGTGTTTGGTGGATGCCCATGATGGCACCGTTTTGTCCCGCCGCAATCTTGTGGTTCAGGTTGCACCCAGTGGTGGCAACATCGAGGTAAAGGGCACCATTTTCCCAACCCATCTGCTCGCCCCTGCTCAAATCAGAAGTCTGCCGCATCTGCGCGTGCAAATCGACGGAACCAATAGCTATACCAATAACGAAGGTAGCATCACCATCCCCGGTCCTTATCCCAAAAATGCTACTGTATGGCTCGAAGGCCGCTGGTCGCGCGTGGTAAGTGGCAACAGTGGTAACGTTACCCCTTCTTTCGTGGCGAGTATTGATTCTTTGACGGACTCTTTGGTGTTCGATAACCAAGGTACAGCACCGAATGTTGCTACGATTAGACATTTATCGGCCTATTACCATACCACCATCGTGCATGATTATATGAAAAGTCTGCTGCCAAACTTCACGGCACTCGATATTGCATTGACAACACGCGTCGACCGCATCGATGGTAACTGTAATGCCTTCTTCAATGGCAATTCAATCAACTTCTACGTCACAGCCGGGGGTTGCAATGCCCTTTCACAGGTGGCAGATGTGATCTACCATGAATACGGTCATGCCATCACCAATTATTTCTACAGCTCCTTGAATGCCCAATTTCAGAATGGCGGCATGGGAGAAGGTTACAGCGATATTTACGCCATTACACTCTCCAACAACCCAGTTTTAGGGGTTGGATTTACAAATAATGCGGCGCAAACCATACGTCGTTACGACCAAAACCCTAAAATTTATCCGCAAAACTTGGTCGGTCAAGTGCATGCCGACGGCGAAATCATCTGTGGCGCATGGTGGCGTACTGCTGGCGCAATTGGCTCTACCCGTACCCAAATGGAAATATTGGCGGAATCAATGTACGGCCTCGCCATGTACCCTAATGGTCAGGAAGGGAAGTTGTATACCGACATCCTCATTGATGCGCTACAAGCCGACGATAACGACAACGACTTGACCAATGGCACGCCAAACATGATGTCACTCATCAATTCATTTAGCTTCCATGGCATCAAACTGCTCAACAACGTCAATTTTAACTTCACCCAATTGCCTGATGCACCAGCTGCGCAGTCCATCCCTATCACCATTCAGGTAAATGTTCAGCCACCATTAAATGCCTTGTTAACCGGGGTAGACATGGTGTACACAGTCAACGGCATTACCAATCCACAGGTTTTGGCCTTGACCAAAAATATGAACGACTACAGCGGCAACATTCCTAGCCAACCAAAAGGCACCATTATCCGCTATTATTTCCGTTTGAAAGATATCAACAATACTGTTTCCGGTCTCAAACCAGCCAATGCCGAAATGACCGGTGATCCAGCGTTGTGGTACAATATGTTGGTTGGATTTAGCGAAATCGGTCGCGATGATGCCGAAAACCCAGCCATCGTCGCTAATTGGTCGCTAAGTATCCCAACCGATAATGCCACAGCAGGCCGCTGGGAGGCTGGAGTACCCATACCTTCTTATGTAAACCCATCGGATGTGAGCACCATCGTACAGCCAGGCACCAATGCTACAATAGGAGGCACACAATGTTTCTTTACCCAAAATGGTCCTTCGCCCACGAGTTCTGTGGGCATCGCTGATGTAGATGGCGGACGCACAACACTCACTTCCCCGCCATTCGACCTCACCGGATTTGCAAACCCAGTGATTTCTTATATGCGCTGGTATACCAATGATATGAGCAGCAATCCGAATAGCGACTTCTGGGAAGTTTATATCGCCAACAACGGCGCCACATGGCGCCGCATTGAACGCACGGTTCACAGCGACCGTAGCTGGCGCCGTAATGTTATAAAAGTAGGTGATCACGTACTACCCAATGCCACCGTACAATTGCGGTTTATAGCACAAGACCCTGTGTCAGGAGGCACTGGCCAAGGCGGAAGTGTTGTAGAAGCTGCTATCGATGACATTATTATCTACGACCAAACTCCAGCCACTTCGGTAGAAACCATTAACCAAATCAGTCAGCTGTTGCTTTATCCAAATCCCGCCAGTCGTGCTACGACGCTCCGTTTTTCGCTGCAACTAGCTGGTGATGTACAGATTCGGGTTGTAAATCTGGTAGGCCAAGAAATGAGCGTACTTCAGCTCGGCAAATTAGATGCAGGCCTTCACATGCAGGATATTTCACTCGAACAACTACAAGCAGGCATGTATCTGGTAGAAGTGACTGCTGGTGGTCAACGTCAACATTTACGTCTTATCGCCGAATAAAATAAATTACCGCCTTTCGAAAGCGCTTGTCGAACCCGACAAGCGCTTTCTGTTTTAACTTTGCGCCCATGAAAATTTCATTCAACTGGCTAAAGCAATACCTCGACTTTGAAGTTACACGCGACGATACCCTGCGTATACTAACCGAATTAGGCCTCGAAGTAGATGGTTGTACCCGAATAGGTCAGGATCCGCTCAAACTCCAAGGTCTGGTGGTAGGTGAAGTTGTTTCTTGCGAAAAACACCCGAATGCCGATAAATTAAAGCTCACCTTGGTAAGCACAGATGGACAAAATCGCCTCTCCATCGTTTGTGGTGCTCCGAATGTGGCCTTGGGTCAGAAAGTGGTAGTTGCCCCCGTCGGCACAACACTTTATCCGTCGGCTGGCGAAGCCTTCAAAATACAAAAAGCCAAAATCCGGGGAGAAGTCTCCGAAGGTATGTTGTGTGCCGAAGATGAAATCGGCATCGGCAGCAGTCATGCCGGCATTATGGTCCTTCCTGCCAATAGTCCGCTCGGAGCAGCATTTACCGAAGTATATGCGGTCGATTTCGACTATGAAATTGAAATCGGTCTCACCCCTAACCGCAGTGACGCCATCTCTCACTTTGGCGTAGCCCGCGACTTGGCTGCCTATCACCGTAAAAAAGCAGTTCTACCACAGGTCCCTTTGCTCGAAGCGTTACCCACCGCAGCCGATGCCATTCAACTTACCATAGAAGACCCTGCTGGCTGCAGCCGTTTTACAGGTCTAAGTATTCAAGACGTAAAAATAGGCCCCTCGCCCGCTTGGTTGCAGCAACGTTTAAAATCCATTGGCCATAACCCCATCAACAATGTGGTGGACGTGACCAATTTTGTGATGTTTGAGCTCGGACAGCCGTTGCATGCCTATGACATGCGACAAATTGAGGGCAACGAAATCCGAGTAAGGTTCGCACGGTCGGGGGAGAAAATTACCTTGCTCAACAAACAAGAATATCAACTCGACCCTGCTAACCTGCTCATCTGCCATGCCAGCAAACCCATGGGCGTTGCTGGGGTGATGGGAGGTCTGCACGACTCCATCCAGCCCGACACCACACGTATATATCTCGAAAGTGCCCATTTCGAGCCTACAGTCATCCGCAAAAGCAGCAAACTACTTGGAATAAAAAGTGATGCATCTTACCGCTTCGAGCGCGGAACCGATCCGCATGCTACCGTTTACGCAATACAACGTGCTGCAGCACTCCTACTGGAGGTGGCTGGTGGCCGACTGAGTTCCGACATACAAGATGTGATTGCCCGCCCCCCCGTACGTAAGGCCCTGCATCTATTGTATCACAATGTCGATCGCATCATTGGCAACAAAATCAAACGCGAGACGATTAAAGAAATCTTGCTTTGCCTCGATTTTGAAATCGTTGATGATTACAGCGATTCTCTTACCATAGTCGCTCCCGATTATCGGGTAGATGTTACCCGTGAAATTGATGTCATCGAAGAAATACTGCGTATTTATGGACTTAATAAGGTCGATAACGGCGAACGCATCCGATACAACCGAGGCTATCCGCTGCGGCAGTCCAAAAACGATTGGCAACAAACGCTCTCCGACCAATTGGTAAGCTTGGGTTACCACGAAACCATGAGTTTGAGTTTTATCGGCGACAAACAGCTATCGCTTCTACCCAGTTTAGCTGGCAAAGAAGTGCGGGTACTCAACCCGGTAAATGACGAAGTGCCGGTGATGCGCCCCAGTATGTTGTTCAACGGCCTTCAAAACATCCAGCACAACTCCAATCGTCGCAATAGCGATTTGCATTTATTCGAATTTGGTAAAGTCTATTTTAAACAAAACAAATCTCGAACCGAGCAAGAAATTTTAGCTTTATGGGCTACTGGTCAACAATACACCGAAAGTTGGTATCAACCCAGTCGGAAAGTCGATTTTCACCACAGTCATGCTGCTTTACGCTTGCTTTTGCAGCGTTGTGGTGTGCTCAAACACTGCACCACCGCTCCTACTACGCACGATTTGTTAAATTACGGCATCAGCTATATCGCCCAAGGCAAAGTTTTGGCGCAAGTGGGTTCTGTAGGGCCGGCGGCTTTAAAGCTTTATGACTTGAAGCAGGAGGTATTTTATGCCGAAGTGGATTGGGCACTACTGTTGCGTTTGGCCGCAAACCAAAACTTCCAGGTACAGGAGCTCTCTCGTTTCCCAAGCGTACGTCGCGATTTAGCCCTTGTAATTAGCCAAGATGTTCAATACCAGCAACTGGAAAACCTAGCCAATGAAACAGCAGGCCCACTGCTAAGTACGGTGAACTTATTCGATGTTTACGAAGGCGAAAAGATAGGTGCTGGCAAAAGATCCTATGCCGTAAGCTTCGTTTTTGAGGACAAAGAGAAAACTATGACAGAGTCGGAGATAGAAGCCGTGATGCAGAAATTAATTACTAAATTTGAATCGACTTTAGCCGCCACTGTGCGACAGTAAGCCCATGAGTACATCACTTTTTATACAACAACTGGATGTGATCCGGCAGAAGGTATTACGCCTTCAGCGCCGCAATCAGCAGCTCGAAGAGAGCAACCAGGCGTTGCGTGAAAAAACGAACGCCCTTCAATTGCAACTGCAAGAGAGTCGGCGCATGGTAAGCGAACTGGAATCACAGAAAAAAATTCTGAAGATCGCCAAAGGCCTACAACAAGACCCCAAAGCGAAACAGGAGGCCAAGCTAAAAATCAATGAATTTATAAAGGAAATCGATAAATGTATCGCGCTGATGAACGATTAGCAGCAATAAGGAAATCGATCTAATCCATGGGACAAGTCAATATCAAGATCAAAATAGGCGACCGCGATTATCCGCTGGTCGTAGATCAACAGGAAGAGGCACGCCTCCGTGAGGCTGAGCGTGTGCTTTCCGAAAAGTATAAGGAGTATGCGCAAGCCTATCCCGCAGCCGACAAACAGGATCACCTGGCCATGGCGGCACTTTTTATCAGCAATTCGCTCGTCGGAATCGACAACCAGACCAAAGAGGGTTTCGATGAGTTAGCTATACGACTTCAAGAACTCGAGTTGTTACTCGACAAACAACCTGTCCCAGATCAGGATTGATCACCTTTCTGCTGCTTCGTAGCCCAGTGGGATCGAAGTAAAAGAAAACTATGACAACCATCATTATCACAGCCCTTGTGGCTTTAGGAGCAGGCCTCGGAATAGGTCGTGTATTCCTCAATAAGGCGAACAACAAACAACGCGAGGAGGCCGAAAAAGAGGCCCAGCGCATACTTGCCGATGCCCAATTGAAGGCCGAAAGTGTTCGCAAAGAGAAGGAACTTCAGGCCAAAGAGCGTTTTTTATCCCTCCGTGCCGAGCACGACGACGAGATCAACAAACGCAACCAGGCCATGCTCGCCAACGAAAACCGCATCAAACAAAAAGAGCAGAGTCTGAATTCGAAAATGGAGCATACCGCCCGCAAAGAAGCCGAGCTCGATTCCGTTAAAGAAAACCTCAACCGCCAGCTCGAAATTGTAGAGCAGCGCAAAGAAGAAGCCGCCAAAACCCACAACAATGCGGTGAAGCAGCTCGAAAAAATCGCCAGCATGACGGCCGAAGAAGCCAAAACCCAGTTGGTAGAATCGCTGAAAGCAGAAGCCAAAACCCAAGCCTTGTCGCAGATCAAAGACATCGTTGACGAAGCCAAGGTGCAAGCCAACAAACAGGCCAAAAAAGTGGTACTCGAAACCATTCAGCGCACGGCTACCGAACATGCCATCGAAAACGCCATCTCCGTCTTCAACATCAAAAACGACGATGTGAAAGGCCAGATCATCGGTCGCGAAGGTCGTAATATCCGTGCTTTTGAAGCAGCCACCGGTGTGGAGCTCATCGTAGACGACACCCCGGAAGCCATCATCCTCTCCTGCTTCGACCCGCTACGTCGCGAAATTGCCCGCCTTGCCCTCCACCGCCTGGTCACCGACGGTCGTATTCACCCGGCACGTATCGAAGAGGTAGTGGCCAAAACCACCAAACAAATCGAAGAAGAGATAGCCGAAATCGGCGAACGCACTTGCATCGACCTCGGCATACACGGTCTCCACCCCGATCTGATGCGTTTGGTGGGTAAGATGCGCTACCGCTCGTCTTATGGCCAGAACTTATTGCAGCACAGCCGCGAGGTCGCCAACCTTTGTGCTACCATGGCAGCCGAACTCGGTCTCAACGCCAAACTCGCTAAACGTGCCGGCCTCTTGCACGATATAGGAAAGGTGCCCGACGACAATGCTGAAGTGCCGCACGCCTTATTGGGGATGCAAATCGCCGAACGTTGTAAAGAACATCCAATTGTAGTGAACGCCATCGGTGCCCACCATGACGAAATCGAAATGACCGACCCCATCTCGGCCATCGTACAGGCTTGTGATGCCGTTTCAGGTGCCCGCCCGGGTGCCCGCCGTGAAGTAGTGGAGAGTTATATCAAACGCTTGAAGGATCTCGAAGCCATGGCCATGTCGTATGCCGGCGTAGAGAAATCGTTCGCCATACAGGCCGGTCGCGAACTGCGTGTGATTGTAGAAAGCGAAAAAATCAGCGATGAAGCTGCAGAGCTGATGTCAGTCGATTTATCGCAGCGCATCCAAAACGAAATGCAGTATCCGGGTCAAATCAAGGTGACCGTAATACGCGAAAAACGTTCGATCGCTTACGCTAAATAAGCTCGGCGATAGGCTACAGATTTACGCAGATAAAAATCCGTGTAAATCCGCGCCCACCGGGTCCACATCATCCGTGTTCTATCACCGGTTTATCCTCGAAAACACAACAAGTACAGCCGCAATCCCCTAAATTGCGGCTGTTTTTATGCATATCCTCCTCGTTAATAATACCCGCATACCAGCTTTGAAGTATGGTGGCACCGAACGTGTCATCTGGGCGTTAGGCAAGGCCTTGGTGGCCCTGGGGCATCAGGTAAGTTATCTGGTGGCCAAAGGTTCCCACTGCCCCTTTGCCATGGTTTATGTATATAATCCGGCCTTAGCGCTGGAGCGGCAGATCCCGATTGGCGTTGATCTGATGCATATACATTTTCCGATGGCACAAGCACCCACTTTCCCTTACCTCGCTACCCTACACGGCAATGGCGAAGCAGGCGAGAAGTTTGCACCGAATACTGTTTTTCTTACAGCCAATCACGCGCAAAGACACCATGGAGAGGCGTTTGTTTACAACGGCCTAGACTGGGATGAATACGGCCCGGTAGACTGGCAAAAAGAAAGACGCCACTTACTTTTCCTGGCCAAAACTTCACGCAAAGAAAAAAACGTTAAGGGCGCCATCGAAATCGCCAAAAGCAGAGAGACCAAATTGGAGATAATCGGCGGCCATAAACTCATCTTTAGCCGTTATGTGCGTTTTCGGGGCCAGGTGGGAGGTGCTAAAAAGGCAGCCTTACTCAATCACGGCATGGCCTTGCTCAACCCCATCCGCTGGCACGAACCTTTTGGACTGGCACCCATAGAAGCCCTGTATTATGGCAATCCGGTTTTTGCAACGCCTTATGGCAGCATGCCCGAATTAATTACCGAAGAAGTGGGTCTGTTAAGTCTGCATGGCCGAGAACTGGCCGAGGGACTGAAACAATTGCCCTACTACAGCCGCAAACTCTGCCACCATTATGTGGTAGATCGTTTCAATCACCTCGATATGGCCAAAAATTATCTGGCGTATTACGAAAAGGTGTTAAACGGCGAAAAAATTAATACAAATCCGCTGTTCGTCGCAGCCGACCAGCACAAAACGCTGCTGGCTTACGACTGGTAAACAAAATCGCCATGGGCCGAATGGAGGTGCACCGAAGCACCTTCAGCTTGCGCTTCTACCCTGCCAACGACTTGTGCGTCTACACCCATAGATTTGGATAAGGCGATCACTGAATCAGCATGATTTTCTGAGAGATAAACTTCCATGCGGTGGCCCATATTAAACACCTGGTACATCTCTTTCCAGTCGGTGCCCGACTCCTGCTGTATCATGCGGAAAAGCGGTGGTGTGTCAAATAAGTTGTCTTTAATTACTTTCACCTGGTCTACAAAGTGCAACACCTTGGTTTGTGCGCCGCCTGAACAATGCACCAAGCCATGTATTTGTTGCCCCAATTCAGCCAGCAAAGGTTTGAGGATAGGCGCGTAAGTACGGGTTGGGGACAATACCAGTTTACCAGCATCCAACGGACTGCCTGCTACTGCGTCTGTTAGTTTTTTGGAGCCACTATAGACCAGTTTTTCGTTCACCAACGCATCGTAACTTTCGGGGTATTTGGTAGCGAGATATTTGGCAAATACGTCATGGCGGGCCGAAGTAAGTCCGTTTGAACCCATGCCGCCGTTGTATGCGGTTTCGTAGCTCGCCTGCCCAAACGACGACAAACCCACAATCACATCGCCGGCTTGAATGCGGTCGTTGGAAATAACATCCCTACGTTTCATTCTGGCGGTAACAGTTGAATCTACAATGATGGTCCGCACCAAATCACCCACATCTGCCGTTTCACCCCCACCGAAATAGATGTTTACGCCTTGATCGGCCATCTCCTCAATAAATTCCTGTGTACCACTGATGAGGGCGCTGATGACTTCGCCAGGCACCAGATTTTTATTCCGGCCAATGGTTGACGACAGCAAAAAATGATCGGTAGCGCCCACACAAAGCAAGTCGTCGAGATTCATCACCACCGCATCTTGGGCTATGCCCTTCCATACGCTGAGATCACCGGTTTCTTTCCAGTACAAATACGCCAGCGACGACTTGGTACCGGCACCATCGGCATGGATGATGTTACACCAATCGGCATCCTGGCCTAAAAAATCGGGTAGGATTTTACAAAAAGCCTTGGGGTACAAACCCTTGTCGAGTTTGGCAATGGCTTTGTGTACGTCTTCTTTGGTGGCTGATACCCCGCGTTGGTTGTATTTCGACTGGCTCATCGTAAAAAAAGAAAGGGCAAAGTTACTTTGCCCTTTTCATTTTTAGCAGTTATTCTACTCCTTATTCGGATCGGTGAAGATTTCATCGCCCTCCTGGGTTTCTTCACCCGTTACACGACGGTACTTGATGATACCTTTGAAGTCGGAAGAAATCACTTTAAAAGTTGTACGGCGATTGAGCTGGTGCTCAGCATCACTACAGTTCACGCCATTCGAACAACGGTTAAGCAATTGGGTTTCGCCATAACCTTTGGCTACCAAACGCGCAGAGTCGATGCCATTTTCAATCAAGTGATTCACCACCGATTGGGCACGGCGTTGTGATAATTCAAGATTGTATTCATCCGATCCACGGGCATCGGTATGTGAATTGATAGCTATGATCAGGTTTTCTGATTTTTTCATCATCGACACCAACACCTTCAGGTTTTCTTTGGAAGCCGGTGTGAGTTTGTCGCTGTTGAAATCATACAATATATCCTGCAATGTAATTTCTTCGATAGGTACCAGCTTCAAAGGGATATTGATGACAAAATCCTTCGAAACCTCCATTTTTTTGGTACTAACCACGGTGTCTTCAGCAAAATATTCGCGACGCGTTACCTCGATACGGTAATTCATGTCTTCCCGAAGTTTGAAGGTATAGTTACCGCGGTTGTCGGTGATGGCATCCATATAGGTGCTGTCGGGCATAATCAATTTCACCTCAGCACCCGAAAGTGGGCGGCGGGTGGAATCGTCGTACACCATACCACTCAGGTTAAATACAAGCGGCGTAAGCACCCACTGCCAGATATCGTCGCTACCACGGCCACCAGGGCGGTTGCTGCTCAAAAATCCTTTGTCACGGCGCGCATTGGCTACGAAAGCAAAATCATCGGCACCCGAATTAATTGGGTACTTCATGTTCTCCGGCTTCTCCCATTCTGTACCCTCCCCTTCACTGTAAAAAACATCTAAACCACCCATACCCGGATGACCATCTGAAGCAAAATAGAGGACGTTCTCCGTTTCATGGATGTAAGGGAACATCTCATCGTCGCCAGTATTTACCACAGGACCCAAATTGATGGGTGCCTCCCATTCGGTACGACCCCGATTCATAAACCAAATATCTTTGCCGCCATAACCGCCTTCAGCATTGTCGGCAACGAAATATAATTTTTTCTGATCGCGACTTAGCGATGGCTGACCAACATTAATGCTATCACCAAAAATGGAGACCATTTCTGCATTGCCCCATTTTAAACCCTGCTTGCGCGCCATAAAAACACGGCACTCGCCAGTTTTACTGCTGCAACGGGTAAAATACATGCTGGTACCTAATCGGTTGGCCGCTACAGTGCCTTCATTCATCGGGGTATTTACGTCTCCTTCGAGGATTTTGAGTTTGCTCCACTTCCCTTTGCGATCTACATAACTTTCGAAAATGTCACTGAAATCCTCACCAATACGACCGTAGATTTTTTTACCTGTCGACTCCTCTCGGGTAGAGCTCACCATTACACCGTTGTTCTTGTAAAGGTTTAGTCCATAATCCGATTGACGCGAGTTGAATACCCGCATATTGTTCACCTCATACCGAGAAGGTGTGTTGATCCAAGTTTTCGCAAGTTTACAGCTCTCCAGCAACCATTTCACGCGACTATCGCCAGGATTAATGCCGAGATAGGTGTTGTATTGCTCAATGGCCTCGTCATATTTCTCTAAACCGCGTAATACGTTCGCATAGTTGAGATACAATTCGCCACCGTCGTACCCCGCTTTGATTGCACGGGCGTACCAACTTTCGGCCACTTTAAAATCATTAGCCAAACGATAGCACTCGGCCACCATATAAGTTGCACGCGCTTTATTGTCCTTACTTTTGGTGGCCTTTTTGTACGCATCAGCAGCCACCATATAACTTTCAATCTCGAAAGCCCTGTCGCCTGCAGAAATCTGCGCTTTTGCTGTTCCTACGAGCAGCAAACAAAAAACAAAGAGAAGTAGAGAATAACTTCTCAGAGAATAATAGAACATTCCTAGCTTATTAACGTGCATACCAATCAAAGTAACTCAATAATATGTTAATGAACAAGCCCAAAATCATGCAAAGTTCCTCTTTTAACTGCTTTTAATGTGTTGTGCCGAAGAATTCGGCGGTCGCCCCAAAAAGAAGAGCGAGATTGCGCAAAATAACCAGAAGCACCCAACGAAATAGACTGGGC
>JBDNIH010000226.1:0-18809 GCA_041688385.1 Bacteroidia bacterium
CTACTACTGTGGGTGATGCTGCCGTTGAGCTTCACCTCGCCAAGGCCTAGTAGTGGTAAGGAAAGATGCGCAAGTGGTGCCAAGTCGCCAGAAGCACCTAAAGAGCCTTGCTCATAAACCACGGGAAGAACATCGTGATTATATAAGTCGACCAGACGCTGCACTGTGGCGAGTTGAACGCCAGAATGTCCATAGGCAAGCGACTGAATTTTCAGCACCAACATTAAACGAACAACTTCGTTGGGCACTTGTGCACCTGTACCGCAAGCATGCGACATCACGAGGTTACGCTGTAAAGTGGAGAGGTCATTTTTTGAAATAGCAATATCGCAAAGCGCACCAAACCCAGTGTTGATGCCATAAAACAGCTTATCACTTTCCTGAAGTTTTTGATCTAGATAGGCTTTGCAGCTTTCAATACGCGCGGTAGCTTGCCTACTCAACGCCAAATGATTGCCAGCAAACATTAGCTCGCCTAAGGTTGAAAAATCAAGGGGATCGCCAATGTAGATGGTCTTCATAATGCGTTTTTAAGATGCTGTGCGAGTTGTTTGGTGCTGATGGCTTCCTGCTGACCTGAATGTATGTTTTTCAACATGACATTTTGCTGTTCGGCTTCCGTATCGCCGATCAACGCCAGATAAGGGATATTTTTGGCCTCGGCATAAGTGAAAGCCTTTTTCATCTTGCCTGCCTCCAAATAAAGTTCGGCAGCCATTCCTGCTGAACGAAGCATTTTCAAAATTTGGGTTGCATAAACAAACTGTGCCTCATCAAAGAGGTAGAGCAACACATCACTGGAACGCTGTACACTAGCTGGAAACAGTCGAAGCTGTTCCATCACATCGAGTATACGCTCTGCACCAAATGAAATGCCAACGCCCGTAAGGCCATCCACGCCAAATATACCCGTAAGATTGTCGTAGCGACCGCCGCCGCCTATGCTACCCATATCAACCTCGTGGGTAACGACTTCCATTATGGTACCGGTATAATAATCTAAACCCCGAGCAAGCGTGGGGTCAAACCGAACATGTTTTCCAAGGTCAAAGCCTTTGAGTAAATCAAATAAGGTCCTCAATTCTGTTAAACCAAGCGCCAGCTGTTCGTCATTACTAAATTCAGCCAAAACTTGCCACTGTGCTTCGGCGGTATTTAAACTAAGTAGATTATAAAAAGCTTGAATTTTAGCCGAATTTGCGCCTTTAGCAACTAACTCAGTCCACATAGCTTCTTTGCCAATTTTGTCAAGCTTGTCGAGTATGGCTATAAATTCATTCACCTGCTCACCCATATCTAGGAAACTAGCGATGCCTGCAAACAATTTCCGATTGTTCACGCGAACGGTAAAATCTTTAAAGCCTAGCTGTTTAAAAACCCCGACATAAATCGCAATTAACTCGGCCTCATTAAAAAGCGAAGCTGAGCCAATTACATCTGCATCGCACTGATAGAACTCCCTGTATCTCCCCTTTTGGGGCCTATCCGCTCGCCATACTGGTTGAATCTGATAGCGCTTAAACGGAAAAGCAAGTGCATGTCGGTTCATCGAAACATAACGGGCCAGTGGAACCGTCAAATCATACCGCAATGCTTTTTCTGATACTAAAGCTGTAAATGAACGAGATTGGTTGGTTTTTGCTTGACCAAAGGCAGTTTCATCCACCTCTTTCAGATAATCACCCGAGTTCAAAATTTTAAAAATTAATCTATCCCCCTCCTCTCCATATTTCCCCGTGAGCGTACTCAGGTTTTCCATGGCAGGTGTTTCGAGCGGTTGGTAGCCATATTGCCGAAATACCCCTTCAATGCTGTTGAAGATGTACCTCCGTTTGGCCATCAACGCTGGGCCGAAGTCGCGGGTGCCTCTTGCGAGACTGGGTTTAATGATTTGCATCCGGTTAGGTATTACCGGGCAAAATTACACGGTACTGATCTTAATTTTCTTCTGAATATCTTCAACGAAGCCTTTAAACTTACGGTCGGTCTCCATCAGATCTTCTACGGTCTGACAAGAGTGGATAACCGTGCTGTGATCACGACCACCAAAATATTCACCTATGGTTTTAAGGCTATTTTTGGTGAGTTTTTTGGCAAAGTACATCGAAATCTGGCGAGCCTGTACGATTTCACGTTTGCGGGTTTTGGCTTTAAGTAATTCTACAGGTAAGTCAAAATATTCGCAAACCAGCCCTTGTATACTTTCAATAGAGATTTCAAGAGACACATTCCGCACAAAATTACGCATAACCACCTTGGCCAGCTCAATATCTGGCTGTTTATTGTTGAGCGTAGTGTAGGCCAGCAAAGAAGTAATCGCTCCTTCGAGTTCACGAATGTTGGTGGTGATGTTGTGGGCGATAAATTCTACCACTTCACGGGGAAGTTCAATGCCGTCGGCATACATCTTCATCTCCAATATGGCCACACGAGTTTCAAAATCGGGCACCTGTAGGTCGGTACTCAAGCCCCACTTAAAACGCGACAACAAGCGCTCTTCCAAGCCTTTCAGGTCCTTTGGAGCCCTGTCGCTGGTAAGTATAAGCTGTTTTCCTGTTTGATGCAGGTGATTAAAGATGTGAAAGAAGACGTCTTGGGTTTTTTCTTTGTTGGCAAAATTATGAACATCATCAATCACCAATACATCGATGAGCTGATAAAAATTCACAAAGTCATTGGCCGAATTGTTTCGCAGTGAATCGATAAACTGCTGTGTAAACTTCTCAGCGGTAACGTAGAGTACGGTTTTGTTCGGGAAATTCAGTTTTACCTGATTGCCAATGGCCTGTACCAAATGTGACTTGCCTAAGCCTACATTGCCATATATCATGAGCGGATTAAACGAAGTGCCACCTGGCTTAGCTGCCACGGCCATACCAGCCGAGCGCGCCAAACGGTTCGAATCACCTTCCACAAAATTATCGAAACTGTAACGTTGATTCAGTTGTGAATCAATGTTGATTTTTTTCAGCCCTGGGATGATGAAAGGATTTTTGATGGATGAGCCAATATTCATGGGCACCGTTAGGTCAGGATTTTTGGCTTTCATGCCATTACCCGGCATATTGATGGTATACGGTGCCTTATCGGCGGTAGCATGTTCCATCACTATGCTGTATTCCAAACGCCCTTCAGCCCCGAGCTCACGACGAATGGTTTTATGCAGCAAGTTAACATAGTGTTCTTCAAGCCATTCATAGAAAAACTGACTCGGCACTTGTATGGTCAATACGTTATCCTTTAGGCGCACCGGTTTGATAGGCTCAAACCAAGTCTTAAAGCTCTGTGGATTTACGTTGTCTCTGATGATCAACAAAGCATTGCTCCATACCATTTCCATCGTTCTCTCCATGGGCTCGTTCATAGTTTTCAAATTACTCGGGAGGTCGAATATGAGACAAAAATTCTTCTCTAAAAAACGCATCGCGCCTTTTATTTTTTCAGTTGCGAGACAATCGGCTGAATAGCACCTCATTTACCAACATCTAGCTGCAAAACTTTTTCTAAAAAGTTTTTAGATGAATAGCTTGACTTTTATTTTTAAATTATATTGTCCTGACAATCAGATGTTTGCAACATGCTTAACTATTTAGTACTGATTTGTCAACATAGTTATCCCTATTCTTTCTAATGTAAAGTGCTTTAAATCAATACCCTTCCATTTGTGCATTTGAGGTACTAATGTATTATCGAACAAAAGTGCTTTTATCTCGAAAACTTCGCCTTCTTTTTGACGATTTTTCAAATCTAAAATCTATGCGTCCCAATCGAATGCCGGAGTGCCCAACCTGTGCAATTAAAGTCTCCTCTCCTTCCGGATTCTGCACCCCTACTGGCTGTTCTAGGAAGCTGTGCGTATGCCCTCCAACGATAAGGTCGATGCCACTAACTTGAGCGGCGAGCAGCCTGTCGGAGATGCGGCTACCATTGTATTGGTAGCCGAGATGTGAAAGACATAAAATGAAGTCGGCACCTTGGGCTCGCAAACTAGTAACCTGGTTTCTGGCGATTAATACGGGGTCGAGATACCGTATTTTACCAAAAAGTTTGGCCGGTATCAGCCCATCTGGATCTATGCCTAACCCAAATATGCCTATTTGTAAGGGGCCTTTTTTAATAAGGATATTGGGCGCAATGCGGTTAGCTAAAACTGTGTTGCTGAAATCATAATTGGCCACCACAAAAG
Source organism: Bacteroidia bacterium (assembly GCA_041688385.1). Lineage (GTDB taxonomy): Bacteria > Bacteroidota > Bacteroidia > UBA7662 > UBA7662 > UBA7662. Next base: position 4,187 of record JBDNIH010000226.1, read on the forward strand.
GAAATTTGACGTGCTGTAACTGCTGAGCGAAGTTTTCTATGCCTTCGTCAAAGTCATGGTTGCCCATGGTTGCCACCTCATAACCCATCGCTTGCATAGCCTTCATTTCGGGCTCTCCCTTAAAGAAGTTGAAATACGGTGTGCCTTGGAATATATCGCCCGCATCAACCAACAAAACATGTTCTGTTTCGCTACGTATGTTGTCGATAAGCTGCTTTCTTCGTGCTACGCCCCCCATACCTGAGTAACGGTCACCTTTAGCGGCTGGATAGGGGTCTAACCTACTGTGGGTGTCGTTGGTATGCAGTATGGTGAGTTGAACGACTTCAGCTGCAGGCAAAGCCCACAAGCCTGAGGGCAACAAGCTCATACCGGCAAGGGCCAATCCGCCTCGTTTTAAAAACAGCCGGCGACTTTTATCGAATTCTATCATCCAATACAGCTTTTAAGGATATTCCTTGCTGATGCATGCCCTGAAAGGCGGTTATATATAAATCGCGAACAAGCTCAGGAGTGACCAAGCGTACTTTGGCAGTTTTCAAAAAACCGCAGCCATCCCCTCCCTCAGCAAGATAATCGATGGTCGCCAACTTATAGGTGCGGTGCATATCAATAGGCCGACCACCAATGGTCACCGCTATGGCTTTGTTTTCAACCCGACTAAAACGGGCGCCACTAATGGGCGTGCCTCCTTTGGCCGCCCAGTGATCGAGCAATTGTTGCATCAAACGACCATCTAATTCGAGTATCACCACATAATTCATAAAAGGCAAAATTTCCATAACGTCTCCCATCGTAACTTCACCCTTTGGTAAACTTGCCCGGATACCTCCATAATTAAGAAGGGCCACATCGACAGCTTCGTATTTACGTCCTACTTCAATTAACATAATATCCGCCAACATATTTCCCAAGGCCGATTCAGGTTGTGCCTTCGCCATGGCCACATCGCTGCGAATGAGGACGGCATTTACCTGACTTTCAAGGCTGTCACGATAAGGCGACAAAATAGTTTGAAGTTCAGCATTTCCCTGTTGATAGCTGGTGTCGATGGCGTATTGTTGTTTCTGGGAACTTACTGGTGCATAACCAAACCTGCCACAAGCTGCTAAAGTGACAAGTACCAGGACCCAAATAAAACGTTCAAAGCCCCTCATAAACGTTCAGTTTCGCGACGAAGCTGGCTAAGTGCAGGCGCTGTAGGATAGATAGAGCGTTTGCGTAATAGTTCAAGCAATTGCCGACTGTAGTCCAAGGCTGTCGCATCGCCATTTAAACCATTTGCAGCCTGATTAACCAACGAACTAATGTCTTCTTTCGCCGATCGTATGCTGTCCCATGTTTCTGCCTTAAGATAAATTTGCTGGGCCATATTGTGCTCATATTCTCCGCGAATGCTCGCCAACATGGCCATGTGCAAACTTTTTGCGCCCATCCCTGGCTCGCTCAGCCGGTGAATCATTGCTTCTGGAGAAATGCGCTCAAGAAACAATGCCAAACGTTCTGCGGCTTGCAAACGGACAGGCAATAATTGTTTCAACTGCTCCCCTTTTAAAGTCTGCTGCTGAAAGTCTAAGGTTTTTCGAAATTGCCAACGTAAAACACGCTCCACTGCAATTAAGACCACCAAGGCTGGCAAAATGTATTTGAGTATTTCTAAAAAATCGAACATAAAATAAATTGCTTAGCCAAAAATACGCGCTTTCACACGGCTTTTGACCTTCAACTGATTGCCTTTTGGTTAAAAGGATGCCAACATTTTTGAACCTAAGTGTGTAACTTTGTATTGATAAGCCGTATGAGTACAGCAAACCCCAAATTAATCGCCCTCAGTCCAAGCGCGCTCAGCGAATTACGCCAGCTAGCCGCCGACCAATCCACACCCGGTAAATTAGTCCGCGTTGGCGTTAAAGGTGGTGGATGTTCAGGTATGACCTATATACTGGACTATCAGGAAGCACAAGCCAATGATATCTTACTCGATTTCGAGGGATTACAAATCGCCATCGCTCCTGCCCATGCCATCTACCTTGAAGGGGTAAAATTGGACTTTGGTACCGGCCTCGACAACAGGGGATTTATTTTTGAAAACCCCAATGCGAGCGAAACTTGTGGCTGCGGCACCTCCTTCGCAGTTTAAGATAATCCTACTCTTCTTTCTACCATAAAAAAAAGAGGCTATCCCTAGGGAATAGCCTCTTTTGATTTATATGAAATTTGTTTAGTAGCGACCACTGCCGCGGGGTTTGCCACCACCGAAACGGCGCTCTTGACGATCAGGAGCATAAGATGCACCCTGACGGCCGCTGCGCTCCCGGCCACCGCCGCTGCTACTACTGCTTCCGCCGCGATAACCTCCGCGGTCACCGCCACTGCGTTCAGGACGATCACTGCCACCACGGTAGCCACCGCGGTCACCACGACCTTCGCGACGACCGCCGTCGCCACTTCCTCCACCGATTGAACCTGCCATCATGTCCATACGAACCGGACGACCGTTGTAAGTGGTGCCATTAAAAGTCTCCACCAATACAGCAGCAGCAACTTCCTCAGCTTCTATGAAGCTGCGGGTGTCTTCCATGTCGATGCGACCCAGATCGGTTTTCGTCAGACCTGAATTATCGAGTAAGAACTGGAGGAAACTGGCTTTATAAAAACCATCCTTCGCTCCCAGATTGAGATATAATTTTTTCATGCCCGGACGGCTGTCGCCACGGTCACGGTCTCTGCGATCGCCTTCATTGAGGTCTTTCGCATTGCGGTAATAATTCAAGAAGCGCTGGAATTCCAACGATGCTACCCGATTAATGATATCTTCCTTGGTCAGCTCCGCTAGTTTCTCCTGAATCATCGGGATAAAACGCTCGTACTCGCCATGGTCGATTTCTGCACCGGTGATTTTATCGATAAAGCTGAGAAATTGTTTTTCGCATACATCTTCGCCTGAAGGAACCATCAGCTTTTGCATTTGGCGGTCAATCATCTTTTCTATCTGACGCAAACGGCTGGCCTCACGGCCACTTACGATGCTGATACAAATACCTGATTTACCAGCACGTGCGGTACGACCAGCGCGGTGCGTATACACCTCTGGATCGTCGGGTAAAGAATAGTTGATTACGTGAGTGATGCCCTCTACATCGATACCGCGGGCGGCAACGTCGGTAGCAATCAACAATTGCAACGATTTTTCGCGGAAACGTGCCATTACTTTATCACGCTGCTGCTGTGACAAATCGCCATGCAAAGCTTCGATATCATAACCTTCACGAATCAACTTCTCGGTAATGTCTTGTGCCTCGAGTTTGGTACGGGTAAAAATGATGCCATACATACCCGGATTCACGTCTACCAAACGTTTGAGGCTTTCGTATTTATTGGAAGCCTGTACCTGATAATACACGTGCTCAATATTTTTGGCAGCACTATTCTTTTTACCCATTGATAACTCGCGCGGGTTTTCCATATAGTTTTTGGCTATTCGGCGAACCTCATCTGGCATAGTTGCAGAAAACAACCAAGTCGATTTTTTGTGGGTAGTATTTGATAAGATGTAATCCAAATCGTCGCGGAAGCCCATATTGAGCATTTCGTCGGCTTCGTCGAGGATGACATATTCAACAGTTTCGAGATTAACCGCCTTACGGTCGATTAAATCGATCAAACGACCGGGGGTAGCAACAATTATTTGCACACCATTGCGGATGTCACGGATCTGATTCTGGATGCTGGTACCACCATAAACGGCGGTGATGTGAACAGCAGGCTGAAAACGAGAGAAATTCTTCAGGTCCTCGGCAATTTGATTGCAAAGTTCCCGCGTAGGACTGAGTATCAACACCTGGACCTTGCGCTCCTGGGTGTTAACGTGATGAAGGGCCGGTAGGCCAAAGGCAGCAGTTTTACCCGTGCCTGTCTGAGCCAGTCCGACAAAATCGGTTGTGCTTTCTAATAGGATTGGGATGGCTTGCGCCTGAATTGGAGTCGGCTCCGTGAAACCTAACGCTGTTACGGCTTGTACAAGCTCAGGCTTCAGCTGAAGCGATTCAAATGTGGTCATGAAAAATAATAAAATCTAAAATTGACTGCAAAGGTAGCTTTTTTATACCAAAATCCGACATAATTTGCGATATTTCCCGACACTAGTCATAAACTGCGCTGTAAGACCTTACTTTTGCGGCGTGGAACGCATTATCATTGCCATAGATGGCTATTCTTCCTGCGGCAAAAGTACGCTGGCCAAGGCGTTAGCAGCTCGATTGGGTTATGCTTATATCGATTCGGGCGCCATGTACCGGGCGGTTACCCTCTATTTTCAACACCGCCACATTCCGCTCGACGATGAAATAGCGATAACCGAAGCGCTCGACAACATCCATATTGAATTCCAATACAACCCTGTTTTACAACAAAATGAAACTTGGTTAAATGGTGAATCTGTAGAAAATGCCATACGTTCTCTGGAAGTTAGTAATGCTGTAAGCCCAATTTCGGCCATTAGGAGTGTCCGCCAGTCGATGGTTGCCTTACAGCGCAAAGCCGGTCAAAACAAGGGTATTGTGATGGATGGCCGGGATATCGGAACCAATGTATTCCCGTTGGCCGAACTGAAAATATTTATGACGGCCGATTCGGAAGTACGAGCTATTCGGCGTTATGAAGAGTTACGCGCTAAAGGAGAAAAGCATAGCCTAGAAGCTATACGTCAAAACCTAAGCGAACGTGACCGCATCGATACCAGTAGGGCCGAAAATCCTTTACATCAGGCAGCAGATGCCTTGATTCTTGACAATAGCGCCTTAACGCCTGAGCAACAATTAGAATGGGCGTTGGGAAAGGTCAAAGATTCCAGAACTCAAAAAGATTGAGTCCGAAATAAATATCTGCACCAGAACTGCGGTGCAAACCAAATAAACGCCCAAGTCCATCGGTACCTATCATAACTGGGCCAAAACGAGCCGATAAGCCGATATTCAGCCATTCGTATTCGATCAAAGTCATGGGGATATTCACTTCTATTTTGGCAAGCTCAAACCGTCCCGCAGCAGTTAAGTAGTTGGTGCGGCGCATGCTGTAATCACCAAAAATTGGCAAACGTTGCACCCATCCAGCGTAAAAATAAAACTGCTCATAAATTTTCCCATCGAATTGCACACTGAGTGCCGTAGGCATACCTACAGAAAATCCTTTGGCAGCAATTACAGCACCGTTGGCCAATAAAGGGTCCATAAATCCAGCATCATAATTTTGTTGACTCAAATCAAAAAACCGCGTAACCGTATTATAAGTGGCTTTCGCATTTAATGCATATTGGGTTGAATTGTAGCGAATCATCCCCAAATCCAAAACTGAAACACCCAATTTCCACAAATAATCTGGTGCCTCTTTTCTAACCGAACCACGCCGTCTGAAATTAAAACTGCCCGTGCTTCTTCTCTTTTTAGGCCTGCGACTAGAATAAGTGTCAATTTTCACAAAAGTGTAGCCTACGTCCACTGCAAAACCCAACCCGTTGTCATCTGGCCCCAAAGATCGTGCGTAGCGGCCTTGAATATTGTTGATCCGGACACTATCGGGCAAACTTACCGTATAGTCCAGCTGATCGAGGTCCATTTGAAGGGTCTGTAGCCCTATTAAAGCCTTCGCAGTTATACCCACCGACATTGATTTTGTCCAGCTTTGATAGAGTCGATAACTGTACGTTGCTCCTATTTCAGACCAAGCGTCAAATTGAAATTGGAGCTGTTGACTTGAAACCAAACTATCAAGGAGTGGCTCATATAAAAAGCCCTCCCACATTTGTTTAACGCTCCTAGCGGCAAGCTGATCAACATGAAGCTGTTGTCGGATTTGGGTGAAAAAACCAAAACCATGTTTACCCAATTGAAAAGTAGCTGCCAACGGCATAGCGAAAGCACTTTGCCGAAGCCGCATGGGCTGATCGATATGTTCCTGTATCAAAGCATCGGCATCATCCGTACCAAAAGGTCGGGCGCGGGCCTTGTCATTATCGACTAAAACGAATTGATTTGTCCCTAAGAGTACAGCCGGAAAGCTGAGTTTTTTCATACTCAGTAGGTTATTTTGAAAACCAGCACCTGCACCCATCAGCTGTACAGACCAAAACGGCCGGTTGAATGCTAAAGTGGAGGGATTTAATTGTGCACCGTAGTTCCCTGAATAACGTCCAGATGCCAACATTATGGGATTTTGGGCATCTACTTCCTGCATAGTGTGAAGAACACAAAAACAGCTAAGAACCACCTTCAGAAAAGCAGAAACATATTGTTTCATGGAGAAAATTTCAGCTAAAAATCTCTCCACGAACCACAATCTCAGGATTTAAGCCCAATAAATCGTGGTAAAGCCCTAGGAGCTCTTTGTCCTGGCCGATACCGTAGAAAAAATATTTCTTCCCTTTAATCTCAATCAAAATCCAGTGTTTTTCAGGAATTATATACAATCCTTTCGCCGCTTCTGTTTTACCCAATCCCAGAAAAATAATATTTTCTGCAAGCACTTCCCTTTTAACCGGAAAAAATAGCTTGTGGTAATGAATAAGTAGTCGTTTGCCTTCGAAAGTCAAGCTAACCCTTGTAATATAGAGTTTTTTATAAAAGATACCCAACAACACCAATGTAACCACAAACATAACATTGGTGAACGCGCCACTATAAGCAGGTTGCCACAAGTGAACAAAATAGCTCAAGGCTCCCATGATCAGGGCAAAGAAGCCCAAAATGCCGTATGAAACCGACCACTCGTTAGAGAAGAAGACGAATTCCCGACGCACCTAAATCACAAATTGGCCTTCGAAGTGCTGCGCTTGCGGTCCATTTCTCTCAAGAAAATCTTACGCATACGAATCGACTTAGGTGTTATTTCGATGTATTCATCATCCTGAATGTATTCCATAGACTCCTCGAGCGAGAACAAACGTTTAGGCGCAATACGTGCGCTATCGTCTTTTCCAGAGGCACGCATATTGGTGAGGGCTTTACCTTTAACGAGGTTTACGACCAAATCGCCGGGGCGGCTGTGTTCGCCCAATACCATTCCTTCGTATACTTCTTCGCCCGGATCAACGAAAAATACGCCGCGATCCTGAAGTTTATCAATAGAATAAGCCGTGGTCTGACCTGCTTCCATTGAAACCAATGACCCATTCACACGACCTGCAATCACGCCTTTGTGTGGCTCAAAGCCGATAAAACGATGCGCCATGATAGCTTCACCCTGTGTAGCAGTTAATAGATTATTTCTCAAACCAATGATACCACGCGAAGGGATATTAAACTCAAGATGTATCATGTCGCCTTTAGGTTCCATAATCAACATCTCTCCTTTACGCTGGGTTACCTGCTCAATTACTTTACCCGAAAATTCCTGCGGCACGTCTACTACGAGCGACTCGATTGGCTCGCATTTTTTACCATTGATTTCTTTAACAATTACGCGCGGTTGACCCACCTGTAATTCATAGCCCTCACGACGCATGGTTTCGATCAAAATTGACAAGTGAAGAATACCACGACCGAACACCAAATGGCTGTCGGGGGACTCTGTTTCTTCAATTTTCATCGCGAGATTTTTCTCAATCTCTTTATATAATCGATCACGAAGGTGACGGGAGGTAACAAATTTGCCATCCTTACCAAAAAAAGGTGAGGTATTGATAGTAAAAAACATGCTCATCGTTGGCTCATCCACTTTGATTGGGGCAAGACCTTCTGGAGCATCAAAATCAGCAATAGTATCACCGATTTGGAAATCTTCGAGTCCAACTACGGCACAAATATCACCTGCTTCAACTTGCTGTACTTTCTGGCGACCTAGGCCGATGAAGGTGTGTAATTCCTTTACGCGGGCTTTTACAAAACCACCATCGTTTTTAACCAGTTGAATAGGCTGGTTTTCTTTAATCGTACCACGTGCTACTTTACCAATAGCAATACGACCAACAAATGAACTATAATCGAGGGAGGTTATCTGCATCTGCAAATTACCTGCTGGCTGTTTAGGTGCAGGAACGTGCTCAATGATGGCATCCAGCAAAGTCGTAAAGTCTGTAGTCTGCTTTTTCCAGTCGGTACCCATCCAACCCATCTTCGAAGAACCGTAGATAGTCGGAAAATTTAATTGCTCTTCTGTCGCGTCGAGATTAAAAAACAGCTCAAATACGCCATCATGCACTTCGTCTGGGCGGCAATTTTCTTTATCAACCTTATTGATCACTACAATAGGATGCAAACCCAAGTTAAGTGCCTTCTGTAGTACAAACCTGGTTTGTGGCATTGGACCTTCAAAGGCATCCACGAGCAACAAAACGCCGTCGGCCATTTTGAGTACGCGCTCTACTTCACCACCAAAATCCGAGTGCCCAGGGGTGTCGATAATATTAATTTTGGTCCCTTTATAATTCACCGATACGTTCTTCGAAAAGATGGTGATACCACGCTCTCGTTCTAAGTCATTGCTGTCAAGAATGAGGTCGCCAATTTCTTCGTTATCACGAAATAGATTGGTTTGGTGCAGGATTTTATCAACTAAAGTAGTTTTACCGTGGTCGACGTGTGCGATAATCGCGATGTTGCGTATGGCTTGCATGTAACTTAAATTCGCCGCAAAAGTAAGATTTTTCAAGCACTTTTCGGTATTGTTTATAAACTAAGACAACAAATCGTTTGTGACTCAATCGTTTTGTTTAGATTAGGTGATGCTTAAGCAGTACCTATTTCTGTTTCTGATTAGCTTTTCCGTGCCACCTGAATCAAATGCACAGGAAGCTACTTTTCAACATTACCAAGATGCAATGCGGAGCAATCATAAATTGGTATTGTCGTTTAGCCTGCAAACTGCGTTACCCCAAGGCAGTTTTGCCGCAGACGTTCCTAGTGCAGGTTATGGTGTTAATTTGCAACTTGGTTATCGTCTGAAGGACTTACCCATTGAATTGGTGGGTTCCTTTGACCTTATTCTGTACGGCTATCAAGGCGCGACAAAGGCAATCGGCCCAAGCCAGCCCCAGAGTTTCGAAGTAGTAGTAGACCGTTTTCAGTATATGCTACCGCTACACTTACATCTGCGCTATGCCCCTGTATGGGGTAAATTATCTCCTTATACCGAAATTTTTGGTGGTATGCGCCTTATTGCATCTCGCACTAGGGCACTAGGAAATGCACTTTTCAGCACTCCTGACAATCCTGAAACGTTCAGCGCCCGTGCCGATTATTATGACTTCACCCATAGTTTTGGAATTGGTGCGGGAGTAAATTATGCGCTCGCTGATTTTGGAAACGTGCAATATAAGGTCAATCTCGGGGCTCGTCTATTACGCGGCGGCAAAGCGAACTACTTGAGCACAGATGATATTCGCCTTAATGGCAATCAACTGATTTATACGCCGCGCTTTAATCAAACAAACCTCGCTCTACTTCAAATTGGGTTTACTGCTCTTTTTTAAGAGACTGCCTTTACTTTCCTGGCAACAAATACGCTTAACACGCACATAAGTGCCGCGAAGTAACCAACATATTGAAAATTCAATAACTGTCCAGCTTCATTTTTGGTAACGATTAAGCCGGCGATTACCGATGCTGCTGCTGTACTCAATTGCTGCACAGATGAACTAAAGCTAAGAAAAGCGCCTCTTTTGGCAGGATCAACTGCGCTGGCAATCATGGTTTGAGACGGAATCATTCGTCCTCCACTAAAAATGAAGAAGGAGGTGGTGATCATGAGCACAACAGGAACAGGTGTAACGGGTAAGTTGGTGATAAGTAAGAGTGGCAATAAACACAACAGCACAAAAATGGTATAGATGTTTTTGGGGCCATGTCGATCGGACAATTTACCTATCCACGGGGAGGTAAAAATGGTAAAGAAGCCACCAAAAAGATAGATGTAGGTCAGCTCTCTTTCACTGAAACCTACATTTGAGACCATATATGGGCTAATAAAGGGCGTCACCGTAAAACTACCAAACATGATCATCATCATCAGTAGCAAAGCAAGACGTAGGTTAGAAGAGCCGGCAACAGATTTCAATAATGCTGCAGGGGACGGTTTTTCATGAACCGATTGTATGTGGCCAGCCATAGCAGGTATCCAGTTCCATATACCGAACCAGATAAAGAAGCCCACTATCGCCAGAAACAAAAAAGGTGCATGCCAACTAAATACGGATGCTATATATAAGCCAAAAGGCACCCCAAATACCGAGGCTGCTGAAAACGCCGCTGTGACCAATCCCATAGCGCTGGCACGTCTTTCCATTGGGATTGTATCCCCAACTGCACTCAACACAAGTGCGCCTAACATACCGCCAAACGCACCCGTAATCATACGTGCTACAATCATAGCAGTATAACCTGAGGCCAGCGCGCATACCAAAGTACCGAGCACGAAACCTGCGTAGACTATCAATAGCGCCTTGCGCCTATCGAACCGGTCGATGAAAAATGCACTCAAAAAACCAACAACCCCTGCACTAAAAGTATATGCCGACACCAACATGCTGAATTGTCGGGGTGAAATATCAAACAAGCGCATGAGCTGTGGCCCAAGCGGCATGATGATCATAAAGTCAACGATGTTGGTGAACTGTATGGCTGCTAAAACAAAAAGCAACCTTTTTTCATTAGGCATGGCGAAGTAAAAGTACTAGAGCATTTTAAACTGCTATTCGTTCAATTAAAAATACTATTTAAGTAACCATAATAGCTTTCAATTGATTCACGCGTTGTATTTGTTGCATAAAAAACTTGTTTCTATACTTCTCAGAAACGCCACTAATCAGCATTGACTTCTGCATCATTCCGTCCAGCCAAATTTCGGTTTGATTCGAAAAATTAAAATCGGTAGTGAGCATAAAATTAAAGCTATGGTGACTCAAATAGGTGAACTTGCTATGCCCAGCTTTAATCAGGATACAGTTATTACCAATCATAATATCATTCAGGTAAAATCGAAAAGACGCCCCATTTTTATTGCCGCGTTCACACAGGCGTTGCAAGTGCTGTAGCTCTTCTATAAAATCGTCACAAATGGCAATCGCAGTAGTCTTGTCTTCAAACAAACCTGCATCCCAATAATATTCAATTTGTTTCAGCGTGCTTGAGGCTGTTTCATCAGTCCATATCTCTACAGAAGGTATTTGCTGATAAATGTCATATATTTCTTTGGCCGTAGACAGCAAATCATCTGTGAGCGTTCCCGGTTTAAATCTTTCCCCTTCCAATTCCGGCACGTTCATGATTGAACGCATCCAATAAAACATCTTGAAGGCCGTGAGTAGTGGATGATTAAAATGGTGGAAAACTGGTATGTCCTCTGCTGCGTAAAACAATTCACCATTATCGAAGCTTTTAATTCGTTTTAAGTCTAGTAACAATCGCTGCAAGTACTGATGAAAACTATCAAAATCGGGATTAAGCTGCTTAAACTCAAAAGTTACAGCATCGGGATTCGCCAACGATTCAAATGTGATACGGTAATGTTGGCAGATTACGAGTACCTCTTCCAATGACAAAGCTGTTTCATCGCGTGAACGACGATAAACACTGTCTTTGCTGATGTTCAGCACATCCGCCAACTCATCCGCCAAAGCATAATTCGGAGGCACAATTTGCCTTACCTTATTAAAAACCGTTGTTGTATCTCGTTTCCCATGGATTTTTTCTGCGATTCGCACCAATACAGTCCCCGACTTTAGTAAATATCGCAATTATCATTGGCCTCACTTGCATTTTCTAATACAAACTGAGCTCCGGAAGCATTTTATATTTAGAAATAGGTCTAGGCCCTACTACTTCACTCTAAGTCGTCTTGAGTCCGTTTTAAGTTCCGTTACTGCTACGTTACGTTTGTAATACAACCTTAAAAACAAGGCAATGAAAAAAATAATGCTCCTGTTATTTGCTGGGATAGTCTTGGCGTTGACAACAAAACAACTTGCTGCGCAAGTACAAAAATCATCTGTCGCTGTTTTATATATCGACACCCGTGGGATCGGGTATGAACCCATTGCTATGGGGCATTTGGTGAGATTGGAATTAGAAAAGCTCAATAGCTACGAGGTAGTTGACCGGTATGATGTGGACTATCTCATCAAAAAAAATCAATTGGATGCAACCGGCTGCTATGGCAAAATTTGTTTGGTAGAAATTGGCAAACAATTGCAAATCGATAAAATGTTTAGTGGTTCTGTTGAGATGCTTGGCGAAAAAATTATCATCCAATTCCGATTGGTGAATGTTCAAGCAGGGGTAATAGAAAACACAATGGTTAAGGAATTTCTGAATCTGCCTAAAAGTTTACAGGAAATGATTCAAATTACTATTGCCGAAATGTTTAACCGCCCTGTTGACAAAGAAGTTGAAAGATAATTAACAGCCCACTACGACCTTGAAAACTACTGCAACAATCCAGGGCGATATCGACTACAGAATGATGGTCCACGCATGGGATTTACGGTCTTAGCTGGAAATGCCGCATCCACTTTTAAGGGGCCCATTATTGATGGTGGATTCGGCTTTAACAACACCCTGATGTTTCAGTTTGGCTATCAATTTGAGAAACAATACCTCAATGAAGGTCGCTGGCAGGCATTGTTTGAATTCTTACCCATGATTAGCGGTATAGATAAACGGCTCATAATTCCGAGTTTAACTTTTATGAACGGCATACGTGACAACAAAAGTGGGTGGGAATTCGGTTTTGGTCCGACATTAAATTTGGTCAGATACAAAACTGGCTACGTAGACCGCGCAGGCGTTTGGTACGACAACCCGGTAGATGGTATTGAGCTGATTAAAACGCAACGCTTTGATTCGCGCGGAAACCCAGCTTTTAATACCGGCTTCATACTAGCTCTTGGCAAAACATTCCGGTCTGGCAAACTAAATATACCAGTGAATGCATATTGGATACCGTCCAATACAGGTGCACGATTCGGTATTTCCTTTGGCTTTAACGCTAAAAATGACGAGCGACATAAAGATTTGTAAGCCAAAAAAACAAAACATTTGAAAGTAGGGGGCGTGCCCCCTACTTTATATTCTGCCTATATTGCATTAAAATTAGACGTGTTAAAAACGTCTATTTAATCGTAAATTCATGATTAAAGCCGCTATTCCAGCCAATGAAGCTCAGCGCTTACACGCTCTGAAACAGTACGGTGTCTTAGACACAGATCCAGAGCCTGCGTACAACGAATTGATTGAGCTGGCTTCAGAAATTTGCAATGTCCCAATATCGATGATATCGTTAATCGATAGTGACAGACAGTTTTACAAAGCAAAAATTGGGCTACCCGGAAAAAGTTCCGCAAGAGATACCGCCTTCTGTGCCCATGCTATCTTGGATGACAAGTTAATGGAAGTGGAAGATGCCAAAAATGATATTCGTTTTTTTGACAATCCACTTGTCAGTGAGGACCCGAACATCCGTTTTTATGCGGGCATGCCACTTGTAAATCCAGATGGCTATAAACTAGGCACTTTATGTGTAATTGATAACAAGCCGAGAAAGCTAAACAAATTGCAACGACAAGCGCTTGAAACACTGAGTAGACAAGTCGTTAAACAGTTTGAACTTAGGCTTAAAAATGACGAGCTCAGTCGCTTGAGCGATATACAAAACAAGATGTTATCGGTTATTTCACATGATGTGAGAGGTCCCTTAAACAGTCTTCAAATTTTACTTGAATTTATTGACCCTACCGAGACTGACACGCAAGAGCTGAAGGAAGTTCTAATTGATGCCCTAAAGCTGGTAAGCAATGGCAGGGAGCTTTTAGAAAACATGTTGGCGTGGGCAAATTCAATGCAAAAAGAAGGTGGGTTTTATCCTGAAGAAGTAAAACTCAAAGTATTAACGCAAACCTTACTTCAGGATCATGAAGTGAAGGCTCGTAAAAAAGGGATACAGCTTATTAATCAAATGCCTGACCATTTAGAAGGAAACATCGACAAACAAATGACAACTTTTGTCTTGCGAAATCTACTTACAAATGCTTTAAAATTCACGGCAAGTGGAAGTATTACCCTAGGAGGAGAAGCCATTGATGGAGGTGTGGAACTTTATGTACAAGACACTGGCTGCGGTATTTCTGCTAACGATTTGCCCAAACTTTTGCATTGGGGAAATCGTTTTACTACCCAGGGCACCGCAAAAGAGGGAGGAGCCGGCGTAGGCTTACTACTTGCAAGGGAATTCATTCACAGGCATGGAGGCAAATTAAACATTGAAAGTGTTTTAAATGAAGGAACCACCATGCGATTGGTGCTTATGAATCAAGAAGCCTAGCGCCATGACTAGCCTGCTCCTAGTGCTATTTTAGGCTATACCCTATAGAGGGCATCAAAATGCCAATAGTAAGGGATTGTTTACATTTTTTTGTGCGGCGAACTTGCATGAAAATTCATCCTATGAAAAATTCTGTTTTATTCTTAATGTGTTGCGCTTTGACACTTACCGCCTGCGAAAAAGAAGAGGTAACACCAACGCCAAATGCACCAACCCCAGTTAGTGGCAATGCCAATACAGCCTTGTATTTCAGCGATGCAGATGGTGTTTTAGTAAGTATTGAATCGGCTACAACCACCCAAACCCCCATCGGCCC
>JBDNIH010000227.1:0-3934 GCA_041688385.1 Bacteroidia bacterium
AAAGGCGACAAAATACAAGGCATCGTCAATGAAAAGTCGGATGTAAAAGATGTTCGCTCGGCGACGATTATTGACTTGGTTTATGCGTCGATTTTATTCTGGTTTACCCAAGTAAATACCATCCCGATGAGTACCACTTGGGTATTTATTGGTTTATTGGCCGGCCGAGAAATTGCCATGAAAACATCGGGGTTCCGCAGGGGGCCTGTAAAACTGAAAAAGACCTTTCAACTTATAGGTAAAGACGTTTTGTATGTCAGTTTCGGTTTATTGGTAAGTATTGTTCTCGCCATTTCGGTGAACAAAAACATACAGCTAGAGATTTTGGAAAAACTCCAAAGCTGGTTCTAGACCAATCACATTGACCCCAGCACGCCTAAAGGGGGATTTAATATGGAAGTTGGTAAAACGGCGCTTCTTTTTATTCGTTCAACAACCGGTGGCGTAACCGGAAAAAGAAGCTGCCCTCAGCCAATAGATAGACATTGCCCTGTTCTTATCTGCGTTGATTACAAAAATCATAAAAAATCAGTGGCCCATCGCCAAAGCGCTTAGCTTATAAACCGCTGTAATTTTTATCTTTGCACTTCCAAACCCTAGCGGTTTTGGATTGTTTACACTTACAAAAAGCAACGCATGGATTTTAATCTTACCGAAGAACACCTCATGATTCGTCAAGCGGCGCGTGATTTTGCCCAAACAGAATTGCTACCTGGCGTTATTGAACGCGATAACGAACAAAAATTCCCTACCGAACAAATCCGTAAAATGGGTGAACTCGGCTTTATGGGCATGATGGTAAGTCCTGAATACGGCGGCGGTGGAATGGACACCATTTCCTACGTTTTAGCCATGGAGGAAATCTCCAAAATAGATGCTTCTGCTTCGGTTTGTATGTCGGTAAACAACTCGCTTGTGTGTTGGGGTATTGAAACCTTTGGTACCGAAGAGCAAAAGCGCAAATACCTCCCCGAACTCGCCAGTGGGCGTAAAATCGGCGCGTTTTGTCTGTCGGAGCCGGAAGCCGGATCGGATGCCACCTCACAGCGCACGACTGCCGAAGACAAAGGTGATTATTACCTGTTGAACGGCACCAAAAACTGGATAACCAACGGCAATAGCGCATCTATCTACATCATCATCGCCCAAACCCATGTAGAAAAAGGACACAAAGGCATCAACGCACTCATCGTAGAGCGGGATTCTGAAGGTTTTGTGGTAGGTAGAAAAGAAGATAAAATGGGTATACGTGGAAGCGACACTCATTCCTTGATGTTCACCAATGTAAAAGTTCCCAAGGTCAACCGTATCGGTGAGGATGGTTTTGGCTTCAAATTCGCCATGAAAGTATTGGGCGGTGGCCGTATTGGCATCGCTTCACAAGCCCTCGGCATTGCCAGTGGTGCCTATGAGCTTTCTTTGAAGTATTCGAAAGAGCGCAAAGCCTTCGGTACCGAAATCAAAAATCACCAAGCCATCCAATTCAAACTGGCCGATATGGCTACCGAAATTGATGCGGCACGGCTGATGTGTATGCATGCGGCTTGGCTCAAAGATCAACACCTCGACTACATCCTTGCCAGCGCACAGGCGAAGTTATTTGCATCGTCAGCTGCCATGCGCATTACCACCGAAGCCGTTCAAGTGCATGGTGGTTACGGCTACGTAAAGGAGTTCCATGTTGAACGTTTGATGCGTGATGCCAAAATCACCCAGATTTACGAAGGAACCAGCGAAGTGCAGAAAATCGTTATCGCCCGGGAAGTATTAAAATAAAAAGTCGTTCACGGCTCAAAAAACCACCCTATATGGGGTGGTTTTTTTATTTCGGGGTAGCCCGAACAGCTTACAACAGCAAGTCATGCCTTACAATTTATATCCAAAAGCAGGCCGATTAAGTAAGCATTGCAAACGCTTCCTCTTTTGACGATACGAGAAACGATTAAGCAGTTGGCATATAGTCCAGCTCAACCTGGCCAATTTCGGATGCCAACATCCATAATTACCTAAAATCCGGTATATTTGTAGAAAACACCCCTATGGCGTGGCTCCCAAAACCGTATTCGCTGATTAAAACCGAAGTTTTAGCAGCCTTGGAGCATAACCGGAATTACCGTCTGGATGCCGTATTGGGGCTTCCCGCTTCTTATCTTGACCCAGAAGTTTTTCCGCCCGATGCCGCATTTTTAGACGACGCTCCTTTTGCTCGGGTTTTTATGGACAACCCCAACCACATTGGTTGTCATACACTTAATGCATCCGAATCGGCTTTTGCCGGTACACATGCCCTCGAGCGTGATCTCATCCGCATCTGTGCAGAAGAAATAATGGGCGCACCAGCAGCAGGCTATGACGGTTATGTTGCGTCGGGAGGAACAGAAGCCAATATGCAGGCCGCCTGGATTTACCGCAATTACTTCATGGACCAATACCAGAGCAGTTCACAGCAGGTAGGTATTTTGTACAGCGAAGACAGCCACTACAGCTTTTACAAAGCCGCCAATGTATTGCAGATAACGCCTATACAGGTGGCCACAGACCCCGATACCCGACAAATAACCGCCGCGGCTTATGCCGAGGCCATTAGGCGTGCCCAAGCCGAAGGCATAAGCTACATCATTGCTGTTTTTAATATGGGCACAACCATGTTTGGCTCGGTAGATGACCTATCGTTGCTATTACCCATACTTAAAAGTGCTGAAATACCCTACAAAGTGCATATTGACGGCGCTTTCGGTGGGTTTATTTACCCCTTCAGCGCACCAGATAACCCACTTACTTTTTTAAATCCCGAAGTAAGCTCCATTACCATCGACGCCCATAAAATGCTCCAGGCACCTTATGGAACAGGCATTTTTCTTGCGCGGAAGGGTCTGATGTCCTACACCCATACCGGTCATGCCGGTTATGTGGCGGGTGGCGACAGCACCCTCTGTGGCAGTCGCTCAGGCGCTAACCTCGTCGCGGCATGGATGATTTTGCAGCACCATGGCCGAACTGGCTGGGAGCAGAAAATCCAAACCCTGCTCGACCGTACAACACGTTTCTGCCGAGGCCTCGACGAACAGCACATCCCCTATTTCCGCAATCCAGCAATGAACCTCATCACCATACGCGCATCGGCCTTACCTGCTGCTTTGGCGGAGGCTTTTATGCTGGTACCTGATGTACATGGCCAGGCACACTGGTATAAGATTGTGGTAATGGACCACGTGACAGACGCACGCGTAGCTGAATTTCTGGAAGCACTTGAGCACAACTTGTCGGTGTAACCCCTTTGCGCCGTAGAAATGAAGCCTTGCCTTGTTGTAGCTGTGTTTTGCCTGCTAAAGTCACTATAGCTAGGCTCAAGTAGCGTAGGAGTTGCTGTAACTTGAGGCAATTATATTTTCTAAAAAGCGAAAAACGCCGAAACTTTAACCATCGTTCTAGGTGCGTTTGGCAAATAACGATAGGTGAGGCGGTGGAACAGTTCAATGCGACCAACTTTAAAGATATTCTCCAAACCATAAGAAACCTCCGCATAAGGCACATTCGGACGTAAGGTATAAAACGGTGTTTGAGCCCTTCCATCAACATCTCCTTGCGGAATATAGGCTTTGTTTTTGTTGGAAAACTTACCGAAAATCAAACCCCCTCCAGCCACCAAACGAAGGTCGAGTTTTTTAATACCCGGTATGCTATTGAGCAATAAACCCTCGAAATGCTGCACGCCACGCAGTGAAACCGACTGATCGGTGACTATTTCGAAAAAGTTGAGCATATTAAAAAGCTGCTTATACTTAAAAAAAGTCTCGTTACCCGGGGCA
This sequence comes from Bacteroidia bacterium, assembly GCA_041688385.1. GTDB lineage: Bacteria > Bacteroidota > Bacteroidia > UBA7662 > UBA7662 > UBA7662. The sequence goes on from JBDNIH010000227.1 coordinate 3,810, forward strand.
ACATCCAGCAAAGGATATGGCAAACGGCCCAAAACTGCACTTCCCGAAATATTATATTCTCCCCATCCCAAAAAACCCGTTTTCAAGTTTTTGGAGATGTTAAAACCTGCCTTTTGAAAATTAAA
>JBDNIH010000228.1:0-18080 GCA_041688385.1 Bacteroidia bacterium
CCTGCAGTTCGAGCTGGCGGTAGGTACCGATTATTTCGCTGAAATAGTCAAATTCAGAGCTTTCCGGCAGTTGTGGTCGGGATTGGTGGCGGCATATTCGCCTGAACACAGCTGCAGTACCGCCGCTCATGTATTGGCAAGCGCTTCTGGAACGACCTTATCGGCCATTGATCCACATACCAACTTATTGCGGCTCACTACTGCGGCTATGTCGGCAGTTTTGGGCGGGGTGCATGGGCTCGAACTACGTGCTTTCGATGAGCCGGTGAATGGAGGTTCGGGCTTTGGCGCGGAGCTCAGCCGCAATATTCAACTGCTTCTGAAAAACGAAGCTTATTTGGATAGCGTGGTAGATCCTGCTGCAGGCAGCTATTATCTCGAATCCCTAACCGATCAGCTGTCGGATCAGGCGTGGGCATTTTTCCAGTCCATTGAAGCGCAGGGTGGCTTTGAAGCTGCTTGGCAGAAGGGCTGGTTGCCGGAGCAACTCAAAAAGCAGCGAGAGCAACTCACTGCGGCTGTTGCCAGCCGAAAAAAAATACTGGTGGGGGTGAATCAATATCCCGATCAACAGCACGTTGACGTAAACAGCTGGCCGAGCGATTCTTTTCGCCTATCGGCAGATTTTGAGGCGCTGCGCAAACAAACTGCAGCAGCGATAAGTCGGCCGAAAGTCTTTTTATTGCCGATGGGCGATCTCGCCATGCGCCTCGCAAGGGCTACTTTCATAGCTAATTTTTTCAGCTGTGCTGGCTATGAAATAATTGAGAACAACGGTTTTGAGCATCTCGAAGAAGGTACGCAAGCCGCCTTGCGCAGTGGAGCCGAAGTTGTCGTGCTTTGTGCCTCCGATACCGATTATCCGGCCTTAGTGCCAGCATTCTGCCAGCTTCTACAGGGCAAAACGGAATTGGTTTTGGCGGGTTATCCGCAAGCCGATATCGAAGCCTTTACGGCAGCGGGCATCCAACATTTTATCCATGTGAGGTCGCCTTTATTGGCCACGCTGCAGGCATTCCAAAATCGTATTTTGTCATGAGGCAACCATTCCCTGATTTTACCCAGCTCAGCTACCGTGTGGCGCCCGAACAGGACTATTACGCTGCTGAAAAGCGAGATGAATGGCAGACGGCGGAAAAGTTGCCTTTATTTTCGGCGTATGTCGCTGAAGATGTAGCTAATCTCCGTCAACTGGAATTTGGCGCCGGTATCCCTCCTTTTTTGCGCGGACCTTATGCATCGATGTATGTTAAACGGCCGTGGACCATCCGTCAATATGCAGGTTTTAGCACCGCCGAAGCTTCTAATGCCTTTTACCGCCGTAACCTGGCGGCTGGCCAAAAGGGTTTATCTGTGGCTTTTGATTTGGCCACACACCGGGGTTACGATTCCGACCATCCCCGCGTTGAAGGAGATGTAGGCAAGGCAGGGGTTGCCATAGACAGCGTAGAGGATATGAAAATTCTCTTCGACCAGATTCCTTTGGGCGAAATGAGTGTAAGTATGACCATGAATGGAGCGGTTTTGCCCATCATGGCGTTTTATATCGTCGCAGCCGAAGAGCAGGGCGTGCCTCCCGAACAGCTTAGCGGCACCATTCAAAACGACATCCTGAAAGAGTTCATGGTGCGCAATACCTACATCTATCCGCCCGCCTCTTCCATGCGTATCATTGCGGACATTTTTGGGTACACCGCCCGCAAAATGCCACGTTTTAACAGCATTTCTATCAGTGGTTACCACATGCAAGAAGCTGGGGCTACAGCCGATTTGGAGCTGGCCTATACCCTCGCCGACGGCTTGGAATATATGAAGACTGGCTTGGCCACCGGACTCGAAATCGATGCCTTTGCCCCACGTTTGTCTTTTTTCTGGGCGATTGGCATGAATCATTTTATGGAGATTGCTAAACTTCGTGCGGGTCGTTTGTTGTGGGCCAAACTGGTCCAACAATTTGGGCCAAAAAAGAGTAAATCACTGGCTTTGCGTACCCACTGCCAGACTTCCGGTTGGAGTTTGACCGAACAAGATCCGTTCAACAATGTGGCCCGCACGTGCATCGAAGCAATGGCAGCGGCACTCGGCCATACCCAATCGCTGCACACCAATGCCCTTGACGAAGCCATTGCGCTACCAACCGATTTCAGCGCGCGTATCGCCCGCAATACCCAATTGTATTTGCAAGACGAGACCAATATCACCAAAGTGGTAGACCCATGGGGCGGCAGCTATTATGTAGAAGCCCTCACCGAGGAGCTCGTAAAAAAAGCCTGGGCTCATCTCGAAGAAATAGAAAAACTCGGTGGCATGGCCAAGGCCATAGAAACGGGTGTGCCTAAAATGCGTATCGAAGAAGCCGCCGCGCGCAAACAAGCCCGTATAGATGGTGGCAAAGATGTAATTATAGGCGTAAACCGCTACAACAGCGGGCGGGCCACGGATATTGAAATACGTGAAGTAGACAACGCCGCTGTACGTTTGTCGCAGATTGAAAGATTGAATCACATCAAGGCCAATAGGGATGGGGCAGCTGTAAAAGCCGCTTTAGATGCGCTGACTGAAGCTGCACGCACTGGCGAAGGCAATTTGTTGGAGTTGGGCGTAACAGCTGCTCGCCTACGTGCTACTTTAGGTGAAATATCCGACGCACTCGAAGTGGTGTATGGTCGTTATAAAGCAACCATACGTGCTATTTCAGGTGTATATTCGAATGAAATCCGCATGGACGAAAGTTTTAAAGCCGCCCGCGAACGGGTCGAGACCTTTGCCACAAACGAAGGCCGCCGCCCCCGTATCCTCATTGCCAAAATGGGTCAGGATGGGCACGACCGTGGTGCAAAAGTTATTGCCACTTCTTTCGCCGATCTCGGTTTTGACGTAGATATCGGTCCGCTTTTTCAAACCCCCGCCGAAACTGCCCGTCAGGCAGTGGAAAACGATGTGCATGTGGTGGGCGCTTCGTCGTTGGCTGCTGGACATAAAACGTTGGTGCCACAACTCATCGCAGAGCTATCTGCTTTGGGTCGCCCCGATATACTTGTGGTGGCTGGTGGTGTAATACCGCAGCAGGATTACGACTTCCTAAACAAAGCGGGTGTAGCCGGTATTTTTGGTCCGGGTACCGTCATTGCACAAGCAGCGATTGATATTCTTAAGCGACTGGAGCATGCGGGATAAACGCATGCAGGGCGTTTATAGACTTTGGACACTGTTTGTGGCCACCTTTTTTAGTTGGATACAGAACGGCAGGCGAGTCATTGTGTATGCTAGCTCCTTTTATCTTGGGGGTGCAGCGCCGTTGACTACCAACACAGGTTTTTATATTGTTTTTTGGGGAAATACCCCGTTGGCAATGTATTGTGCCCTGCGTATTTCTGAACAGACCTTAAGTGGGGCAGCAGCTCGATTCCCAACCACTTTTGGCATACAACTCCCGCCGACTATCCTTAATTTGGACACATGAAAACGCCTGATGTAAAAGCACTTTTTGCAGAACTGCAGACCGGTAATCGGGCTGCATTGGCACGTGCCATTACCTTGGTAGAAAGTAGGGCCCAACAACACCAGGCAGCGGCAGGCGAACTGCTGGCCTATTGCCTGCCTCAAAGTGGCCGTTCCTTACGGATCGGCATCACGGGTGTTCCCGGCGTTGGTAAAAGTACCTTTATCGACACTTTTGGGAGTCTACTCACTGCAGCAGATCATAAAGTGGCCGTATTGGCCATCGATCCGAGCTCAGGCCGTTCGGGGGGAAGTATTTTAGGTGATAAAACCCGCATGGAGCAGCTATCGCAAGACCTCAATGCCTTTATTCGCCCTACCGCTGCTGGCAGTACGCTCGGCGGCGTAGCACGCAACAGCTGGGAGGCTATGATTTTATGTGAAGCCGCCGGTTACGACATCGTGCTTATTGAAACGGTGGGCGTAGGACAAAGCGAAACGGCTGTGTATGGCATGGTCGATTTTTTCCTCCTACTTATGCTAGCTGGTGCCGGCGATGAACTGCAAGGCATTAAACGGGGTATCATGGAGCTGGCCGACTTGTTGGTCATCAACAAAGCGGAGGGTGAAAATATGCTTAAAGCCAAGCTGGCTGCCTCCGACTACCGCAACGCCCTTCATCTTTTCCCTGCCCATCCCGGCCAATGGACGCCCGAAGTTTTGCTGGCCTCTGCCTTAAACAACGAGGGCATCGCCGAAGTATGGAAGAGTATCTGCCGTTATGCCGATTTGGTTAAACCCAACGGTTATTTCGTTCAACGCCGACAAGAGCAAGCTGTTTTGCAGTTCCGCGAGCACATCCACTACCAACTGGATCTTGCCCGATCTGCCCATCCTGACCTCCTGGCTTTATACCAGCAGCTCGAAAAGGCGGTAGCTCAAGGCGAGCGCAACCCTTTTGACGCAGCACTTGAATTTGCTGGACGGTTATTGCGGTGAAGCACAACGGCCTGCTGCCACAAATGTTGATGCGAGGCACAACTAGGAAGGGCGTTCAATCAACGCGCAGAAGCTGACCAGATAAAATAACGGCATGTTGTTCTAATTAGTTGGCCTCGTTGTCAGGTGAGACCGTCATTAGCATTATTCCCGCCTATTTAATACTTTCAAAGGATGAAAGGAATGCTGACCGTTTTGATGCTGTTCGTAAGCAGCTGTTTGACTGCCCAAACAGAAGTTTATCCGCATTGCCAGGGTGCCCTAACTTTTTCACCTTCATCCGGTTTTCGGATTTCTGCCGTGGCAGATGCCTACGACATCACCCACTATGCCATTCATTTAGAATTGTACGACACCCTTTTATACACCAAGGGTTATGTGGCTATTACAGCCACTGTTGTGCAGCAGCCGCTCGATAGTTTTTGGTTTGAACTGACGACGGCGCTCCCTATCGACAGCATTCGCTACAATGGCCAAAACCTACTTTTTAATCATAACAATGATGAGGTGGTTGCATTTTTGCCAGCGGCGATAGGGGTTGGGCAAATGTTTTCGCTATTGGTTTACTACCAAGGTGTGCCACCCCAACAGGCCAACCGCCGTGGAATGATGTTGAGCAATGCAGGCATTCATCCGGCCCTATTTACCCATTCAAGTTTGTTTTGGGCTAAAAATTGGCTGCCCGTAAAACAGCAACTTTCCGATAAAATCGATTCTATCGACCTCCACATAACCACCCAACTCGGTAAAAAGGTCGCCTCCCATGGAATATTGGTGGGCATAGATACCCTAGCCAACCAAAAAGCCCGCTGGAATTGGAAAAGTCGTTTCCCCATCGCCTATTACCTTATTGCGCTGTCGGTGAGCGACTATGTAGTCAGCAATCGCCAGGTACTTTTGCCCGGACGAACTTCGCCTATGCCTATACAGGATTTCAGCTTCCCGGTCAATGGCCCTAGTACCGCTCTGCTCGATACCACCGGGCGCGTATTACAGGAACTATCCCTTTTTTGGGGGACCTATCCCTTTGCGGCTGAAAAATACGGCCACGCCCAAACCAATATGGGTGGCGCCATGGAACACCAGACCCTATCGGGCATGGGTTTTTATAATCTGGGCGTAATTGTTCACGAAGCAGCGCACCAGTGGTTTGGCGATTATGTAACCTGCGCTACGCCAAGTGATATCTGGCTCAATGAGGGTTTTGCAACGTATGCCGAGGCATTGTTCGTGGCGCAATTTGATTCAACCGCTGCCGCCAATATTCGCAATGGCTGGCAAACATCGGTACGTGCTAATGCTGCGACAGGAACGGTATATGTGCCTGCGGGCGCTGATTTTTCGCGGGTGCTGAATACCAATTTATCTTATCGAAAACCTGCTTTGGTGCTCCACAATTTGCGCTGGTTGCTGGGCGACAGTCTCTTTTTTGGCGGGCTCCAACATTACCTGAGCCAGCGTGGTTTTGGCAACGCCACAACCGAGGAATTCCGTGTGCTCATGGAACAATACACGGGTATTTCCCTCACCACCTTCATCAATGCCTGGATTTATGGTGGTGGTTTTCCAGATTATTCCATTAGTTGGAACCAACGCGGAAATGAGCTGCTTATTAGCTTATTTGATCGCAGCGGTGCAGCTGCGGGTCTGTTTGATTTGCCTTATCCTATTGTGGTAGTTTATACCGATGGTCGGCGCGAAAAAATACGTTTGGAACCTGGCTTTTTCCAGCTGCAAACTTTCCCCATTCAAGGAACCATTCAAAATATCTTAACCGATCCAGAAAATTGGGTGCTTGAATCTGCATTTACAACTGCCATCAGGGACATGAACTTAGCCGTTGATGAAGTTGAAAAAACACATTTTGTGCTTTACCCCAATCCTGCGACAAATCAGGTCACCTTACAATTTAGTGCATCAACTGCTTTTAGTCGGCTTATTGAAGTCTACAATATGCAGGGAAAAATGCAGCTCCAACAAGAAGTAGAAATCGGAAAGACGAGCCATACCCTGGACATACTTACTTTGCCTCCAGGAATTTACCTACTGCGCAGTGGTAACAATACGCAACGACTTGTAATTCAACGTTAAGGGTGGCTTTACCCTAAGATATCTGGTGAAGGCTTGCTCGTCAGGCGCTCTAATACTTTATCCTGATTGCTTTGGAGGAGCATAAAAAGGCCACCAACGAAGATAAAAGCAAAAAAGAGGGTAGTAGGTAATAAGGTTTTCCAATCGGTTGTGCCAGTTTCTACCATGGTTGCTACTGTAGCTGACTTCAATTCACTTGAACCGAAAGCGAAGTTTATGCCGGCATGAACAAGTATCGGAAGGAACATATTACCGGTCCTGAGCAATAAACCGGCAAAAAATACACCTATAGCACAGGCAAAAAACACCTGTGACAGTATTCCTACTACATTTTCAGGTTGCTGGAACAGGTTCACCAAATGAACCAATCCAAACACTAAGGATGAAACGATTGCGGACAAAACGAGCGCATTTTTTCGCTTACACCAAATTCGGAGTAGTATCGGGAACAATAGGCCGCGGAAGACGAGTTCTTCTGCTGCGCCTACCAACAACACAGAGGACAAAAACAGAACGAGCGTATCTGTATCGCTGTTAGTGTAAGTTGTCCAGTTGGAAACCAGGCCTAAGCCAATAAATGTGCAAGGAATAACTAAGGATTGCAGCTGCTTCGCTTGGAATGGATGGTTTAAGCCCATAAAGGTCAAGAGCTGCATACGTCGAATCCACCAGATTGCCAGACCTACTATGACCGAACGAACTGCTATTCCGGCAATAAAGCGTGCATTTTTTTCATCTACCAATACAGTAGTCAACAGCTCGCGAAGTGGCTTGCCAAGATAAAGTAGGGAGAAAAAGGCAAGCAGGATGATCAACAACTGTATGCTTGGCTTTTTCATCTCTTTTTTACAAAAATAGGAGCTTTGGTCAGTCCGCCTACAGTCTTGTTGTGTATGATGAGTATAAAAATAGCCGCCACAGTTATAGGCCGAAGTAGTTCAATTGTCGGGACAAAACTGAAGGAAAGCGCATAAAAAGGGGTGACTATTTAACGTTTTATGCTACCGTCTGTAAAATCGACTCCAATATTTTTAAGCCATCGGTATTGCCGAGAATTGGGTCAGCGGCACGCTCTGGGTGGGGCATCATGCCAAATACATTGCGGCTTTTGTTTGTAACACCCGCAATATTGTGCAGCGCGCCATTCGGGTTGGACTCGGCCGTAACCACACCTCCAGCATCACAATACTGGAAGAGAATTTGGTCGTTGTCTTGCAGTCCTTTTAATCCGTCCGCATCGATATAATAATTGCCCTCGCCGTGGGCAATTGGTATTTGTAAAGCCTGATTGAGCTCCAGTCCCTGTGTTAGTAAGCTGTTGTTTGTAGCGGGCTTGATGAAGGTATTTTTGCAAATAAACTTCCGGCTTTCGTTGTGCAGCAATACGCCCGGCACCAATTTAGCCTCGGTGATGACTTGAAAACCATTACAAATGCCCATAACATAACCGCCCCGGTTGGCGTGCGTAATTACAGCGTCCATGATAGGGGAAAAACGAGCGATGGCTCCTGATCGGAGATAATCACCGTAAGAAAAACCACCGGGTAAAATCACAAAATCTACGCCTTGTAAATCGGTGTCTTTGTGCCACAGCGGAACCGTAGGGGCACCTAATATTTCACCAAAAGCATATAAAGTATCTCGGTCACAATTCGAGCCGGGGAAAATAACAACACCAAATTTCATAGCAGCGGATTTGACTGCAAATTTCGGAAAAAAGGAGGCAGCTTTTTAGAAAAATCCTGCACCCCAGAGTAAACTGCCCAACCAGCCTACAATCAGCAGGTCGAGCATCCATCCTGGACCAATACTTTCGAGAAAACGCCCGACAAAAAAGGCAGCGACTGGAACAAAAAGACTTATCAGAAACAAGTGGTCGCCGGGCAAGAATACAACCGATAAAATACCACAAACGAACAAGATGGAAAAGAGCCGCTGGGTGTTGCGCAGACTATTGGTTTTGAGATTGGCGGCACTGAAACTCATCAAAAAACCAAAGGCGAGCATCACCAATAATATGGAAATGGCCACTTTCTGGCCCGTGTTGAGAAAATGAACCGAGTTGCTCAGTAATAAATCAAAATGAACGATGTCGTAAATCTGCGACCACTGGTTGGTAAGGTACAGCCAGGCTGCAGCCAGATAAATGGGCGTAATATACCCCAAAAGCCATACGACCAGTGCCCTAAAGCGGAATACGCCGCCCAGCAGTATGCCAAAAAGCGTCACTGGAAAAAGTACGATAGCGGGTTTATAGAATTGAAAACATATCGAAGCTACCAGGCCAGCATCGAAAAGAAGCTGTAACTGCCTTGGGCTATTACTTACAATCATCAGGTTCCGCAAAATCAAAGCGAAACAGGCACCTGCCAATAAGGCCGGGTTAAAGCTCGTCCATTCCAGAAAGCTAAACGCACTCACCACGTAAGCCAACGCAAATAGATTGTGGGCGTCGCGACTGATTTTTAAGGACTTGATCAATTCATTCAGCAACAAAGCCGGCGATAGCACGCAGATCAGGTTCATCAAAAGTTTGGCGAAGGTAGGGAGGCGGTTGAGTGCTTCAAAGAGCCTGTTTCCGCCTACAACCGACGTTGCATCTCCTTCGGTAAAGGCTGAGAGGGTAAGCAAAGCGATTACAAGCACCAAGGTGGCGCCCCAGGCCAAGAAAGGATTGTTGGTGCGGAATAAAGCCGAAATCATAGGGTTTCAAAGGTAAGCCGGAAAAGCCCTTTTTTCTTGCGTTTGGTGGCAGGAATTAGCATCGCATTCGGACCAACGATGGCCGCATCACTTTCCAATATAGCCGCATCATCGGTTTCAGGACTCAGGATTATGCGTGGAACTACATCCCCTTGGTTGTTGATGCGGTACATGACTACCGCATTTTTACTCCGGCCTTCTTCGTTGAAGATGAGATTGAGGTGCTTCTCGGTAGGCAGACTGACGAATGAATTATACGGACTCAGCTGGGTGCTGACCTGCGCTTTGGGGATGATTTGCCGCCAGTCGATTGTGCCATTTGCGTTCACCGATACCACGACTATTTCATCGTAATGGTAGTAGATAATTTCGCGGTAAATGGGAAAACCTTGGCTGTACTGCACATAGGTTTGGATAGTTTGGTAGTTTGATTCAGCCACCAACAAAGCGCCACCATCCGAGCGCATCACGATGTCTTTGATGTAATAGTCGGCCAACTCCTTGCTTCTGTTGGCATTTTTGTAGCCCTGTAGTTTTGTTTTGAATTCTAGGTCAAAACGCGCCAACCCGATGGTATCTATTTGCAAAGGCGCCAACGAAACGCTAGCCAGCACAGAACCAGCGATGGTGGTGCGGTCTTTTTCAGAGAAAAACCCAACCAGTCGTATTTTTTGGTTCAACTCATCCAGGGCGGGTTGAACGGCATTGAGGAAGTAGACGCTATCCCGCAAATTGGCTTCTTCTAATTCAAGGGTTGTCCGATTTACACGCACCATTTTATAGTAAAACTTGGCAGGGTCGGCACTTCGTTTGTCCTTGTCTGTCACATACATCCACAAAAGCAGATTGTGGTTGGGGTCGTGCATGACCTCTCGTATTTCGTAGCGGGTTTTTTCATGCGGTAAAAACAAGCTGGTACGCCGTTCGACACCCAACGCGGCATCATAAAAACGAATGTCGAGTCCGAGGCTTTCGGTATTGTTTTCATTGATGTGGAGCAAGCTAAATCCACTTAAATCTGAACGCGGCATTATTTTAAAACTTGAACGGGAAGCACTGTTGATTTGCCCTTGATCGAACAAAGTAGCTGGCGTGCTTGCTTCGCCTTGGTGGGGGAGAAAGATGTAAAAAAGCCCATGTTTTTTAAGTGTGGGCGAATAGATCGAAAAGAAGGCGGTTACACCCGTTTTTTCAACAACTAGCTCTTCAATTTCTATGTTGCGATCGTCGAGTGGTAATTTATGGCTGTAAATAAGATTGTTGGCATAACTGAACTTTTCGATGCTTCTTTCTTTGCCCGAAGATTGATAAACATAGTAGCCTTGTTTATCGGCTGCGAGCACTTTTGATTGAAAGGCGCCCTTAAAACTTGAATTCAAAGGGGACCATGCCAGACTTTGCGCACAAGTCGTAGGAGCTACAAAACCGAGGAAAAACAAAAGAAAGGTTAGGCGTAGCAGCTGAAGCATGGGATAAATTTAACCAAAGCTTCCAACAATTTAAGCCCTATGTTTAGTGTGTGTTTTGTGAAATTTAATGTCGTAGGTACCCACGGTCGAAGATTTATCTTATTTTTACCGCTGCGCTATAAACACTTCAGCGCTGCCACTAAATGAAGTCAACCTTACTCGATCTTTTAGAACGGAATGCCGCTGCTGGCAAAAAGCAGCTGGCCGTTTTAATCGACCCTGACAAAGCGGGCGAACGTGCTTTAAAATCGTTGATTGAAAAGGCGCATCTGGCGCAGGCCGACTTCTTTTTTGTAGGTGGTAGTTTGCTGACTAACGATGCCATTGACAGGGTACTCACCACCATTCGCGAGTTATCAGCCATTCCGTCTATTCTTTTTCCGGGAGCGGTTACCCAATTATCGAAGCAAGCCGATGGCATTTTGTTGTTATCGCTGATCTCAGGACGTAATCCAGAGTTTTTAATTGGTGCCCATGTCGTTGCAGCTCCCCTAATCAAACAAGCAGGCATACAAGTTTTACCCACCGCCTATATGCTTATTGATGGCGGCAGGCCGACCACGGTTTCCTATATCTCTAATACCACGCCTATTCCTGCCGACAAACCAGATATTGCGGCCTGCACCGCCATGGCTGGAGAGATGTTAGGCTTACGTTTGATTTATTTGGATGCAGGCAGCGGCGCGTTGCAACCAGTGCCGGGAGCGGTTATACGCTCCGTGCGTAAAAACGTACAATTGCCTATCATCGTTGGTGGTGGTATTCGGCAAGCCGAAGAAGCCGCAGCAGCATATGCTGCAGGTGCCGATGTTGTGGTTGTTGGAAACGCGCTAGAGGAAGATGCCAGTTTTCTGCAAGCTTTATCCGCTGTAAAACGAGCCGCCAATTTACATCTTCAGCTTTGAGCAGTTGCTGCTAAATAGGCTGCAACACTTGTTAGCGGCAAAGCGCAACTTCCAAAAATACAACGGTCGATGCGCAGCGGGGCGTTGCTGTAACGTTCTGCCAATAGTGGCGGATACGTCTGTTTAACGACGCTCCAAAGGAGTGTTTCACCCGCTAAATAGCGTGCTGCCAGCTCACGGTAAGCTGCTGCTGCATCGTTTCCAGTGAGGCTCACCACAGCCGTACCATAGGCAATATCGAGGCCTAAACTGCCCCAGCCAGCATAAAAACGCATGTGTTTTTCCAAGGATGTTTGTGCCAACCGAAACAAAGCCAGCGCTTGCTCTTGCTGTCGGGTATCGGCATGTAAGCTGGCCAACTGATATAACAAATGCGCATAAACGCTGTTCGCGGAGGGTTGCACATTGTCGGCAAGTTCTACCCGGTCGGCATGCCAGTCGAGCGCTTTTTCGCGCCCATACAACAACAAGCCCGTTTGACGATCGCTGAAATCCGTTTGCAGCAAAAGCACCAACTTTTCACTTTCTAGCAACCAGCTTGGATCACCGCTTACTTGGTATAAGCGAAAAAAAGCCTGTGCCAGATAGGCAAGGTCTTCGCTGAAGGCAGGCTGGCTCAAAGCATCTTCATAAACAACCCTGTGCCACTGCCCATCGACTTTAAACTGCAGCAAGGCGTTGGCGAGCGCCAGTGCATCGACAAGATAATTTTCGACTTGCAGGCTAATATAGGCCTCTGCCAGGCCTTCGAGCAGCAGCGCATTCCAGCCCAATAATTGTTTGCTATCACAGGCAGGCGGTATACGTTTGTCTCTTTCACTGAGCAGTTTTTGGCGGATTTTGGCTTGGGTTTCCTGTATGTGCCTTTCGCTTTTACCCAAAATTTTTGCCAGTTCAGCTGGAGTTTTGGCTACTTGCAATACGAGCAGCCCTTCTTCCCAAATGGCCTCGTCTTCTAGGCCAAACCAATGCGTCGCCAGCGCCAGCTCATCCTGACCCAAGCAGCTGGATATACTTGTCGTGGTCCAGACGTAATATTTTCCTTCTACACCTTCGCTGTCGGCATCAAAAGCAGCAGCATAGGCGCCGTTTTTTTGTAGAAGATGACTTTTACACCAGTCTAAAGTGTTTTGCACTACTTCTTTAAAGCGAGGATGGCTACTTTGACGGTAGGCTTCAGCATAAAGTGTAACCAATTGGGCGTTGTCGTAGAGCATCTTTTCAAAGTGCGGGACTTTCCAATAGGGGTCAACGCTGTAGCGGGCAAATCCGCCCCCAAGCTGATCGTATAAACCACCCGCCGCCATACGTTCAAGCGTAAAATGTACGTTGTCGATGGCGTCTTGATTTTTGGCGAGAACACCGTATTTCAGCATATATCGCCATAAAACTGGCATGGGAAATTTAGGGGCAGGCGACATACCTCCAAAGTGTGCATCGTAGGCTTGCGCCAAGGGACCAAAACTACGATTGTAAAAGTGGATGTCGGGTAAACTGCTATTTCCGACTGGTTTGATAAGCTGGTGTTCTATCAAGGCGCCTTCCATATGGTCGGCATAGGCCCGCACGCGCTCGGGTTCTTTGGTCCAAAGGGTACTGATTTGTTGCAATACGGCTTGCCATTGTTCCTTCGGGAAATAGGTGCCGCCGTAAACCGGCCGGCCGTCGGGCAAGGCGATGATGTTGAGCGGCCAACCACCACGACCTGTCATGAGCTGCAACGCTTCCATATAAACAGCATCTAGATCGGGCCGACTTTCCCGGTCAATTTTGATGGAGACAAAAGCTGTATTCATTTGCTCCGCCACGGCCTGATCTTCAAAACATTCGTGCTCCATCACATGGCACCAATGACAGGCGGCATAACCGATGCTTATCAGGAGCAGTTTTTGATTTTCACGGGCGTAACCCAAGGCAATTTCATCCCACGGTTGCCAGTAAACGGGATTGGTGGCGTGTTGGCGAAGGTAGAGACTGGGTGAATCCCCTAGTCGGTTGGTCAGTGGCAGCATAGGGGAAGAACGGAATTTCCGCAGAAAAAATCCCTTAGTCGAGCCAATTTTTTTGTTTCTCGCCCTGATCTTTGCTCTCCTCGGTCAGGATTTGACTCAATAAAGGTTCGTCGGGCCGCACCAAAAAGAGCGCATTGAAGCCCATAAAAAAGGTAATGCCTGCTTGCGTGCCGAGGGTGGAATCGGCCATCATGCTGATAAAGAGGAGAAGGTTAAAAAGATAGGCGAGCTTACGGAAACCTGGATAAACATTTCGCAGACTGAAATACCACATGGCCAGAAAAAAAACGAGGCCGAGCAGTCCGAACTTTACGGCCGTTTCGAGCAGTTGATTGTGTGGTTTGTGGAAGGGGATGTGGTAGGGTTGATCTTCGAACAAAGGGGTTCCTGCTTGTATTAAATCGCCTGTACCCACACCTAGCCAGAGGTTATTGCGCACCAAAGGCAAGTATTCTTGATAAAAGGCTATCCGCTGCCCGATGGAGGAATAAGTGGGTTCAGAGCTCGGGTAGCCGTGCTGACTTTCCTGGAACTCGTCCCAAGCTTCATTAAAGGGTTGACGTACACTCTCGAATCCCCAATACATGCCTGCACCCAAAACCACCCCCAGCGTGGAGGCGAGCAGCCATTTGCCAAAACGTTTACGTGATTTCTGCAGATAAAGCAGGAGGAAAGTCGGCATTAAAACCACAAAGCTCAACTGACCAATACGACCTTTTAACAAGACCAGCCCTGTGAGCGCCATGAACATAAAAATAAGTAGGGTCGTCCGAGCTTCATTCGACAACTCCCGCCATTTGCTAAAAAGGTATTCGAAAAAGATGAAGATGCTGAAGCACAAAAACAGACTAGCCCGTGGCCTTTGCTCAAAGGCACTAGGAATTTTGGGTGTGCCTTTTAGAAAAATATTATCGGTTGCCGCAATATAATATATGCTCACAGCCACTAAAACATTGGCCAAGGCAAAACTTAAAAACAACCACCGCAGCTGATCTCGGTTCATACGCAAGGTGCCGGCGATGATGGGAAGCGTAAAAAAGTAGTGCTTCATATTAATCTCCGACCAACCCTCGCGTATGTCGCTGGTGTAACTCATGCCCAAAAAGTACATGAACAAAAGCATAGGGAAGAAAAAGATAAAAGGGGCACTTTTGAATGTCTCGATGCGCCTGACCCGAATTTCAGGATCTGAAAAGCCGATAAACCAACTGATAATGAGTAAAACCTCGGCAATACTGGCTACCGCTTTCGACAAAGGAATGGCCGCCAAAAAGATTGCAAAAAAAGCATAAGCAATCAGCTCGGAATTAAACTTAAACGTAGCAGTGGTTGTTGTAAAATTTGCCATGGTAGGCAAAAGCTTTAAGGTTTTGTTGTGGTTTGGTGCTTTTAACGCAAGTCGAAGGCCTAAATTATAGCCACAGGGCTTAATTTGTATCTTTGCCGTTCAATTTCTGCAATTTTTTATGGAAGCGATCCAACTCGACAGTATAGAATCGGCTATTGAGGCCATCAAAGACGGAAAAATCATCATCGTAGTCGATGACGAGGACCGCGAAAATGAAGGTGATTTTTTAGCTGCCGCCTCAGCTGCCACCCCAGCGATGATCAATTTTATGGCCACTCATGGGCGTGGATTGATCTGTGCACCCATCATCGAAGATCGCTGTGAAGAACTCGGGCTCGACCTCATGGTAGGAAAAAACACCACCTTGCATGAAACACCTTTTACCATTAGCATCGATTTGTTGGGTAAAGGCTGCACCACCGGTATATCGGCCTACGACCGCGCCATGACCATTCAAGCCCTCGTAGATCCACAAACCAAGGCAGAAGACTTTGGCAAACCCGGACATATTTTTCCACTTAAAGCCCGCCGGGGAGGAGTATTGCGTCGCTCTGGTCATACCGAAGCGGCCATCGACTTTGCTCGACTCGCTGGTTTCCCTGCCGTGGGAGTGATATGCGAAATTATGAATGAAGACGGCAGCATGGCGCGGCTACCTGATCTGAAGCAAGTAGCGGAACGTTTTGATATGCGTTTAGTATCTATCAAAGACCTGATTGAATACCGTCTCGCCAAAGAAAGTTTGATTAAAAGAGAAATCGCCGTAGAAATGCCTACAGCTTACGGTGATTTTCAATTGATGGCTTTTAAACAAACCAATAACGATCAGGAGCATCTGGCTCTCGTTAAAGGAAAGTGGGATGAAGACGAAGCTGTTTTAGTGCGCGTTCATTCGAGCTGCATGACCGGCGATATATTTGGCTCTTGCCGTTGTGATTGTGGTGAACAATTGCATGCCGCCATGCAAATGGTTGACAAAGCAGGCAAGGGGGTCATCGTTTATATGAATCAGGAAGGCCGCGGTATTGGGTTGCTCAATAAACTTAAAGCCTATAAACTACAGGAGCAGGGTATGGATACCGTACAAGCGAATATTGCGCTTGGCTTTAAAATGGACGAACGCGATTACGGTATAGGGGCCCAAATTTTACGTGATCTCGGGGTACGTAAAATGAAGTTGATGTCGAACAATCCCACCAAACGCGCAGGCCTTATGGGTTACGGTTTGGAGATTGTTGATCATGTTGCTCTCGAAGTACCTGCGAACAAACACAACCAAGATTATCTCGAAACCAAAAGAGATAAGATGGGCCACGAGATTTTGAAAGGTTAGATCCTAGGAGAACTCCGGTTAGCGAGAAATTTCAGGTGCTTAGCGCAATGTAGTTCATGTGCTGATGAAGGGCTGCGCTTCGATGTGCTCCTAGGCGTCTGCTAAATTGTCAGTCTTTTCTACGAAGCGCCAGTATAACCTTAGCGCTTTATACCGTTGTAACAAACGAATCCTCTCCAACAGCAGCGTGCTCCCTGCACGAACGAGAACCCTTTAGTTGGTAATTTTGAACGTTGCATGTGAAAGTTTGATTTAAAAATCCCCCTTCCAACTATCCGGAGCCCACGGAATTCGACGAAGTAAACGATCTTGTAACCAGCGGGTCGCATCATTTTTGAGCTCTTCGCCGGTATTGTAGTTTTTGGTATAACTCAAACCTATGCCTTGACGGTAGTTTGTATCTCTACTAAAAATGATGCGATCATCGAGACGGTTAAAGGCTTTGAGCCGGAAACTGCCATCGGCATTCACAAGGTATTCTACCGTTACCTCGCCACCTAAGGTTTGGGTTGCATTGCGGCTGGAGTTACCAAAATTACCATCTATCAACACCCGGTTATCAAAAAACGTGGTATTCACCGCTACGTTCAAGTCACTGAGTGTTTCGGCATTGGTTGGGGTGGTGGTAAGCTGATTAGCAAGTGTATTGTTTCGGAAATTCACACCCACATTCACATTGCCAAATAGTGGAGAGATTAAGTTGCTGAACTGGGCCGACAATACTTCACTCACCGAGTTGATTCCTGTATTGGCTGCAAAACCACCGGCAGCCACATCTTCCGGTATAAACTGACCAGCCACAAGCAAGGCAATCACTTGGTTGTTGAGTCGCTGTTCGTCGTTGTTTATATTGCGAATGGTAGCAGAAACGGGGTCGTTGGGGTCGTTTTCGTTGATGGAGGGCACTTTCAGTTGAAAGGCGATAGTCGGACTTAATAACGAGCCGGTGAGCTTGAGGTAGGCATCGATATTCATATACTGATTTGTGCGAGAGCTATTAAGGTTTGCGAGCGTAGCAGCATTGAGCAGGGGCGAAACAGATGCTCTTTGTCTGTAAACGGCATTCAGATTAAGCTGGGCATCATAGGGGTCGCCGCTCCAGCGTATGGTGCTACCCTCGGTAATACGGAAACGTTTATTGGCGATATTGGCAAGGGTGAAGGTGTAATCGCCACTCGCGAAGGTGTAGTTACCAAACATGCTGATTTCACCAAGGGTGTTAACCTGTACTTCAATCACCGCGTTTCCGCGACCACGGATAACATCTCCAGTTTTTCGGTCGAAGATGATGTTTACCTCTGCCTCAGGGGTTACCGTCAAGTTCATCTTGAGGTCGATACCAGATAACTCCAAATTCTGTGTGCCGATGTTCACTTCGGTGCTGTCGGATTTATTGACAAAAGTGATGAAGTCAGTAATACCTCGATCCGATTCGGCATCCAACGGAATGCTGAAGTTGGTGCCTCT
Source organism: Bacteroidia bacterium (assembly GCA_041688385.1). Taxonomy (GTDB): domain Bacteria; phylum Bacteroidota; class Bacteroidia; order UBA7662; family UBA7662; genus UBA7662. The sequence goes on from JBDNIH010000228.1 coordinate 17,769, forward strand.
ATCGGTACTCCCTACAATATTGATTGAAATCAGCGAAAGGGGCCCTTCAAAGGTGGCATAACCGGTGATTTTACCTACACCAAAGTAGCTCGATTGGTAGTCTCCCGGCGTATTCAATACAAGTAAATTGCGTGCATCTAGCCGCATCTTTAGTCGGGTTTTCCTAAATTTATCATGGAATATGGCGCCCGAAAGGGTGCCCACACCTCCAGCATCATCGGTCAACTCGGCATTGTTGAAGTCGATAGCGCTTTTGGTAAACAACAGCCGTTTATTCACATTGTAATACTGATTCAAAAAATCGACACGCAA
>JBDNIH010000038.1:0-2797 GCA_041688385.1 Bacteroidia bacterium
CATTCCAAACCCCTCTCTAATCCCTTTCAACGCCGAAGCGGCTGCAAAGGTAAAGATGTTTTCGGAAGATTGTTAAACGCTTTAAAAAATTCTTTTCAGTTGTTTTTTCGTCGTTTCCCGTTCCGTTGAATGGGAGAGCAAAGGTAGAAAAGTACTTTGTAAAAGCAAGCCCTAACTGCAAAATAAAATAAGCTTAAGGAATGGTTTGGGGCTAAACTCCTGATAACGAAAGCGCTCGTTTAAAAATTAATTTTCAGTATTGTCCAATACTGAGCAAAACAAGCGTGCAGGCCTCTTCCACAACTATGCCAAGGCCCTGCAAATGGGCTTGCCATTTTGGATTTTCAGTGCCTGGATTAAATATAATTCGGCGCGGCAGCAGTTTTTCAACGGCCGAAGCAAACTCAGCTTGGTGTGCGGGACCTACATATAAGGTCACCGTATCAACAATCCCCTGCTCTGGGAAATGAGTGCATATAGGCATCCCGTCGTGGTTGCCAGGTCTGCGACCCGTCAACCAAACGGCATGACCATGACTTTTGAGCATATTGGCTGCTCGATGACTATAACGATTCGGATTTTCCGAAGCACCCAACACAAGGGTTAAAGGGGATTGTGCCATTGTTTTAATTTTCTAATCGCTGTAAGTCCGTCCATCGCCGCGCTCACGATGCCTCCGGCATATCCTGCCCCCTCACCCAATGGGTAAAGGTTGTTCAACTGGAGATGCTGAAAAGTTTCCCGATCACGAGGAATACGCACTGGTGAAGAGGTTCTTGTTTCAGGGGCGACTAATACAGCCTCATTTGTAAAATAGGCAGGCATCTTCTTTCCAATCAACAACAAGGCGGTTTGCATTCGTTTATAAAAAAACCCCGGCAATACCTCCTTAAGTTCCACCGATTGTATAGACGGCCTGTAGCTGCAAGTAGGCAAATCGGCAGACAATCTATTTTGTGTGAAGTCAACAACACGTTGTGCAGGTGCTTGCTGGGCTCCTCCACCCGAAATAAAAGCTTGATGCTCGATGGCCTGTTGCCACCGCAACATGCGAAAAGCATCATCTCCATACGTTTTGGGCACATCCTCAAGTCGTGTTTCGACTACAAATCCGGAATTGGCAAAAGGGTTATTCCGTTTACTCGGTGACCAACCATTCGTCACGATTTCTCCTTCTGCTGTGGCACATGGAGCTATTACGCCTCCTGGACACATGCAGAAAGAATATACGCCACGCCCATCCGCTTGCTGAACAACGCTGTAGCTTGCAGGCGGCAAATAAATACCTCTTTCACTGCGTTTATACTGAATCTGGTCGATGATACTTTGCGGATGTTCAATGCGTACACCCATCGCGATAGGTTTAGCCTCGATAAGAATATCCGCTTGATGCAGACTATAATAGATGTCTCGTGCTGAATGTCCTGTCGCAAGCATTACATATTTCACCTCCAATCTCCGACCATCGCCTAATTGAAGTGCCGTGAGGCGGTCTCCCGACTTCTCCCAGCCACTTACCCTCGTGTCAAAATGAACCTCTCCCCCACACCTTATTATATGATCACGCATGGCAGCAATCAAGGCAGGCAATTTATTGGTGCCAATATGTGGATGGGCATCTACCAGTATATCAGTATCAGCGCCAAAAGCGACAAGCATTTCCAGTACTTCATTTATGTCGCCGCGCTTCCCAGAGCGCGTATATAATTTACCATCCGAATAGGTTCCTGCACCTCCTTCGCCAAAACAATAATTTGATTCTGGATTTACAATGCCCGAACGGGTGATATTTACTAGGTCACGCCGACGTGCGCGCACGTCTTTTCCTCTTTCAAGAAGTACTGGTTTCAGTCCGTTTTGCAAACAAGCTAAGGCAGCAAACAAGCCAGCCGGACCTGCACCTATAATATGTACTTCGGGCAAATGCTGCACCTGTGTCTCAGGCAGCATCAGGCTTTCGCGTTCCAAAGGTGATAAGCCGGGTTCGATTAATAGGCGGATTTTTATTTCTCGACTGCGTGCATCAATGGAACGCTTCAGCAATCGGAAGTCCTCACCTACTTTGATTTCACCACATTCAATTAACCAAGAACGAATGGCTTCTTGGTCAAAACCAATCTGCGGGGATACAAAGAACTCAAGCGGCATGTGTATAGATTCGGGCTTATCAACAGCTTGTCCACCATTTATTAAAAATGTTGATAAGCTTCTAACGCAAAAGTAAGCTATCGCTTTCAACTCTTATAAGCTCATTCTTATTCCACATTAATTGCATATGATTTAGTTGCGACAGCTTGAATCTTGACCTAAGTTTGTAGCTATGGAAGACAGCATACGCCCTGCATCATCACTCGTAGGTCAAAACACTCGGAATTTTCGCAAAAATCAAGACACCACCGGCCCAATTTTAGGTAAAATACAGCCCCAGGCCATTGAATTGGAAGAAGCTGTTTTAGGTGCCCTCATGCTCGAAAAGGAAGCGCTGTCGCAAGTAATCGACATTCTCAAACCCGATTCTTTTTACGTTGAAGCAAATCGCCACGTTTTTCTAGCGATTCAAAACCTTTTCAACGCCTCTAAGCCGGTAGACTTATTAACCGTAACCCAAGAACTACGTGCTATAGGTTTGCTCGACAAAGTAGGCGGCGCCTATTACATCTCGGAACTCACCAACAGGGTGGCCTCTGCAGCCAACGTTGAGTTCCACGCTCGAATCATACTCGAGAAATACATTTTACGTGAACTCATTCGCATCTCTAGCGATGTCACCAAAAATGCTTTTGAGGAAACCACAGAC
>JBDNIH010000229.1:0-22273 GCA_041688385.1 Bacteroidia bacterium
ACGCGTACCGGAACTACAGAAGTTTACGCCTTTTGGAGCACTGGAAAAATTGGGATGACAGGGACGTCCTACGATGGAACACTTTGTATAGCGGCAGCCACGACAGGCGTACAAGGATTAGAAGCAATCATCCCTGTGGCCCCAGTTACCTCCTTCTATGCCTATTACCGCTCAAATGGATTGGTAAGATCACCTGGAGGCTATTTAGGAGAAGACATGGATGTACTTTATGATCTGATCCATACCGGTGATAAATCAAAACGTAAAGCCAACAACATTTTAGTCAGAGATAGTATATTGGTAAAAAACCAAGATAGACTTACAGGTGACTACAATACTTTTTGGGCGAGTCGCGATTATGTGAATAAAATCGACAATATGCAAGCCGCCATGCTTATGGCACACGGCTTTAACGACTGGAATGTTATGCCTGAACATAGTTTTCGCTTTTATACCGCAGCAAAAGAAAAAGGGTTAGCCGTACAACTATACTATCATCAAGACAGTCATGGTGGCGACCCTCCCCTGAAAATGATGAACAGATGGTTTACACATTATTTACACGGAATAGCTAACGATGTTGAAAATGATGCTCCCGTGAGGATAGTACGCGAACATGCAAGAACAACCACGCCCTACACAAACTATCCAGCTATTGAAGCAGCTGATGTAAGTCTGTACCCTCATTTTTTAACTAAAAACAATGGAACATTAAGTCTCGTCAAACCGGCAAATCCAGTCCAAGAGGCCATCAGCGATGATTATCGTATTCAGGGCGAAAAGCTACTTGCACTTAAAAATTCGAAACACAGATTGCTTTATGTGACACCTATATTGGAAGAAGACGTGCGTATTTCGGGTGTTGCTCGGGTTAGCGTTCGGCTGTCGAGTAGTAAAGCTGCCGCGAACTTATCCGTGTGGCTTGTTTCTTTGCCTTGGGAGGACGAAAAAGGAAGTGAAATTTATGACAACATCATCACCCGTGCTTGGGCTGACCCGCAAAACTACAAATCACTCACAGCAGGAGAGCCCCTTAAATCAGGTGAGTTTTACCAGGTTTCGTTTGACATGATGCCAGACGACCAAATAATCAGGAAGGGGCAACAAATAGGTTTAATGCTCTTCTCCAGCGACAAGGAGTTTACACTTCATCCCAAACCCGGGACGGCACTCACGATTGATCTAGATGCTACACAAATTACTTTGCCCATAGTAGGCGGTATTCCATCCTTTGAAAAGGCAATAAAGAGCAATAAATAAGCAAAACAGAATACCCTTTCTTCCGGTAAACCCCAATAGGTGGTTCGGCGCTCAACGAAAAGGTAGAATCAATTTGTATTTTGCCAACATTTTCCTGAGAAAGATTGGGGCAACCTCTTGCCGTTTTTTTCTGCTTTTAAAACCATACAACAGGACTGCAAAAAAGAAGACGACTTTGGCCCATATCGAAGGGCGTGAAATTAGGATTACACCCAAATTGGCAAAAAAAACCGAGATACTTTGAGGGTATGCTACTCGTTTAAACTTTGGGTAAGACCTAAATTCTTACATAGTTATTGTTTTTTTGCCATTTAGCACCTTATGCTGATTAAAATTATGGCAGCGCCCCTTCAAATCAGTTACATTTAATCGCTGCAAGAGCGTTTGTACCAACCACCCCAGTTCTCTAAAATCAAATAACATGTCCCTGTCGTTTCAGAAAATATTTTACGCCATACTAACAATTTTTGCCCTCTTCACCATTCTAATCCTGGCAAAAACAGTTCTAATCCCTTTAGCTTTTGCCTTATTAACCGCCTTTATACTTTATCCGCTGGTAAAAAAATATGAAAGTTGGGGGGCGAATAAAACGTTATCTACCCTATTCGCCATGATTACCCTTGTTTTGATATTGCTGGGGGGTATCACTGCGTTTTCATCGCAAATTATCCAAATATCAACGCATCTCGACGAGTTCAAAGACAAAATACTGGGTGTTTTTGCCGATATCACCATATTCATCAACGACAATATTCCCATGGGCACACCCCTCGAAAAGGGGGAATTGCTTGAAAAGCTAAAAACTTGGTTTAATGCGTCCATTGGCTCATTGGTGAATAAAACCTTTAGTGGTACAGTTGCTTTTCTAACAGGTTTGGTTTCGACTGTTGTCTTCACTTTCCTCATTTTACTTTACAGCGAAGGTCTTGTATTTGCCTTTTCAAATTTTTACCCCGAAAGAAACAGAGGAAAAGCCATCGCCATGTTCAAATCGGTCTACAGCGTTGGAAAATCATATTTAATCGGGGTGGTTACCATCGTATTGATCCTTGGCTTTGTAAACAGCATCGGACTTTGGATTATCGGTATTGATAGCCCTTTTCTATTTGGCTTTCTGGCATCCATTTTAGCCATTATCCCTTATGTAGGCACCGTTGCTGGGGCTATTATTCCTGTATTGTACGCTTTGGTTGCTTACGATTCCATTTGGATGCCAGTGGTTATTGCCCTCTTCTTCTGGTTGGTTCAGGTTATTGAAAGTAATTACCTCACACCGAAAGTTGTGGGGGGCAAGTTGCAGGTGAACGCCTTGACCGCCATTATGAGCATTATTATTGGTGCTTCGGTATGGGGTATCGTAGGGATGATTTTGTTTTTACCCTTTGCAGCCATGCTCAGGGTAGTATCGCAAGCCTATATAGAGTTACAGCCCTTAGCGATGCTGATAGGAGATGAAAATTACATGGACGACAAAACCAATGATATTTCCGTTCCAAACCGTTTAAAAAAGTTGCTGGATAAACTATTCGCTTTTTTTAAATTTTCCAAAAAATAAGTAGCCAGTTCTTGCCCATGCGCTATCCGATTGGTGCATGCTGCTCCCATTAACCACCTGTGAAAGCTGTAATTAACAGCTCAGCTTACGTAATGATAGACAGTGTAAATGGCTCAACTTTGAGTGAAGTTCTGCTTCATTTAAAACACTGCTATGAAAAAAATATTTGTGCTCATTTGCCTTGCGAGTTTCGCATTTTACAGCAACCTGCATGCTCAAACCACCACCACCACCACCACCGAGAATAGTACAGTTTTTAACTTTGGTATCAAGGCCGGCATTAACAATGCCAACGTTTGGGATGAAGAAGATCAAAATTTTAGGGCCAATCGGAAGTTAGGACTGGTCTTGGGGGCTTATGCCGCCCTACCTATCGGTAGTTTATTGGGTTTTCAACCCGAAATTCTACTTTCTCAAAAGGGATTTAAAGGAACGGGTATCTTGCTGGGAACAGCTTATGCTTACACTAGAACTACCACGCATGTCGACATCCCTTTACAACTTCAAATCAAACCTGCTGAACTTATTACCTTTTTGATCGGTCCACAGATATCTTATCTCATTTATCAAAAAGACGTTCAGACTTCTGGCGCCAACAGCACAGCACAAACTCAAGAGTTCGATAATGAAAATCTCCGTAAAAGCACCCTCGGCTTTACCATAGGGGCAGACGTAAATATGGGGAGACTAGTTGCTTCGGGGCGTTTAGGCTGGGATTTCCAGAATAACAATGCCGATGGAACCTCATCAACTCCACGTTACAAAAATCAATGGCTACAACTCACACTGGGTTATAGAATTTATGGGAACCAAAATTAAAAAGTATGAAAAATCTAACCGAAATCAAGGGTAACTGGAACGAGTCCAAAGGTAAACTCAAGCAAAAATTTGCTCAACTCACTGATGACGATCTGTTGTTAGTTGAAGGAAAACAAGACGAACTTTTCGGTCGTCTCCAAAAAAAGTTAGGCAAGACGAAAGCTGAAATTCAGGAATTAATTTCCGCCCTTTAAGCTTACAATTGTATTGCTAGGCCAGCTACCTGAGTTTAGTTTTACGCCTAAAAAATGCCACTATCGCCACCGCGCGATGTGGCATTTTTTGTTTTGTTTTCTCTACTACAATTTGATTTATGCGCTCATCCACAAGATTGGAAGTGGATAGATTCAAAGCTTTTTTGAGCTAGTTTCGTGTTCAAAAGTACATTTCTGGTTCTAATCAGCTTGATTCGCTTCATCTACATGTTCTGATTTGGCTCGATGCCCGAAGCCCGCAAGAACAGCGTTTCGACGGGGCTCAACTAAACCAGCTATTTCAAAAATAAGCTGAGAATAGCTCCTATCTAAGTTCTCTTGTATTCTAGTAGATGAACGTGCTGATTGATATATTGTGCGCCAAATGAATAAGAATAGGCTAATTATAAACGTTTACGAATGGCAAAGGGTGCTTTAGAAAAGACGACCTACGAAACCAAAACACCCGCTGGAAAAGACTTAAAATTAATGCGGTTATTTGCGCAAATTCGGCTTTTATTAGCGCAAGACAAAAAGCGTTAAAATGGAAAAGACCCTTTATAAACTCATCCTGTTTCTGCTGTTGGCATTGGCCAGTATCGACCTCGCCTTGGTTGTGATGGCCAGCTTCTTCGGTAGCCGTTTCCCGCAGCTTATTCCTTTTCAATTCGTGCTTGCCCTGAGCTTCACAACAGTCACCGTGTTTCTACTTATCGCCTGGAAAAAGTACAAAGACCAATTTGGCGCCAAGGATAGCTAAGCCAAATACCGAACCCAGACCGATAAAGCGTGTAAATATGTATACAACTACCCCCATCCGTACGAAGCGATTGATGCTGCGACAGCTCCGCTTGGAAGATGCAACAGCTTATTTTGCACTGCGGAGCTCCGCCGAGGCAATGTTATATGTTCAACGGCCACTGGCTGTATCTGTTGAAGAAGCGAAAGAACAAATTACCCAACAATTACAAGCTCAAGCCGAAGGTAAAATTGTGGTTTGGGCCATTGCCGATTTAAACGATGTACTCATTGGCATTGCCGGTTATTGGCGCATGCAGCTGGAACACCAACGTGCGGAGGTGGGCTATATGCTGAACCTTCCCTATCACGGTCAAGGATTAGGTAAGGAGGCACTCAAAGAGGTGCTTGCTTACGGCTTTCGAGAACTGAATTTGCATAAAATTGAAGCCGGTGTAGACCCCAACAATACCGCTTCATTGCACATTTTGGCGCATTTTGGCTTTCAAAAAGAAGCCCTATTCCGCGAAAATCTACTGTTCAATGGTCGTTTTTACGACAGATGTTGGTTGGGCTTGTTACACAGTGAATGGGAATATTAACGCAAAATCACCCGAATCGGAACAGTATAAATCACCGAAACCGCACGACCTCTTTGTTTACCAGGCGTAAAACGCTTTAATTTTTGAATAGCCCGCATAGCTTCTGCATCAGCTGCCGGACTCAGTCCGCGCAAAATCTGCACGTCAACTACTTCTCCGCTTGCATTCACTACAAAACTAAGATAAATAACACCTTCAAATCCGGAGCGTTTGTCTATTTCGGGCAGCTTAAAGTTTTTACCAATATCTTCAAATAACGCACTTTCACCGCCCGGGTACAACGGCATATCTTCGACTATACGAAACGGAAGCTCAGGCTCGAAAGTGGTATCAACCGGCAATGCTCCCCCTCCTAAAATTAGATTGGGGTCGGTTAGATGCTCCGGATTTGGTTCTGGATCAGGATCGGACACCGGATCAGAATTAGTCGTGGTAGTGGTGTTTTGTGGGTTGGGTTTTGGGCGTTTCACTTGTTCTTTTTCTATCTCCCTATTCCTACTCAGCTCAACGAACTCGAAGACCTCCTTTTGATCGGCATGGTCGACATAAAATCGGTTGATTTGTTCTGGACTCGACCACCGAAAGGCAGTGAGTATGGCCGTTAAACTTAAACTCAGGCCCAATAGCAGAAAAAAGCTGCGGTCATATTTTTTGGGGTTCATTGGGTGAATTGACATGGTATAGCTAGATTTAGTGAATGGTGAATACGACGAGGAGCACTGGGCCTTAAGAAGGCCGGGTTAACCGGAAGAAGTATAAGCTGCGAACGCATTTTACTTTATAAACTTTTAGGCTGACAATCTTTTTACAATACGGAACTTTGGCCGTGACGTATAGGTTGTGCTAGGCGTTTAATACCATACATCCAGCTTCACCGTCATCCACCATGATTTACAAAACACTCCTACCCCAGAAATTCAGTTTGGTCGTGCTAAAAACAGCCCTTTACAGCATTCTGATGAATGTGCTGCTGTACGTACTTTTCGAACGGCTGGGTGTAATTCACAAAACTGTTTTCATAAACGATGACCCCAACATGCCTATAACGCTCGGCCCAGTGATTATTAGCTCTATCGTACCAACCTTGTTGGGCGGTTTAGTTTTTTGGCTGATGGTGCGTTACCTCAAAAAAGGGGTGACCGTTTTTGGCATCACCGCGGTTACCCTTGGTCTTTTATCGTTTGCCATGCCATTTAGTTTGCCAGAAGTACCCTTAGGTATGGCCATGGCTTTAAATCTTATGCACGTGGTCGTCATCTACAATATGCTCCACTATTTCCGCAAATCTCCCCACCAATAAGCTGTAGTTTACTGTCCTCAGCAGCGTCTTAATCCTTGAGCGTTTCTCTACGGTTTACGCACATTAAAAAAATAAGCCTGAAAGCAAATGTTGCTTTCAGGCTTATTGACATGAGCTACAGCGGTTGAATTATTTTCTCACCAAACGGATAACGCCGCTTCTTTCGGCATCTACCCAACGTAAGAGATATAGGCCAGAAGCTTGATTACTTAGATCGATGTTTGTTTGGGCTGAGTTGGTTTCCTGACTGAAAATTTTCCTGCCGTGTAAATCGGTAATTTCGAACCGAACAGCCAATTGTCCATCTTTTAAGGCCAATGTAAAACGGCCGTCTTCTGAAGGATTGGGATAGATGCTAATTTGCTGCATGCCCACGACTTCAACACTGGTGAAGAAAAAGTTGAAGTTAGCCGAGCGGCTTGAACTACAACTAGCACTATCTACGACCAGCTGATAATTGCCATTTTCGAGCGGTGCATAGCTGCGGCCAGAGGCACCAATGATAGCCTGCTGATTCAGGAACCACTGATAAGCAGCGGCGGGGCGAGCGGCACGTAAGCTGTCGTTTTGTCGTACAATTTCAGCGGTAGGTGCTACGAACACCGTTATAACTACCGAATCGGTAGCTTGGCAACCACTAACACCTGTTGTATAGCGCAGGGTGTGCTGACCAACACCAGCCGTTGCGGGATTAAATATCCCAAACTGAACGCCATTGCCGCTGTAGCTACCTCCTTGAGGCGATGCAAAATTCAATACCAGGTTGTTCGCTAGTACACATATGGGGCCTAAAGGAGCAAAGCTGATTACTGGTATATTCGTCACAACAACTATTTTGCTACCTACACCAATACATCCTGTCGCATCACTGAAGCTATAAGTGACTGTATGAACACCCGGACCGGCAGTAACCAAATTCATCTGACCATTCACCGAAACGCCAGGTCCGCTGAAAATACCCCCAGAAGGACTTGCCGTCAGTTGAATATTTCCCACGGAAATACAATAATTTTCTTGCCCGCTGAAGTTGACCACCGGAGCAGCCAATACACGCACCAATTGAGAATCGGTAGCGGAACATCCATTGGGAGCCGTATAGGTATAATAAAGAGTAGTTAAACCTGAACCAGCCGTGGCTGGCACAAATTGGCCGTTGTTATTCACCCCATTTCCTGAAAAGCTACCACCTGCTGGACTAGCGCTGAGTGTGATCGTTTGTGCCGAAATACAGATGCTATCGACCAAACTAAACTGCAAAACTGGCGCGGCTACAACCGTCAAAAAAGCCGTATCAAAAGTCGCACAGCCAGCAGCTTGATATTGAATGAGGTGCTGCCCAATACCAGCAGTTGCCGGATTAAATATCGCTCCGCCACTAACACCTGGTCCAGCATACGCACCTCCTCTAGGGAGCCCTGATGAAAGGGCAAAACTACTATCGTTTACACAAACAGTGGGCAGATTGTTAAGGCTGGTAACCATCGAATTGTTTAGTACGCGTACTACATTGTTGCGCACCAGCGTATCAAAACCGACCATATTACCTACGATCAAGGTGACCGAATAATCACCCAGGTTGTTATAGACGATTGCCGTTGGCTGCTGTACTACTGCAGAATCGGGTACAGCACCAGGGAAGTACCACTTCCAAGTTGTAGGCGCGTTATTACTGGTATCGGCAAACGAAAGTGAACCCCCTGTGCAAATACTATCGGCTGAGGCGAAAAAACCAGCATCCGGCCGCATAATGGGGGATACACATCCTAAAGAAGAACGCAAACTGGCGCGGCGCGGACTGTTCAACATGACCACCCGCATACGATCGGTTTGGTTAAGGGTAAAGATGTTCATGCAGTTATCCTGCGAATAATCCATGTAATTCTGAACCATATCCACTGTAGTGCAAGAGACGTGGGTAACAGCACAGTTATAATTGGCTGCATCACTGAGCGGTGTGTCATTGCAAAAATCATCCACGCCACAGCCTCCGTCGCCCCAAATGTGACGCAAACCAAGATAGTGTCCAACTTCGTGTGTGGCCGTTCGTCCACCATTGTAAATACCCGAAAAAGGGTTGGCAGGCGGTCGACCAACGGAAGTATGTAACAACACTATCCCATCGGTGTTGCCAGCACCCCCGCCTGTTAAACCGGGCAAACCAGAACCCGTAGGAAACTGCGCATACCCTAAAATACCACCTGACATGGGGGCCACCCATACATTGAGGTAGTCGTTGGGATTCCATGAGGTGGCTGGTTTAACGGTATTGTTAATGAAAGAGGTACTAAAGCTCGTGCCCACGGGGTAATTGTAACGGATAATACCATTGGTTGGATTCCCTTGGGGATCGCGCTGTGCGAGGCAAAACTGTACGCCGGTGTTTGAGGCAACAGGCCGAAAGCCAAGGGGTGTATTGACCGTGTCGGCATTAAAACGCCCGAAGTCTTCGTTCAAAACATCCATTTGCGACATGACCTGCAGCGTGCTGATATTTTCGATTTCGGCACGCCATAAGATGTGAAAAACCACAGGGATGGTGTACACCTCCTGCTCGGGACGGTTCATGCGCTGGTATTCGGCAATTTTTTGCGCCATCCAAGCTTCAAACTGTGCATCCGTCTCAATTTTCTGGCCTTGCTGTAATCTGGCCTGCTCATTTTCGACCGTAAAACAGCGGATAATATTCTCCTGGGCTTGGACCAAAGTGCTCAAAAAGCAACAAGCCAGGACAGCTAAACTCAAAATTCGCATAAAAGGAAAACTACTTTATCGGGCAATCGGATAGATTGTACGTCGTGGGCTGGAGGGCTCTGTAATAGGTATCGCGCCTGTAACAGTGTATTTAAAATCCGGGCAATCAAACGTCCCTTTCAGGAGGATGGTATAGCCGGTTGCTGTTTTAACGATGTCTAAATTATTCTTCTTAGGATGTTGGGAAATGCAGGGCTGTTGAAAATTACCTGGCATATATACCAGTTTAAACGTCCCACCATCATAAATACCTGGCAAGGTATCGGTTTCCAATTGCTGAATCTGCAACATGCGGCCATCACTTGTAGCAATAGCGACGCTGAAATTACGACCTACCCATTCGGCACTAATTTGTTCGATGGGGAATTGAATGCTGCCGCTTTTTTGGTTATTAAAAGCAATCCATGCATCGGCTTTAGCAGTCTCTGCTGGCACCTTATTACGGGAACAACCAGCTAAACAAAGAAGGGCAACCAGCCCCAAACGGGCAATAGAAGGTATTAACATAGGCATAAGAAACTAAAAGTACATAATTTCAGCGCATTTTTGCCCTTTGGCAGTGGGGAAGTGTAATTTTGTAGCCTATGCTTGAAGCGGGTACCGACCTCAGTTATGCCAGCGCCTGTCTGAAACAAGGCAAAACCGTTGCCATACCCACCGAAACAGTCTACGGACTAGCGGCCAACGCTTTAGCCGTAACAGCTGTTGCCGAGATATTTCGCATTAAAAACCGGCCTGCCTTTGATCCGTTGATTGTTCATGTAGCCAGTCTGGAGGAGGCCACTCCTTATGTGGCATTAATCCCCGACTTGGTCAAACGCCTCTACGCTCAGCTTGGTCCGGGGCCTATCACCTATATTTTACCTAAATCACAGCGCATACCCGATTTAGTCACCGCTGGCCATGCCACTGTCGGCATTCGTATCCCCGACCACCCGCTCACATTGGCATTGTTGAAGTTACTCGACTTCCCACTTGCAGCACCGAGCGCTAACCCATTTGGCTTTACCAGTCCAACAACAGCGCAGCATGTCGCAGATCAACTGGGTAGCGAGGTCGCTTATATACTAGATGGCGGCCCTTGCCGAGTTGGATTAGAAAGTACCATTTTGGACGCAAGCGGCGATAAGCTAAAAGTATTACGTTTGGGTGGTTTGAGCCTAGAACAACTCGAAGTCGCTGCCGGTCGGTCTATCACCGAGGTGCAGTTATCGAGCTCCAATCCGCAGGCACCAGGTATGTTGACCCGGCATTATAACCCTGGGAAAAAGCTACTACTGGGTGCGTTTCCAGCACTTTTAGCAAACCACTCCCTTGAACGAACCGCTTTATTGACGTTCAAAGATTACTACGCCAGTTTCCCTATCCAAAATCAGTATGTGCTCGCTCCCGATGGCGAAATGAGCACTGCAGCCAGCCGTCTATTTGCAGGGTTGCGCGCGCTGGCGCAACTGGATGTAGACCTCATACTTGCCGAAAGCCTGCCCGAAATTGGCTTAGGAAGGGCCATCAACGACCGTTTGCGCCGAGCAGCTGCCCAATAAATGAAGAAGAGATGTAGCGGGGGTCTATCGCCGACCTATTCGTGTACCACTTCTTCGAACCAAACACCATCACGATAGGTATATTTTAATTGGTTGCGACCCAAAACCTTTTCCCGTTCGCCACCAGGATTAAACATCAACTGCTCGTAGTTTACTTGAAATACCATTTGGTTATCATCTGCCTCGATATAAATATAGTCAGCAATATCCCAGGCAATATCTCCATCAGCATACGTACCTGCATCAAACAAGCCGATATAACTGATTTTGCCATCATCGAGCAGATAGACATCACTTCCCAATGAAAAGTTGATTCTATTAAAGCCTAAAATAATAGTCTTTTTAGGGTAGCGCGGTGATTTATAAAAACTTAGTCGGTGCACATAACTTTCCTGTAAGGCCGGTGAACGGAAAACCAACTCTCCTTTCTCGTCATACACCATCATGCGCAATACGTAGCTGGTAGAATCATCAATCTCTTTCGAGCGAATGTGGTATTCATAGCCTTCAACCTTATAGGCACCGAGTATATTAAACCCAGTAGCATCGGTTTGCAGCTCGAGGGTATCGTAAGGAATACGTACAAAATCTTGAGCAAAAGCAGCTGTACTCAAAAATGTGACGATAAAAAGTAAACGAAGCTTCATTTTCGAAAACAATTGCATTTGCCGTTTAAAATTATTGGAATAGGCAGTAATCTAGCCTAAATTTTGAATTTTTATCTACATAAAAATTGTGCACTGAGTTGTCACCCAATATTATCGAGACTTTTTGCAGCAGTTTCTAAAAACGTCAGCTCTTATTTTAACTACTTCAAAAAAAACATCCGAAAGGGCACAACAAAGCCGTTGCTCGCACAACGGCTTTGTTTGTTTTTATTTCGATTTTACCACTTACTCGCTGTGAAAAAAGTCCTTCATCCGGTCGACAAAAGATGATTTTTTGGCGTTATCGGCCCCTGGTTGAAAATTCGGCGATTCTTTGAGTTTTTCAATCATCTCCTTTTCTTCACGACTGAGCTTAGCGGGTACAAATACATTGACATATATAATCAGATCGCCGCGACCATAACTATTAACGCTGGGCAAACCTTTGCCCTTCAAACGCAACAACTTACCCGGTTGTGTACCCGGATCGAGTTTGATGCGGGCCTTGCCTTCGAGCGTCGGAACATCAATTTGTGCCCCAAGCGCAGCATCCGAAAAGCTTATTTCGAGATCAAAAAGAATGTTGTTGCCATCTCTTTTGAAGTGGTCGTGTTCCTCCTCTTCCACTAAAACCATTAAATCACCGGCCGGACCGCCATTGCGACCCGCGTTGCCCTTACCCGAAACGGTAAGTTGCATACCCTCGGCTACACCAGCAGGAATTTGAATCGTAATAACTTCTTCTTTGCGGGTAAGTCCGTCGGCATCCACACCAGCAGGGCGCTTATCAATCACCTGACCGGTGCCTTCGCAGCTCGGACAAGTTTGGGTGGTGCGCATCTGACCCAAAATGGTATTGGTGATGCGGTGCACTTGGCCTTGGCCATTACAGCTCGAACAGGTTTTGAAGGTCACCCCTTCGGCCGGAACGGCTTTGGTGACCCGTATTTTTTTTTCAACGCCGGCAGCAATGTCTTCAAGGGTCAGTTTTACGCGTATACGCAAGTTGGTACCCCGTGCAGCACGACTGCGACTGCCACCTCCTCGGCCTCCGCCGAAAAAGCTGTCGAACGGACTGCCGCCCTCACCGAAAATATCGCCAAACTGACTGAAAATATCTTCCATCGACGGACCACCGCCAGATGAGCCACCGCCCACGCCTTGGTGACCAAAGCGGTCGTATCGGGCACGTTTGTCGAGGTCGCTGAGAATTTCGTAGGCTTCGGCAGCTTCTTTAAACTTCTCTTCTGCGGTGTGGTCGCCCGGGTTTTTGTCGGGGTGAAATTTGATGGCTGCTTTGCGGTAGGCCTTTTTGATTTCGTCGTTTCCAGCATTTCGCTCAACACCCAATATCTCGTAAAAATCTCTCTTCGCCATCTTAAACTCCTACAATCACTTTCGCATAACGCACCACGGTATCGTGGAGGCGATAGCCTTTTTCTACTTCTTGAACCACCTTGTTCACCGCTTCAGGACCGGCAGGTGCCTGTGAAATGGCTTCGTGTAGTTCAGGATCAAATTCGGCACCAGTGGCATCAATTGGGCTAAGCCCCCTGTTTACCATTATCTGACGGAATTTAGTATATACCAAGTCGACACCGGTTTTCACCGAGGCCATATCCTGTGCTGTTTCCATTACCTGCAGTCCTCTTTCGAAGTCGTCGAGCACTGGAAGCAGTTCAATTACGAGGTCTTTAGAAGCTGTTTTGAACAACTCCATTCTTTCTTTCGAGGTGCGGCGTTTATAGTTTTCAAATTCCGACATCAGATAGAGGAATTTTTTATTCAACTCCTCGTTTTCAGCACGCAGTTTTTCTAAACCAGCGGCTTCTTTATTTTCGTCGGCAGCGGCATTGGAATCGGCAGCCATATTGTCGGCAGCAGCAGCCGTTTCGGCAGTGGCCTCATTCTGTTCCAAATCAGGTGCTTCTTTATCCTTACTCATGCGGTCTTTCGTTTTGCTCCACCAGGATGCAAGATTTTTGCCATTGGTGTTTTTCATGTCAAACTGTCAGCGTGTGCTGCGGGTGCAAAAGTCCGAAAAAGAAGTGAGTCCCTTTTAAATGATATGCGTTGGGCCACTATTTTTTTTTACGAATGCTATGATTTTCGCCCATTTTTTTCATAAAAAATATGCTTATGTAGTACGTAACAAGTAAGCTGAAATTTGTTCTAATTCAATCTGCTGTTTTTTTTTCCAAATCTGAACTTGCTTGAGCCTCGTCGAAACCATGTACCGTCAAGTCTAGGGCATCGAGCCAAGGGCGCCTGTAGTGCGTTTGCCGAAATAAGCTTGACGATGATTTGAGTCGAAGTATACAGAAATGAGTTTTAGCTTACGGGATAGGCGCAAAAAAGCATGGAAATTAGCTACTTCCAAAGTAACCGATACGCATATAAAAAAAGCCATCCGTCGGCTGACGGATGGCTCGGGCTATTTTTGACTTTATATTTATTTGAGCAGTTCTTTCAACTTTGAAGGAAGGGCTTCGCCGCGGGGGCTAACGGCTACGATTACGCCGTCTCCATCAATAAGATAGCTCATTGGGATACCATATACGCCGTATTGTTGGGCAGCAGCATTTTTCCAACCTTGAAGATCACTTACATGGTAAGTCCAGCTCAATTTATCGTCGGCGATGCCTTTTTCCCAACGCTCCTTGCTGGTATCAAGCGACACACCAAAAACAGTAAATCCTTTGCCGTTGCGGAAGGTTTTGTCTTTGTATTCATTGTAGGCATTCACCACCGAAGGGTTTTCCCGGCGGCACGGTCCGCACCAAGAGGCCCAGAAATCAATAAGTACCATTTTGCCTTTGAGTGAACTGAGTTTGATTGGCTTGCCATCTATACCCGCCATTTCAATGTCAGGGGCTTTTTGTCCTACTTTAAGGCTGCCCGACTGCGCATCGGCAGCAGGCTGCTGTTGGGTAAAGAAAAACGCCGTGGCGGCAACCAGTATAAATGCGGTAAGGATGGTTTTTTTCATGTTATGATTTATTTGAAGTTGTTCAAACGGTGGTTCTTGTTCCGAATTGTGGCATGGTTAATATACGGAGAAACGTCGGCTTTAGTTCAGCACTGGGATAAGCAGCTTCACCTAGACCCGTTTCAACTGTGCACCGAGTGCTTTTAAGCGATTTTCGATGTCTTGGTAGCCGCGATCAATTTGGTTGATATTGTCAATCACCGACTTGCCTTCAGCGCTCAGGGCGGCGATGAGCATGGATACCCCTGCACGGATGTCGGGAGAAGTCATTTTAATACCCCGCAATGGATAACGGCGGTCGAGTCCGATAACGGTAGCGCGGTGCGGATCGCAGAGGATAATTTGCGCGCCCATATCGATGAGTTTATCGACGAAAAACAGGCGGCTTTCAAACATTTTCTGGTGAATCAATACCGAGCCTTTGGCTTGGGTGGCCACCACTAAAACGATGCTCAGTAAGTCGGGTGTGAAACCAGGCCAAGGGGCGTCGGCGATGGTGAGTATAGAGCCGTCGATGAAAGTATCGATTTGGTAGGAGTCTTGTTGTGGAATGAATATATCATCCCCCTTAAATTCCAACTCAATGCCGAGGCGGCGAAAAGTATTTGGAATGACACCCAAATGTTCGATGCCTGCGTTTTTGATAGTGATTTCACCTTGTGTCATGGCGGCAAGGCCAATAAACGAACCGATTTCGATCATATCGGGCAACATGGTGTGTTCGCAGCCACCGAGTTCTTTCACCCCTTCAATGTGCAGCATATTGCTGCCAATGCCGCTGATTTTACCACCCATGCGGTTAATCATCTTACACAATTGCTGGATGTAGGGCTCACAAGCGGCATTGTAGACGGTGGTAATGCCTTTGGCCATAGAGGCTGCCATCACCACATTGGCGGTGCCGGTTACCGAAGCTTCGTCGAGCAAGATGAAGGTGCCCTGCAGATTTTCGGCATGTACCCGGTAAAACTCTTCTTTGGCATCAAAAATAAACTCCGCACCAAGTTTTTGGAAACCCAAAAAATGAGTGTCAAGTCGCCGGCGACCAATTTTATCGCCCCCAGGTTTAGGGATAAATCCTTTGCCAAAACGAGCGAGCAAAGGACCTAAAATCATGATTGAGCCCCGTAATCCAGCGCCACGGGTGCGGAACTCTTCGCTGTGGAGGTAGTCGAGGTTAATGTCGCGTGCTTCAAAACGGTAAGTCCCAGGGCCTAGTTTTCCGGTTTTTACACCGAGCGACCCCAACAGCTGTATGAGGTTGTTGACGTCGAGTATGTCGGGGATATTGTGGACAGTAACGGGCTCAGGGGTAAGCAAAACGGCAGATAAGATCTGCAGCGCTTCGTTTTTTGCTCCTTGTGGGGTGATTTCTCCATTGAGGCGTTTGCCACCGATGACTTCAAAAGAATCTTGTTGCACGAATTAGCGGTTTTTACGGTGGAAACGATTTTGAGGTTTGTTTTTGTTGTTGCTGTTGTTTTTGAAGTTGCGCCGCGGATTGGCTGCCAGCGCTGCCGGGTTACCGGTAAAATGTTCAAGAACGGTACTTTCACTGCTGAGAATAATACGGCCTTGAGATAGTTTCTTCAGATCCTGAAAAATATCTTCGTCATTGATCACACTTTTATTCCAGTTGCGGTAGCTGAGCTTCATAAAATTGGCGATGTATTCACACAAAGCCTGCCGTTCCGGTCCTTCTTCCATGCCAACAGCCTCCTGTATCATTTGCTCCAAAATTTTGCCGTAATGGCGTATTTTGATATTGGTAGCAGGATAAGGCAAACGTTCTGGGCGCCGCTCTAACACTTCGGCCGAAGGTTTGGGATAGGGAGAATCTACCTCTATGTCGAGACCAGCGATTAAAAAAAAGTGGTCCCACAGTTTGTGTTTGTGCTCAATCACATCCTTGGGCTGTGGGTTGAGTATCGCCATGATCTCAATGAGACTGCTCGCCGCTTGGTTGCGCTCTTCGCGTGTAGGCATGGTTCGGATTTGGCGCGCCATATTGTGCACATTGCGGCCATATTCACTAATGACCAGGTGTTCGCGCTGGGTATTGTATTCCATAATGCTCCTTAAGAGATAATCTTGATTTTAGCAAATTTGAGCAAAATCTGCTTCTGTCCAAGCCCTTGAAAAAAGATGGTGGCTTTTGTATCCGGCATTGCACCTTCTAACTGTACCACTTTGCCCAGACCGAAACGTTGGTGCTCTACCTCCATACCAACGGCCAAACGACTCGCATCGTCTGGCACAAACTCCCCTTCAGGGGTCAAACGTACCGCCTGTTGCTGCTGCGCCAGACCGGTAGGCTGGGGGGCGCGACCACCTAACACCGACGGCCTGCCAGCAGCAGCAGGGCCAGCAACAGCGGGGCGTTGTGCAGGTTGACCACCTCTTTGCGGCAGGCCATTTTTCGCCGATTGTTGCCATCCCGAGCTCCAATCGCTTTTTTGACCGCGTTCCTGACCGAAGTCGAAACTTGTAGGACGCTCTCCAACCAACTCTAAAGTTTCGGGATCTACCTCCTGCAAAAACCGACTGGGTTCACAGTTGAACAACGACCCATGTTTAAAACGACTGAGGGCATAGGTGATGGTAAGTTCTTCTTCGGCACGGGTTATAGCCACATAAAAAAGGCGGCGCTCCTCCTCCAATTCAGTGCGACTGTTCATCGCCATTTGACTCGGAAAAAGATTTTCTTCCATACCCACAATATATACCTGTGGGAACTCCAAACCTTTGGCCATATGCACCGTCATGAGGGTGACTTTGTTTTTGTCGCCGTCTTCATCGGTGGTATCGCGGTCGGTGAGCAAGGATACATTCTGTAGAAAAGCGCCCAAACTTTTATCGTTGGCCAGCTCCTCGCCTTCTATTACCACATCGTCTTCTACAAATTCCTTGAGCGCATTCAGCAACTCATCCAAGTTCTGCAAGCGACTAATGCCCTCTACCGACTTGTCACTGTTCAGTTCTTTGTACAGATTGCTGTGTTTACCCACATGCACCGCCAAATCGAAGGCATTTAATCGTTTCGCCAAAGCCTGAAAACTCTGAATCAGCACCCCAAACTCAAGAATTTTTTGTGCGCCACCGCCAAAATTGTAATTCTGTATGTTGGTGACTACCTCCCAAAGGGTAGTATTGTGCTGATCGGCCAGCACGATGAGTTTATCGATGCTAACTTTGCCAATACCTCTTGCGGGGTAATTAATGATACGTTTGAGTGCCTCCTCGTCATTAGGATTGATAATCATGCGTAGGTAGCCGATTATATCCTTGATCTCTTTGCGCTGGTAAAACGATTGTCCACCATACACCCGGTAAGGAATATTCAGTTTGCGCAAACCTTCCTCCATAGAGCGAGATTGGGCATTGGTACGGTATAAAATGACAAAATCGCTGTTCTGCAGCTGCTTTTTCAAACGTTTTTCTTGGATGTCGTGGGCAACGGTCCGGCCTTCGTCGTTGTCGCTCATGGCACGAATCACCTTAATTTTGTTGCCAGCAGGATTTTCTGTCCATAGATTTTTTTCGAACTGCTCGAGGTTTTTTGCAATCACACTCGAGGCAGCGCTCACGATAGTTTGTGTAGAGCGGTAATTCTGCTCGAGGCGGAAAGTGTGTAGTTCGGGGTAATCTTTTTCGAACGACAGGATATTTTGAATGTTGGCACCCCGGAAAGCATAAATACTTTGAGCGTCGTCGCCTACTACTGCTATATTTCTTGAGGCGGCGGCCAGCATCTTCACAATTTTATATTGGGCGAAGTTGGTATCCTGGTACTCATCCACAAGCAGGTATTTAAAGCGGTGTTGGTATTTGTTGAGTACGCCATCGTTGCGTACAAGCAATTCATGGGTTTTATAAAGCAGGTCGTCGAAGTCCATAGCGCTAGCTTTGAAGCAGCGAGAGGCATATTTTTCGTAGATCTGCTGGATTTTCGGCCGACCGGTACTTTGGTCTGTGGCCATGAGCTCGTCGTTCAGTTTGTATTCGGCTGGTCCGAGCAAATTATTTTTGGCGCTCGAAATGCGGCCAAAAACCTGATTGGCCTTGTAAAGGGTTTCATCCACACCTTCTTCGCGTATGATGGCTTTGAGCAGACTTTTGCTGTCGTCGGTATCGTAAATGGTGAAATTTTTTGAATAGCCAATTTTTTCAGCTTCAACACGTAACATTTTGGCAAAAACGGAGTGGAAAGTCCCCATCCACAGGTTACGTGCTTCGGCGCCGACCATGGTCTCGATGCGGTCGCGCATTTCGCGGGCGGCTTTATTGGTAAAGGTGAGCGCAAGGATATTAAATGGATCGACCCCCTTATGCAATAAATGGGCGATGCGGTAGGTTAACACCCTTGTTTTGCCCGAACCTGCACCTGCGATGATCATAACCGGCCCTTCAGTACATTCCACCGCCTTACGCTGTTCGGGATTGAGTTTTTCGAGATAATCCATTCCCCAAAAATAGCCGATGCCGTGAGGATTCAGGCAGGGAGTTATCCCCTTTTTTATCTACCGTTCATCGGCCCAGTTTGCTTCGGGTAGAGGCCGAACCGCGTGGAACCTTTCTTTTAAGCCAACTTTAATGCGCCCATTTTATCATAAAAATGTAAAATTTCGTTAGTTTCAAATTTCAACCTCACAGCTATGCAGAAATTATTACTCACCCTATTTTTATTGACAGCCGGCGTTTCGGCCACTTTTGCGGGTTCTGGCGGTCCAGATGCCTATGGTTATACCTGGCGCGACAATCTCGAGCCCAACGGCCCTACTTTTGCCTGGTACGACATCACTACCATTGGCACCCAGATTTTCGGCTTGGGCGATGACAATGTGGCTGGTCCCTTTGGCTTTATCTCTGGTTTCCAATTTTACTGGTATACAACCGAACAAATCTGGGTTGGCTCCAATGGTTACTTGGGTTTTTCAGGTGCAAACATCGCCTCTCCCTTCCCTACTATTCCAAGCACGGTTGCACCCAATAACTTTCTAGCAGTTATGATGTCGGATTTGATTTTTGGTTCTCCAGGGTCGAATGCACAGGCATTTTACCATGTTACCGGCGACACCATTTGTGTGAGCTGGATCAATGCGCCTTTCTGGAATGTAACAACCGGTTTTACTGGCAGCAACACTTTCCAGGTGATTTTGAACAAAGCCGACAAGAGTATCACCTATAACTACCAAGGACAGTCGGGCATCACCAATGCCAACGATATCACCATCGGCATCGAAAATGTTTCGGGTGGCGTGGGTTTACAGCACAGTAAGAACATTTATCCGGTGGCAGGTCGCTCCATCAAATTTTATTATCCGGCGGTGGTAACCTACCAAGCGGTAGATGGTGGTGTAAACTGGAATATGGACGAAGGAAACGGCGGCGTATTCGTCAACAAAAACGTGCCCGCGGTCTTAAAAACCAATATTCGGAACTTTGGCAACCAGCCATTGAACAATATTAATGTGAGCAGTTCCGTCAGCTTTCTTGGCGTTTCGGCGGTAACCAATACTGGTGCGGTATCTGCCCTAACACCTGGCGGCGATTCGCTGATTTCCTTCAGCAATCTACTCACACCCCTGAACGATGGCATCTATAATATGACAACAACCATCAGCGGTATAACGGGCGATTTAGTGCCTGCGAACAATACGCTTCAAACGAAAATTATCGCGGTCGATTCAACCTCGCCAGCGGTCGTCTTCGATTATTCCGATGGAGGACTCAATGGCACCGGATTGAGCTGGTCGGGCGGAAGCGGTGGAATAGGCTATTACATCCAACCTTCCTTTTACCCAGCAAAAATTAATGCTTATCAGATGTGGATTATAACCAATGCAGCGGCTACTGGTTGTTACCTAAAAGTATTTGATGATAACGGCCCCAATGGTGGGCCAGGTACGCTGCTCGACTCAACATTTGCCGCACCGGCCAGCATCGTCATGGGTGGTTACAGTACCATTCCTTTGAGAAATACAAATTTAATTGTTCAGGGTGGCGGCTTTTATATCCTTTGGGAAATGCCAGGCGGAGCCGATCTTACCTTGGCCCGCGACACCGATTTACCCATCTCTTACCGTGCCATGGAGTACCTTGGTGGTAGTTGGGCAAGTTACCGGGCGCGTTCAACCGAAGACTTTTTGTTCGGCGTGCAAGCACAACAGTTTCTGGTGCGTGATCTCGAATTGGTCAATGTGATACAGCCCACACCGGGTAGCACCATCAATACACCGACCAGCCCGCAGGTCGTTGTGAAAAATATCGGTAACCTGGTCAACAATGTAACGGCCATCAGCTATCGTTTTGCAGGATTACCAGCTGTAAACGAGAACATACTCCCCAACACACTGCAGCCGGGCGATTCGGTAAGTTATACCTTCAGTGTGCCTTTGTCGAGTCCGATTACCCAGACAGGAAGTCTGTGCATCTGGGTAAGTATGAACGGCGATATCACCCGCACCAACGACACAATTTGTATGCAAATCACCTACGATGCAGCCACGAGCGTATCAGAAAATGCACTCAATCCCATAAAACTGTATCCTAACCCTGCCTACGACCGGGTAACACTCGATTTTGGCGAACTCACGGGCAAAGGCAAACTACAGTTGTTTGATATGCAGGGCAAGTTGATGCGTGAAGTGCAGCTGAACTTGGATGGAACCTATGAGCTCACGCTCGAGGGACTGCCAACGGGGCTTTTCCAATATGTGCTTCAAACAGAAAATAATTACTACCGAGGCCGCTTAATGAAAGCAAGACCTTAATTTAATCGTCTATCCATACAAAAAGGCAGTTCGGCAACGAGCTGCCTTTTTTTGTACAAAAATAGTTCGCTAAACACACCGCGCCATAACTACCTAATAATCACTACAACAGCCGTGGTCAGTAAACCCTATGGTCAGTGCCACGTACTGGCAACCGTGGTCAGCGCAGCGTGTGGGCCTGCTCATCAAGTTGAAGAGCAAACAGTTACCCTCATTCAATAAATATCCCAGACCATCCGTCTAACTAAAAAAACCCAGCGCTACATGCAAACCGTTCAACCAGCATCCACTATCAGCTTTTAGTGCTGGTCGCTGAATTGGAGATTATACACTACCTTTGCGAAAATTTTAAGTTAGACTTATGTCAACCAATCGCACTTTTACCATGATCAAACCCGATGCTGCTAAAGCTGGGAACATTGGCAACATCCTCGCCATGATCAACAATGCAGGCTTCCGTATCGTGGCCATGAAATATATGCATCTCAGCGCAGCACAGGCTGGTGAATTTTACGCCGTACACCGCGAGCGTGGTTTTTATGACGAACTCGTTGCGTTCATGAATTCAGGTCCGATTGTGGCTGCGATACTCGAAAAAGACAATGCAGTAGCCGATTTCCGTACCCTCATTGGCGCAACCAATCCAGCAGATGCTGCTGAAGGCACTATTCGCAAAAGCTACGCAAAAAACGTTGGCGAAAATGCTGTACATGGTTCAGATTCTGATGAAAACGCAGCTATCGAAGGCACCTTTTTCTTCTCGAACCTCGAGCGTTTCTAAACTAAAGGTCTCCATCCTTTCTAATCCCGCAGGACAATGTCCGTGCGGGATTTTTTGTTAGCATCAGCCACTGCTTTTAATGCCAATTCGGATCGCTAAAAACATCCGTGGACAGCAAAGCGTATGGTCAGTGCCATGTAGTGGCAACAGCGGACAACGCAGCCCGGGAACCTACAAATCAAGTTACGGAGCAATAGATTACCCCGTTCCACTAAACGCACCAGGACATAAACGCTAAATCAGCACCAGAACATCCTTGGTCCGCAAAGCGTAGGGGCATGCCCCGCAGTGGCAACCGTGTACAGCGCAGCGTGTGAAAC
>JBDNIH010000039.1:0-6566 GCA_041688385.1 Bacteroidia bacterium
TTAGAACAAAATACAGCATTGGGCTTGCCAATTGTAGTGTGTGATAAAATGCGAAAGGAATGGGGAATTATTTGGTCTTTTCTTTTAAATGGTAGTGATATGTATGCTGGACTAAAGGGGAAAACGGATTCGTTTAAAAATGAATCTATATATCGAATCATACCGTTTGAAATTATTGCAGATATGATAAAGAATAATTTTATCACGCTTAGTTCTCCACTGAATTGGGCTGATAAATAGGAACGCTGGCTCTATAAACAAAACGATAGGTACTTAGGTCAAGTTCGGAGTTTGGGGGATTTATCGGGTATTTATTGCCAATTCTGGGCCTTAAACAGGGAAACCGATTTTGTGTGGAGAATTTATGGTGGTTCAACTACTGCTGTTAAACGAACAACTAAAGCTGAAAGACTACATGATGTTTTATATAAACCGGGTCAAATACCGGTTATTGGACCATTAAAATATTTGTATGAAAATGAATAGGACAAATACTTTAAATCTAATAGTACTGCGAGGAAGCTTTTTTTTTGAGGCTTTTAAAGTCAGACGTGTTATGCCGCAACAACTTATAAATTATCGCTGCTGAGGATTGGCCGGAGTTGGGCATAATCCTATAAAAGGCGTGGTCTCCATTTGAAATTTTGAATTTGCCATTTTGAGCCTTCCCCTCAGCGCAAGGAATACCTATATTTGCGGAAATTTAATTGAAATGAACCGCACGCCCGACCAACAAATTATAGCCGAACTCAAAGGCTTGGTAATGGATGCCACGCGCAAAGCCAATTCCGGTCACCCGGGCGGTGCGTTTTCGTCGAGCGATTTTGCGGTGATTTTGTTCAAAGACTATCTGCAATTTGCTCCGTCAGCAACGAAATGGCTGAACCGCGATCGTTTTGTCTTGTCTGCGGGTCATGAGTCGATGTTGCTTTACAGCCTCCTCCATTTTATGGGTTTGCTCGATCTCGAAGAAATCAAAAATTTCCGGCAGTTGGGCAGCCTCACTCCGGGTCACCCCGAAAACCACCTCACCGCGGGTGTTGAAGCAACTACGGGTCCCCTCGGCCAGGGCATCAGCATGGCGGTGGGCATGGCGGTAGCCGAAAAACAACTGCAAAGCCAAATCGGTAGCGAGCTCCTTAATCACCAGGTGTATACTTTGGTT
Source organism: Bacteroidia bacterium (assembly GCA_041688385.1). Taxonomy (GTDB): domain Bacteria; phylum Bacteroidota; class Bacteroidia; order UBA7662; family UBA7662; genus UBA7662. Next base: position 1,166 of record JBDNIH010000039.1, read on the forward strand.
GGCGACGGCGATTTGCAAGAAGATGTAGCCCTAGGCAGTTGCCAAATTGCAGGTCACCTGGCACTCGACAACCTCATCGTCTACTACGATAAAAACGACATTCAAATTAGCGGTAAAACCAGCAGGGTGAGTTCGGTCGACTTTCGCGGAACTTTCGAGGCCATGCAGTGGGAGGTACTTGAAATTGATGGCCACGATCACGCTGCCATCCGCAAAGCACTTGATTACAGCAAACAGCCCCGTAAAAAGCCGTTGATTATTATCGGCCAAACCATTATCGCCAACGGTACCGCCACCATGAGCGGCAGCCACAAAACCCACGGGGAGCCCCTGAAGCCGGAAGAAATTGCCGCAACGAAAAGGCTTCTTGGCCTCGATACTGAAGCCTTCTTCCAGGTCAGCGAGAGCACGTATGCCTACTTCACCCACAAAATGACTGGGCACAATGCCGCGGCCGAAAGTTGGGCGGCAAGCGTAGCTGCCAAACGTAAGGCGGACACTACTTTCGACACGCTTTATACCCAACTGTTCGAAAAACAGCCTGCCTTAACGAACTATCCAGAATTTGAAGTCGGCAGCAAATTAGCTACCCGCGCCGCTTTCGGTAAAATACTCGAATATGTGGGCACCGAACTTAAAGGGGTAATGGGCGGCAGTGCCGATCTGGAGCCTTCGAACAATACCGCTGGTTTTGCGGCCTTGGTGCATGAGTTTGACGCTGCCAACCGGGCTGGGCGCAACATCGCCTTCGGCGTGCGCGAGTTCCCGATGGCCGCTATTTGTAATGGCATGGCGTTATATGGCGGAATGTTGCCCTTTGGTGCTACTTTCCTTACCTTCAGTGATTATAGCCGCAATGCAATCCGCATGAGCGCCATACAGCAGTTGCAGGTATTGCATGTGTTTACCCACGACAGCATTTTCCTCGGCGAAGATGGTCCTACCCACCAGAGCATTGAACATGTGATGAGCCTACGTTTGATCCCTGAACTCCTCGTTTTTCGCCCTGCCGATGCACGCGAAACGGTGGCAAGTATGCAGCAGTGGCTCAAAGAGCGCCATCGCCCAAGTTTGATTGCGCTCACCCGCCAGAACGTGCCCACACTTGATGGTCTTGTTGCCGTAGATAAAGGGGGCTATATCAAATTCGAAAGCCATCCCGGTCAACCGGTCGAAGTCGTTATTTTTGCCAGCGGTTCTGAGGTATGGGTTGCCATTGATGCAGCACATCAATTGGCGGACACCGTAAAGGGCAATATCCGCGTAGTGTCTCTGCCGTGTTGGGAGCTCTTTTTTGAACAAGATGCCAGCTACCGCAACAGCATCATGAGCAAAGAAGCACGTTTGCGCGTCTCTGTCGAAGCAGGTGTAACCACAGGCTGGGAGAAGTTCACCGGACTTGATGGCATCAATATCGGCATCAACCAATTTGGTTATTCTGCCCCAGGTGAAGTATTGGCCGAAAAATTCGGCTTTTTACCTGCTCAGGTTGCGGCACGCATACGAGAAAGGTGCTAAACCGGGTTCTGTTCGCTTTAATGGGCGAAAGAGGCACGGTTTTGGCTACTTGGGCAGTGTTCAAAAATTGTGCTATGGTTAAGTTTTTCTCCCTAATAGTTGGTGGTTTGTTGCTCGGGCAAACTGTTGCGGCACAAACCGATTCCACTATTTTTGAAACGCCAAATCCGTATGCCGCTTGCGAAATGGAGGCAAAGCGGGTAAGTCTATCGCTGGGCAACCTAAACATCCAACAGCGCGATAGTATAGCCGCCTTACTTGTGACTTGGGAACACCAGTGTGGCACAGGCGAAACCAGTGCTCGTCTCGATCTATTACTCGCTATCTCCGAAAAAAGCCTCAGCAATAAGGCCATCGAGCTTTACTACGAGCAATATCTCCCCAAATTTTACGACCGTCGAAATTTCGCGCAGTACAGCGACGCAACCGAATACTACGAAAAACATAAAGGCTATTGGGAGTTTATCCCGCTGAATGGCCGCTTCGATCGCTGGACCGTAGCTACGGCTAAGGCCTTGCTCGACAGTCAGGCCGAAGGCAGCGATGCCCGACTTTTGTGCTTGCTTTTTTCCGGTGCCTACAGTGAATTTTCACGGCAAAGAAGCAGTTACGCCTACCGCGGCAGTCATAGCAGCCGGATTTTTAAAGAGAAGTACGGGCTCATTTACGGTTGGGAAGTGGAAACTACCGTTTTGTTCGGCAGTTGGCTACCGCAGGGCCGCATGGGCGAGATGTACCACCCGTCGCCTCAAGTGGCTTTTCAAGTGAGCCTCCCCATAGCGGGCCAAACTCGAGGACAGTTCGGCTTTGGCTTCACCCTGCTCCAACAAAAACAAGCGGTGCGTTTATTGGCTATCGACACTATTGTAGATGCTAAAACACGGGTCGGCTTTCAGTTCGGGGGTGGGGTGAGTCAGCGTTTTCAATGCACCGAAAAATGGAAACTTGATCTTTCAGGTGATCTGGCCTATAATTATATCGTCACCAACCAAAAACGATCGGCCACCGATCCTGAATACGGCGAAACGGCCTATGGCATTGGCGCACTTGACCTGGGACTTAGCGTGGGCATTGAGCGCCAATTGTCCGCCCGCCGTTCTTTGGGTTTGAGTTTTGGCTTGCACCATGTACCCTATGGTTTCGACCGCAAACTCATGACGCCACTTGGCAATACCTATGCCGTGGCCGGATTGAAAATGCGTTTCTGGTAGAATGCGTATTATTACGGGCATTTGGCCACATAAATTGAATATATTGCAGTCATCTAAACTTACCCTATGCGTTTTGGCCGCACTGTAAACATGATCCGTAATTTGCAAAACTGGGATGCCTATTTGCTCTACAAAATCAAAGGCAAAAAAGGCCCCGATTTCACTTTTCAATTACGCGACGGTTATAAAGTGGTGGTGCCCCGCCAGGTAATTCCTGAATTTAAGGAGAGCCTGTTCGAAGAGGTGTATTGGAGCCGCCTGCCAACCAAATTGTTGAATATGCGCAAACCTGTGGTTTTGGATGTCGGCGCCAATGTGGGGTTTTTCAGCATCAGCTGCCATTGCCGCCTCAACAATCCGCGAGTTATCGCTTTCGAGCCCATCGTCCGTAACTATACTTTTTTGCAGAAATATGCTGGTCGATTGCCTGCCGACAGATTTACTTTGCTCAACCAAGCCTTAAACGACCACGAAGGCGAGCTTGTCCTGAAGTTTAACAACACCCAGGAAATAACCACTTCTGCGAGCTTATTCGACAACAAACATGGCGCCGACGAAGAAGTAGTTGCTTGCACCTCGCTCGAAGCGGTGATGAAAAACTACGAGCTTGACCGCATCGATCTTCTGAAATTGGATTGCGAAGGGGCTGAATACAATATACTATACAATAGCCCGCCCGCCTTATTTGAAAAGGTAAACAATATCGCCATGGAAACCCACAAAGGCCCCGGTCCGAGAGAAAACAAAGTCGCGATGACCGAATGGCTGAAAAGCATGGGGTACTCAGTCAAAAATGATGGTGGAGATATGTTGTGGGGTTACCGCGAGGCGAAAGACTGGGTATAGTTTGATTTTTGTTGTTGGTAGGGGGCATACTAAACTGTTTTTATTAGCTTCGTAGGCTATACCTTTTGCCTTATGCTTAAAAAACTGTGCTTTTTAGTTTTCACCTTGTTGTTTGCATCGAAGCTGATAGCGCAACCTGTTCCTGGTAAACTTGCGGATAAACCCATTTTTATTGTGGGCGCCACGCTTCATTTGGGTAATGGTGAAGTGATCAACGGCGGCGTTATCGGTTTGGCCTTAGGTAAAATTACCTACGTGGGCACCGGCGCTGAAATCCGTATCGACGGCGAAAAAAGCACCATCATAGAAGCAGCAGGGAAGCACGTTTATCCCGGCTTTATCGCACCCAACAGTATTCTAGGATTGAGCGAAGTAGAATCTGTGCGGGCCACACGTGACTATATGGAAACCGGTGCATCTAATGCAAATGTGCGGGCCTTGGTGGCCTACAATACCGATTCTAAAGTTATTCCTACGGTACGCAGCAATGGTATTTTACTCACCCAATTGGCACCGCAGGGCGGTGTAATCAGTGGCCGCTCGAGTGTGGTTCAGTTAGATGCTTGGAACTGGGAAGATGCCGCTGTAAGCGCGGACGAAGGTTTGTATGTCAACTGGCCTTCGATGCGGATAGTAGATGCTTGGTGGGCACCATCGGTAGAAGAGCAAGAAAAGAACACCGGAGAGCAACTGAAAGCCATCGAAAGTTTTTTCAGCGAGGCCAAAGCCTATTGTGAGCTGTCGAATCCTGCATTAAACCTGAAATTGGAGGCTTTACGCCCTGTTTTTGAAGGTAAGACAAGGGTGTACGTCCGGGTGAGCCAGGCAAAAGGAATGGTGTCGGCCGTTAATTTTTTCAAACAATACAAACTCAAACCAATATTGGTTGGTGCGGAAGAAGCGGGTTTTATCACCGACTTTTTAAAGACCGAAGGTATTTCGCTTTTGCTCGAACAAACCCACCGCTTGCCCGCACACAGGGGTGATGCAGTAGATGCACCCTATACCCTGCCTGCTACTTTGTTGTCGGCCGGTATTCCTTTTGGTTTGATGGTGGATGGTTTCTGGCAGATCCGTAATTTACCTTTCCATGCGGGCACCTTGGCTGGATACGGCCTAACCAAAGCGCAAGCGCTGCAGACCATTACTTTGAATACGGCCCGTATCCTCGGTATCGACAAAAACTATGGCAGTCTAGAAGCAGGTAAAAGTGCTACCTTATTTATTTCCGCAGGAGATGCACTCGATATGCGGACCTGTATACTCGAAGCTGCTTTTATTGATGGGCGTAAAATTGACTTAAACAACAAACAAAAAGAGCTTTACAAGCGGTTTTCAGATAAATATGAGGCTGAAAAGCTGTAGCAGAACTTTTCCAGCCACGGCTGGGTTATTGAACCAAACAAAATTTCTTTTACATGGCTCTCATTAACGCTAACGATCAGAATTACCAGCAGTTGTTGCAGGAAAACGAGAATGTATTAATCAAATTTTACGCCGATTGGTGTGGCAATTGTAAGCTCATCGCCCCGAAAATCCGCCGCATGGGCGAAGAGGAGCAGTTTAGCAAGCTGGCTATACTTGATGTGAATGCAGAAGAAAATCCAGCCCTGCGCAAACTCGCTGGCGTGGATAACCTGCCTTATTTCGCCGTTTTCAAAAAAGGCGAGCTCGTAGGGGGTAGCGCGGCTTCTAAAATTGAATTTGTGCATGAATTGGTGAATTCAAAATTATTGTCGTGAAACTTCCTGTAATACGTGGACTGGCCGAAGACCACAGTTTGGAAGAACTCCATGCTGCCGAAAATGCCATTTTAGAAGAAGAAA
>JBDNIH010000230.1:0-4334 GCA_041688385.1 Bacteroidia bacterium
AGGCTGCTTCATCAAACAATAACACAGCCACTTATTCCGGCTTCCATATGGCCGATATGCCAGTATTCTTGCTTCAGTTCGGTCATTTTTCGTTCAAAGGTGGTGCGCGCGGCGGCATCAACACTCATCAAAAGACCGCCACTAGTTTGTGGATCGCAGAGATACATGAATTCCTGGCCGGTCACGCCCTGTACTTCTTTGCTGTACGCATTCCAGTTACGATATACATTGTCAGGAATCAAAAACAGATCGAGATAGTGTTGTAAGCCGGTGAGGGTAGGTATTTGGGCAAGCGTTAGTTTAGCGCCTAGTCCGGAGCCTTCGGCGAGTTCCAATAGGTGGCCGAGCAGCCCAAAACCCGTAACATCTGTCATGGCATGTACAAAAGGCCAGGCGCCAGCGTGTTCACCTATTCTATTGAGCTCGGTGGTTAGTGCGATGAGTTTATAGTAATCGTTGTTTTGTAGTTGGCCCTTTTTAAGTGCGGTTGCCAGTATGCCAACTCCCAGCGGTTTGGTGAGATAGAGTAAATCACCAGCTCGGGCTGCTGCATTGGTTTTGATGTGGTCGAGTGCTACAAGACCGTTTACAGCAAGGCCAAAAATTGGCTCTGGGCTATCAATACTGTGACCTCCGGCGAGTGGGAAGCCGGCACTTTCGCAGACTTCCTGCGCACCTTTGATGACTTCTGCCGCCGCGGAAGCGGGTAGCTTATCCACTGGCCACCCCAGTATGCTGAGGGCCATAATTGGGCGACCGCCCATGGCATACACATCGCTGATGGCATTGGTGGCGGCGATTCGCCCAAAATCGTAGGGGTCATCGACGATAGGCGTAAAAAAATCGGTGGTCGCAATGAGTCCTTGGGTCTCATTCAGCTTGTATACCGCAGCGTCGTCCCGCGTTTCGGGGCCGATGAGTAATTTTTTGTGTGTTTGAGGTTGCAGTCCGCTGAGCATTTGCTGCAATACATCGGGTGCAATCTTGCAGCCACAACCCGAGCCTTTGCTGAAGTGGGTCAGACGTTGATCGTCCATGTGTGAGTGGGGTGGGTTTTGAAAAATTGGATGATTTCTAAGGCTAATTCTGGCATATATTGGGTTTCTACGTCGTATTTCCAGATATGATCTGTGTTTTTGGCCGCCAGGTCGTAGTTGTACGCTTTGTCGTAGTAGGCGAGGGCGATGGCAGCAGCGGCGGCTCTATCGTCTTGGTCGAGTGCGTCGAAGGCAGCTTTAAGCTGCTGGCCACCTAGTTTTTTGCGGATACGCTCAAAGGCAGCCCGCAACAATGCATCGGGGGCCTGTCCGTACTCACCTACCAGTCGTTTAATTCTATCTTTTAAAGGAACATCCAACACCAGCAGCGGGGCCTGGCGCAATCTGTGGTGAAAATGCGCTGGTATATTTACGGTGCCGATCATTCTACTTTCGTCTTCAATCCATAGGTAGTTATCAATCGTATTTTGGAGCAGCTTGTCACCCAATAAATTGGCAAAATGTTCGGTTGTGGGTTGGGTTTCCAGGGCTATGCCACCAAAAGAAGAGCCTCTATGTAAGGCCAGGCCCTCTAAGTCGATGGTTTTTTCGCCGGCTTGCGCTAGCGCATGAAGGAGATGAGTTTTGCCACTGCCTGTTTTGCCGCCGATTACCCTGAATGTCCAAGGCTGCCGAAAGAGTTCATCTATCGCACCGCGCCAGCTTTTGTAACCACCCTGAAGTAGCCCGACTTTAAAGCCAGCCAAGTCGAGTAGCCAAGCCATGCTTGCCGAGCGCTGACCACCCCGCCAGCAATACAACAGCACGGGTTGGTCGCCTGCCAAACGCCGGGCTTCGGCGATATAGGCGTTGAGTTTAGGGCCAACGATTTCAAGACCTATTTGAAGGGCTTTTTCTGGGCTGACTTGTTTATACGCGGTGCCTACTTTTGCGCGTTCGGCATCGATAAACAGCGGCAGCGACAAGGCGCCAGGAATATGTCCGAGTACATATTCAGTGGGTGAGCGAACATCTAAAACAACGGCCTCACCACGTTGGGCTAAAAATGAGGTGATGTCGAGCTGTTGTATGGCCATGCCTCAAAAATAGCGCATTTATGTATCAGCTTCGAAATTCAATTTTGCGATGACTACCGTCGCAATAGGGTTTGTTGGTGGAGGCGCCGCAGCGACAAAAGAAGGTTTTGTCGGTCTTCACAATACTTTCGCCGGCCTCGTTTTTTACGTGGACTTCGCCGGTGACTTGCAAAGGGCCGTTTGGAAGTGCGCAAACTTCTACTTGTGCGGGTGCAGCGGGTTTCGGCTGTTCTGCCGGCATTTCGGCTAGGCTAAGTGCCCCTGACGGGCAATTCAATACCGTTGTTCGAATGGCATGGGTGGTGCCCCCTTCCATATTTACCCACGGTTTAGACCGAGGATTAAAAACGTGGGGAAGACTTTTCCAGCATTTGGTGGAGTGTATACATCGGTCGGGGTTCCAGTTGACCGTAATTTCGCCGTTGGCATATTGTTTTTCCATATCAGGTCATTTGAGTGTTTATTGTTATTGGGAGGGTTAAAATTTTATGTACTGGGCAGGCATTGGCGATGGCGAGCAAACGTTGTTGCTGACTTTCGTCGAGCGGCCCGTAGACCTGAATTGCCCGGTTTATCGTATTTTCTGCAGTGCCGCGTACCAATTCGAGGGTAACGGTTACGCCTTCAAGTGGCCAATTTTTGCGGCGGGCATACATCTGAAGCGTGATATTGGTACAACTACCTAGGGCTGCAAGCAAATTTTCGTTCGGCGTTGGGGCGGTATCTCCACCACCCTCTTCCTCGGGTTCATCGAGTGTCCAATGGTGATTGCGGGCTTGGGCGGTCACCAACCAATCGGTAGAAGTGCTCTTGACGACTACCCGCGTATTGTTTTCGACTGCATTATCCATTAGGTAAACTAGTTAAACTTTCGATGTTATTCAGTCCATTGGAATTTCAATCATCAAAATTTCACTGTCGGCCGTAAAATGCAGCTCAAGCGCATCTGCACCGCTGATACCTAGGGCATCGCGGCGTTGTAACGGTTTTTCATCTATAGCTGCTTCACCTTCGAGCAAAAAAGCATAGATACCCGAACCGGCTAAATGGGTGGGGTAGCTGATTTTTTGGCCTGCTTCAAAACGTCCTAAGCTAAACCAGGCCTCTTGATTAATTTGTACGCCCTCCTTTCCATCGGGACTGACGATGGTTTGAAAGCGGTTTTGGCGGTCTGTAGGGTTGAAGGTTTTCTGGTCGTAACGTGGTGTGAGATGGCGCAATTTGGGGAAAACCCAGATCTGAAGAAAGTGTACCGGGTCTATTTTGCTGTGGTTGTATTCGCTGTGTTGAACGCCAGTGCCAGCGGTCATAATTTGCACATCATTTTGGCGTATCACAGTTTCGTTGCCCATGCTGTCGCGGTGGGCCAAATCACCCGAGAGTGGAATGGATATGATTTCCATATTGTCGTGGGGGTGGGTACCGAAACCTTGGCCGGGGGCCACTTGGTCGTCGTTGAGTACGCGCAGTAGGCCAAAACGGGTTTTCTCGGGATTTTGCCAACGACCAAAACTGAAGCTATGTGCAGATTTAAGCCAACCGAAATCGACTTGCCCTCTTGTAGCTGCCGGGTGAAAAGTATAGGTTTTCATGATATTAATGTCTAAGCATTAAAGAGATGTTCCGATGCAAAAGTTCTCGAAAGGCTTAGCCTTGAATTCTGCTCTTGAAGGCTTGGGTTTTCGATCGGGCAACGGGCAACATAATAGGCACTTCCTGCAACTGAATTTGGTAGCCCTGGGCAGAGCCATTTACGTGAAGCAAATGATTAAAATTGATGAGGTAAGAGCGGTGGCAACGGAACATCATCTCGAAAGGACTGAGCATTTCCTCGACCTGTTGTAAGGTGTTGCGCAGCAGTTTTTTGCGCAGCTGGTTGTTTTCGAGATAAAAAACCGCTACATAATTTTCAGCGGCAGCCACATAAAGCAGTTGTTCTTGCGCCAATTCAATTTTGTCTTTGCCCTCGTCGTCGCTGATGGTAAGTTTACCCGTGGGTGCCGCTGCGGCTTGTGCTGATTTGTGGAGCAGCTGCTGGTCTAATTTTTCGGCGTCACTCAGGGTTTTTTTTAGGGTACGGACGTACGTCCAGGTGATGATACCCGCTACTGGAAAAATACCTACGGCCGCTGTAATACCTAAACTGTAGCCGAAGTTGATTAACGAAACCTGAGAGAGCCCTGTACGGAGGGTGTAGAGCCAATTGCCCGTCGCAATAAGCAGAATGATGGCGATGGTTGACGAAAACTCTTTGCCGATC
>JBDNIH010000040.1:0-1410 GCA_041688385.1 Bacteroidia bacterium
CCAATACGCGAAATATCTTTCATATTGGTGGTGCGCTCCAAGGAGGTACCCATGGCGTAGAAGTTATTCTCTACCACAAAAATGACGGGCAACTTCCACAACATGGCCATATTGAAGGTCTCGTGCAAGGAGCCCTGACGTACGGCGCCATCGCCCATATAACATACACTTACGCCCTTGGTCCCATTGTATTGTTCGGCGAAAGCAATGCCAGCACCCAAAGGAATCTGACCGCCAACGATGCCATGGCCGCCAAAATTGCGGTGCTGTTTGCTGAACATATGCATAGAACCACCCTTGCCTTTGGAGCAACCCGTGATTTTACCGTACAATTCCGCCATCACCGAATCTGGCGTTATACCACTCGCGATGGCATGGCCATGGTCGCGGTAGGCTGTGATCACAGAGTCTTTGTCGTTGCTGATAACCGAGTAGGTACCGGCTATAATGGCTTCCTGGCCAATGTACAAATGACAGAAACCTTTGATTTTTTGCTGGCCATACAATTGGGCACATTTTTCTTCAAAACGGCGGATGAGCTGCATTTGCTCATACCACTGTAGATAGGTTTCTTTGGTTATCTTCGTTTTTGCCATTATTCTTGCGTGAAAATCGAGCCGCTAATATACGGCTCTTTGTCATTTCCCGAAACCCTCAAATGTACCTCCTTTCGCTACAGCTCAATAACTTCCGCAATGCGGAACAACGCGACTACCGTTTTGAGGCGCCAGTGGTGGCTTTAACAGGGCGGAATGGTGTTGGAAAAACCAATGTATTAGACGCCTTGCACTATGTTTGTCTAACCCGCTCTTACTTCAATAACCAAGACCAACAGCTCATTCGTTTTGGGCAGGAATACTTTAATATCACCGCCGAAATAACGGATGAAGGTGAAAAATTAAAAGTTTTTTGTGCCTACCAGCCGGGAAGTAAGAAGGTAATTAAACTAAATGGAAACGATTATCCCCGCCTGGCCGACCACATCGGACGTTTCCCAGTGGTGATGATTGCACCTACCGACCTCAATCTTATACACGAAGGCAGCGATGAAAGAAGGCGGTTTATAGATATGCTGCTCTCCCAAACCGATCGCGATTATTTGATCGGCTTGATGAAGTACAACAAACTTTTGCTGCAACGCAATGCCTTGCTCAAAAGCTGGGCACAAGAACGCCGGCTCGACAAAGCCTTACTCGAGGTACTCGATGAACAATTGGCGCCACTCAACAGACTTATTTATACCCGCCGGGCTGCTTTACTTGATCAGTTTAACCCCGTTTTCGAAGAATTACACCTCGAAATATGTCAGGGCCATGAAAAAGCAGGCATACAATACGATTCTGTATTTCACCAAGGCGATGCCGCCAGCTTGATGCGCAGCGGATTACAAGCCGATTTGGATGCAGGCCG
>JBDNIH010000231.1:0-4860 GCA_041688385.1 Bacteroidia bacterium
ACAATAAAAGCTAACATAGTCGCCATATTAGGATGTATCATTCCCGATCCTTTAGCGATACCGCCCATATTTACGCCATAGCCGTCCACACTAAATTCAATAAATCCCTCCTTAGCGAAAGTATCGGTGGTCAGGATAGCATTTGCCGCAAATGAACCAGCCTGCGACTTGGAGGTTAATTTACTAACATTGGCTTTTATCCCATGCACAATTTCCTCGGTGGGAAATGGCTCTCCAATCACGCCAGTGGAAGCAACCAGCACCAATTCCTCATCGATACCAAGTTCGGCTGCCATCGTTTTAACCATGGCCTCCGCACCATCCATACCTTGTTGGCCTGTTGCTGCATTCGCATTGCCCGCATTAATGACAATAGCTTGTGCCAAACCATTCTTAATGTGTTTTTTTGATATAGTGACTGGAGCTGCAACCACTTGGTTTTGTGTAAACACACCTGCCGCGCTTGCTGGCACCTCTGAATAAATAATGGCTAAATCTCTGCGCAATGATTTAATTCCTGTATGCGCTCCCCAGCATTTAATGCCGCGCACATTTGTAATGTTTTTTATCATCTTTTAGTGATTTATATCTTATAAGTAATCTTACTATGGGTTAACAGGCACCTGATTTAGTCCTTGTGTTTCATTTATTCCAAGCATCAAATTCATATTTTGAACCGCCTGACCAGCTGCTCCTTTTACTAGATTGTCAATAACACTAATAATAATTATCCTATTTGTTCTAGCATCGAAGCTTACATGCAAATCACAATAATTGCTTCCGCGTACGTCTTTAATGGCTGGCGCCTGATTACGAATTCTAACAAAAGGGGCGTGCGCATAAAATTCGGTGTAGCGCTGCATGAGCTGTTCCTGATCCATACTGCCCACGGGCCGGGCATAAATCGTTGACAAAATGCCCCGATCTACCGGCAATAAATGAGGTGTAAACTGAACCAGCGTTTTTTCACCCGCCAACTGATCAAGGATATTCTGAATTTCGATGGTATGGCGGTGCGTTTTGAGCCCATATGCCTTAAAATTGTCATTCACATTTGAATACATATTCACTGGATTTGATTTTACCCCTGCTCCTGTGACACCAGATTTTGAGTCGATAATAATCTCCTCTTTCTCCACCAAACCATTTGCAATTAGGGGTGCTAATCCGAGAATGGCGGTAGTAGGGAAACAGCCTGGGTTGGCTACCAATTTAGCTTCCTTAATTTTATTCGCAAAAAGCTCAGGACAACCGAAAACAGCATCTTCGATACCACGCGGGTAAATGTGTTTTTTATGGTACCATTCCTCATAATCTGCCCCGCTATTTAAACGAAAATCTCCTGATAAGTCCACTATCTTGAATGCTTTCTTATGGAATTTCTTTACAAAATCCATGGAAACACCATGAGGAAGTGCTAAAAACACCAGGTCGAGGTAAACATTTTCGATTTGATTTATGGATACTAATTTTCGATCTTCAATTCCTTGGAAAAAAGGGTGCACGTCAGAAAATTTTTCCCCTGCCCTACTTTCCGAAGTAATTAAACTGATTTCCACATCCGGATGATTTATAAGTATCCGCACCAATTCTGAACCCGTATAACCCGTTGCGCCAATTATGCCTATTTTATATTTAGTCATGTTTTTTCAATTCATTGTACGATTCAAAAATTACTTCGACGATTTTTTCTAAATCGGTCATTAAAATGGTCAAGGGGGGGACTAATCTTAGTACATTATCAGCTGTGGCATTTGCCAACACGCCTTTTTCAAGCATTTTTGCGACCAGCGGTTTCGTTTCAAAGTCAAATTCAATTCCTAACATTAGCCCTTTACCTCTGATTTCTTTTATGTCGGGAATATTTAACTTTTCAATGGCTTTACGGAGCCAAGCTTCTTTTATAGTAGCAGCTTCAAGCAGATTTTCAGTTTCAATTGCCTCCAAAACTGCCAATGCCGCCGCGCAAACCAAAGGATTTCCACCGAAGGTGGTGCCATGATCGCCTAGTGCCATGGCCGAGCTCACTTTTTCATTCGAGAGTATGGCGCCTATCGGTACGCCCCCACCCAAAGCCTTAGCCAGAACCATAATATCCGGTTGAACGCCTACATGGTCTTTTGCAAACATTTTACCGGTACGGCCAATGCCACATTGTATTTCATCAAAGATGAGAACGATGTTTTGCTCCTCGCTAAATGCCCTAATCTCTCGCAGAAATGAGGCACTAGCTACATGTATACCCCCTTCACCTTGAATAGGTTCTATGATAATCGCAGCTGTTTCCTTTGATGTGGCTTGCTTTACGGCATCCATATTATTAAAAGGTACCCGTTTAAAACCCGTAGGCATCGGTTCAAATCCCTTTTGCATTTTTGCCTTGCCCATGGCGATCGTTGCAAGTGTACGTCCATGGAAAGCGCCTTCAAAAGAAATCACCTCGCCACCGCGACCCACACTATGTGCATATTTTCGGGCAATTTTTACGGCCCCTTCAACAGATTCTGCTCCGCTATTCGTGAAAAAAACACGGTCTAAGCCCGATAATGAAATCAATTTTTCGGATAGCCTGGCTTGCGGTACACTCAAATAGAAATTAGAGATGTGAAGCATTTTACCCGCCTGATCCTGAATAGCGCGAACCAATTTAGGATGATTGTGGCCCAACACATTCACCGCAATTCCACCCAGGGCATCGATGTACATTTTGCCCTCTACATCCCAAACGTGCGCACCTTCACCTCGCTCCAATGTTATTGGAAACCTACTAAATGTTTGCAGGTATTGTGCTTTATCTAGCTCGAAAAAGCTATCGTTTGTGTATGCCATGGCTGCTGATTTTATTGTTTTGTAATGAGGGTTCCAACTAAATCCGTGTGAAGGTTGATAATATGATCAGCTTGCGTCCCATTGATTATTTTAGCACTTCGGGCACCGGTAAGGATGGCTGTTTCACAGGCCTCCATTTTTGGAATCATGCCTCCTTGAATTGTTCCATCCAACTTTAAAGCATGCAATGCTGTCAGGGATATTTTCCTAATTATCGAAGTAGGGTCGTTTTTATCTTTTAATAAACCATCCACATCCGTGAGCACCACAAATTGCTCGACTTGCAATGCGCCTGCCAAAAAACCCGCAAAAGTGTCCCCATTTACGTTATAACCTACTCCCGCCTCATCGGCACCAATGCATGCGATCACCGGAATAAAATCATTTTGGAGCAGCAGCCGAATCAACTGCGGGTTCACCTTCGCAACTTCACCGACCATGCCAAGATCCACCTCCTCCATTGCCCCATTCACTATTCTTTGGTGAAGTTTCCGATGTGCAACCACCGTATTGCCATCCTTGCCTGATATACCTACAGCGCTAAAACCAAGGCTATTTATCATGTTCACTAAGTCACTATTCACCTGTCCTTTAAGTACCATTTCAATGTATTTAAAAGCTTCAGGCGTAGTATAGCGCAGTCCATCAATAAATTCAGATCTCAGATTAACTTTGGCCAACATGTCTTTAATAAAAGGGCCACCCCCATGGGAGATAACGACATCATATCCCTCCTTTTTTAAAGCTAAAATATTAGCCAATAGGCGCGTTTTGGCCGTGACATTGTTCATGGCGTTCCCGCCATATTTGAATAATAGTATTGGTCTTTGCGTCATAAAAAAACAACCTTCGCTGCTGCGTTTCTAGTAGATTTTTTACCGCCTTAGTTATCCGAAAAGTGTTAAATCAAATTTTTGAAAGCAGAAAACCGGAAAAAATAATTCCAGAAATAGAAGGAAATTACGTCGTAATAAGCTTCAATATCGACAAAGTAAATGGCAAAACCCAACTAAAAAATAATGGGCCATCTACTATAACTCCTTGCTTATTGCAGCCCACAAATTAAACCAACCGACTCCAGACGTGCTAACTTCAACCCCTTTGGCCCGTAAAACAGGCGCAAAAAGTGGTTCAATCGTTATTTTTGATGATAAATGAATTGATACCAACGCTAAATTACGCTGCACAAAGCGCTATCCGCCGCAATATGCATAGACCGTGCATACCGATTAGAAAAATACGAAAAGGGCCTGCCAATCTATCCTAAAACAAGCTATAGCTAAACAAGATCAAAAAGATTTGGTCGTGGTAATTCAAAGGGGCAACCCCAACAACAAAATGAATGCACCTATTGAATAAAAAGCTTGCGCCTAGTAACCATTAAGCAGGCATCGACCAAAAAAGTCGGGACAAAAGCGCTATTGTACTTTTACCTTACGCTCAGGTGCTTCAACCAAGTGAAAGGTTGCCGGGGCAAACTTTATCTCTCCATTCGTTACTTCAATTGATTTCAACATTTTAGTGAACAGCGCAGTTTTGGATACTCTTCTGCTGCTATAGCTAACCAAATAACGCAGGGTATACTTAACCCAATGGTCGTTGGCAATTAACGATACCATGGGCTCAGTTTGCGCATCCGCTAAGCGATATTTGCTTAGTAATGAAACCCCTATTTCGCGTGACTTTCCCCTTAAATCGCCGGCTACTACTTTGTTTACACTTTCTCGAATTTTATGGGCTTAATCCTAGTTGCTGCCGCATTGAATGGGTATTATAATTTCATCCCACAAAAAAGGAAGAGCACCACTGCAATTAAATACAGCCACTTTAAAAACAAAGCCATCAGCAATGAGCACCATTCGACCCTTGTATAAATCAACGTCTACCCGTTGTCCCGTTTCCATTATAGGGGTATGCAACACCCCAATATCCATTACATCGCCTTTTATACCACCCAATTGAATACGGTTGCCAGTTTTGTAAAAATCGCCGAACCTAAGAGCCAACTAAACTGGAAAGGAAGCGAAAACA
>JBDNIH010000041.1:0-8257 GCA_041688385.1 Bacteroidia bacterium
AGCATTAAAGGCTGTGGAAGACCCGTAATGGTGAATTCTTGGCCATTTTTTACGTTTTTAAGCTTAACACCAACATAATAACTGTTTCGACTTGGTCCAAAATTATTCGGGTCGATTCGCGTGCCCGCCAAACGTAATTCAAGTCTTGAAACAGCTTCTATCGACGGATAATCTGCACGTTCATACAAGACCATCCAGTTGCAGTCGGGCGATAAACTCACCAACGGGGTACTCGGAGCATCGAGTAACTGCTGAATTTCGGTAACTGGCCGTTGATAGGGCGTGTTTAGCTGCGCCAGCAGATTTTGGCTGTAAAATAGTAGACCCAGTAATAAGCTGTAGTAGGACTTGATCATATGCTAAAATTAGCCGCCATGGCGGTAGGTGAGTTGAATTATATAGTTACGTGCAGCACCAATATTGCCGGGTACAATCATATAAGCTTCATTGGTAAGATTACGAATAATGAAGTTCGCTGTTAAATTTTCAAACAAATCATACCCTAAGCGCAGATCGAAAAGCCAGTCTCCTTGATTATCGCGCTGGCGATAAGCGGCAACACCGGGAATAGCCACTTCAAAGAGTTGGTCGATGCGCTTAACAAAACTGTTGTATCGGACATTTACCCCACCTTGCCATCTCCCTGAGCGGAGGTCAATATCACCCCGAAACAAATGATTGCTGCGGTATTTCAAGACGGAATCGAGGGTGAGTTCAGGTAAAGACGGTACGGGGGTAAAACGTTCGATGGGCTGGATATAGGTGTGCCCCAATTGCAGCTGAACAGCAATTTTTCCAATTTCTCCTTGGGTGCCAGTACTCAATTCTAAGCCCCTTATCCGTGTTAATCGTTCGCTGAGATTTACAGCCTGAAAACCGAAGGCAGTAGTCGCCAACTGAAATTCAATCATATTATCGAATTGGGTCCAGAAACCAGATAAATCTATCATTCCGCTAAACTTACCCCAACGCCAGCCTTGCCGTAGGGCGACTTCACTACTCCAGCCACTTTCGCTGCCCAGATTCGGATTAGGCACGATAAGTATGCCGCCAGCTGCCGCATTAGCATACCGCTCGGCTACCGATGGGGTGCGAAAACCCTGACCAAAAGAAGCCCGCAACCAGCTGGCTTTAAGCAGTCGGTAATTCATACCACCTCGAAATACCGGGTAGTTGATCGGTGTTTCGCGGTTAATTACAAACGACTCGTAGCGAAAACCGAAGGAATAATTGAGTCGGTTAAAGTTTTGATCAAACTGCAAATACGCAGCTAAATTTCTGCTATCCCGATTTCCATAGAGCACGCCACTTTCAATACCGTTGTAAATATGTACGCCACCAACGGTGAGCATGCTCTTTTCGGCAAAGGGGAGTTTAAGCGGCCGCTGGTATTGGTATTCGTTGTAATACACGTGGCCTTTGGTATTTCTGTCTGCGCTGCCTCTATTTTCAGTAAAATAGTATCTGTTGCGAAAGCTGTGTTTCTGGCCCGATTTACCAATGTATTGCACAAAAGGGTCGATGTTATACCGTATACCCAATTGTACGTCGTTAGTGCCGGGTGAAGGGTAGAAGGCGGCTGTGTCGCTCTCCCAAAAGAAAAAGTTGCCCGACGAATCCCGCATCGCATTCACATTTAGACCAATGCTCCATCTGTCGGTGATGCGGTAGCGTAGGTTCACGTTAGCACGAATCCGTTTGCTGTAATCACCAATGCGGTAGCCTTCGTCGTATATACTGTACATACCAGCGGTAAAATCGAGTTTACCGAATTGCTGACTGTGTAAAGCGCTCAAACCAGTCTGGAAATTGGGCTGGTCGGGGAAAGGAGACTTAAATTCTGCCCTTGGCTGGCCATATAGACCAAAAAAGGTCTGGATTTGTGTTTTAGGTTGGCCAGTGGGATAGGCCGAGCGCAAATTGACGATACCACCCAAAGCACTCGAGCCAAATAAAGCCGATGAGGCCCCTTTGATGACCTCGATTTGCGCTACGTTTTCAATGGGGATATAGGCCCATTTTACGTCGCCTGCATCGGCACTGAGTAAAGGCATATCGTCTACCAAAACCAAAACACGGCTGCCAGCGCCATAAGAAAAACCACTGGTTCCCCGGATGTTGGCCTGACCGTTGAGTACGCTTACGCCTGAGATACGGTCGAGCGCATCGTCGAACTTGGTAGAATTGTTATTTTGAATGAGGCTGGGCTTGAGCACTTCCATCGATACCGTTACCTCATTCTGCCGTTGTTCGTAACGCCCGGCGGTGACTACCACCGGGTTGAGGTTGGCCTGGTCTGTCTTTAGTGCGATATGGAGTTGTACGGGTTCTCCGGATGAAACTACTATTTTTTTACGCTGACTGAGGTAGCCGATGTACCTGAATTCTAGCCAGTATTCACCTGGCGTTTTCAAACGAATACTGTATTTCCCTGCTGCATCGGTCGCAGTTCCTTGGTTGGGGCCATAAACAATATTGACGCCAGCAAGAGTTTCACCGGTATCCGCATCCTTCACACTGCCAATGATTTGCTGTGCAAACAACGCCGTGGGGAAAAACAAACAAATGCTGAGAAAAAGTATCCGTCCTCTCATATACTTTAGAATCTGAAATTAAACTGTCCCACAAAAGCCCGTTGTTCTCCTATGTTTCCGGGTACAACCATATAACTTTCATTGAACATATTACGCACTATAAAGCTGACATTAAAGTGTTCATCAAAATTTTTTACAATCCGAGCGTCAGCAATCAAATCACCTTCGATATGGCGTAAGCGGTACTCGGTAAGTCCAGGCATAAAGGCGTAAAAATCTTCATCAATATTCAAGATTACGCTGTTGTAACGCACGTTCATACCCACTTGCCAGCCAGCCCAACTCAGGCTAATGTCTGTACGCACCAGATGTTTGTAGCGGTATTTGAGGTATTGCATTAAGTCGGTAGGGAGGTTATACAAAGACTGAGGTGGGTTCAAGTTGATTGGGTTCACATAGGTATAACCCAACATCCATTCCGTCGAAAAGCGCCCTTGGCTGGCTTTGCCGCGTAAGCTGGCCTCAATGCCTGTAATACGTGCTTGCACCACATTTCCGGGAGCAAAGCGAGCGTAACGTTGCGCCAGTGCCCCCCAATTATTGTTACTGACATCTACTGAGTCCTGAGCGGTATACCGATTGGGCAATACTACCCCGAAGGAATATTCAATCATATCTGAATAATCCGTCCTGAACCAGGCCAAGTCGAATAAAACATCAAAAGCACCCAGCTCGAAACCTTGTAACAATCCTATTTCATAGGTTTTACTTCGTTCTGGTCTAAGATTGGGGTCGCTTTGCAGTCTGATTGAACCAATAAAGGTATTGCTGAACAACTCGGCTACGGATGGGTAGCGGAAGCCCTCACCATAGCTGGCACGTAAAAAGGTTGTACTGCTTAACTCAATATTCAAACCAGCGCGGTAAACAGGAGCGCCCTCGCGCAAGGTGCCGTTGATTACAAATTGCTCATAACGACCACCAAGCGAAAGGTTTACCCGCCAAATTTTTTGGTCAAACTGCAGATAAGCTGAACGATTGTCGGTGTTTTGTGTGCCATATAACCTATCGCTTAAAATCAGATTGCGCTGATTCACCAATCCGCCTGTCAATACGGTGCTTTTTGCCCAGTCGAGTTTAAATCTGCGTTGGTATTGGTACTCGGTGTAATAATTTTCCCCTTGGCCAAAATCCTCGTTATTGTAATTGGTGTATGAACGGTAGTAGCGATTTCGCAAGCTGTGTTTGCTTTTGTCGTCGGGGATGAATTCAATAAATGGATCTACCGCCAGCCGGTGATTCAATTGTGGATTTACAGAGCCTTCGAAGGGCTCGAAGGCGTCTCTATCGTTTGCCCAGAAGGTATATAAACGTGTTGAATCTAGTAAATAGGTCATATTAATACCTATATACCAACCGGGTTTAATGCGGTAACGCGTGCCTACATTTAGGCGCAACCGTCGACTGGGATCACCAATGCGGAAGCCGTCATCGTTCATGGCATTCATTGCTAGGGTGAGGTCTAAGTCGCCTATTTTTCGGAGGTGAGATAGTTGCACACCATGCGCCATTGGCCGCGTTCGTCGGCGCCAAGGGTCGTTGTGTTCGGCATTCGGGGCATCGTATCGTTGTTGGAAGAAACTCACATTGGTTTGCGGGATGTCGGTTGGTTTTTTTGTTATGAAATGCACCACACCACCCAAGGCCGAAGCGCCGTAGAGCGCCGAGCCACTACCTTTAACCACTTCAATCCGGTCGACGAGCTCCATAGGCAGCACATTCCATTTCACTTCACCTGATTCAGGCGTTATGAGTGGCATACCATCTAGCAAGACGAGTACGCGACTACCCACATTGTATGTAAAGCCACTCGAACCTCGGATGTTTAGTTGACCCCGAGCTACATTCAAACCAGGCATGCGGTTGAGGGCATCGTCGGCGTTGATGGAATTATAGGCAAGGGTTTGTTCTGCCTTGAGCACTTCCATACTTTGAACAGCAGTTGAACGGGATTGCTCGAAACGACTGGCGGTAATAATTACCTCGTTCAACGCATTGGCTTGGGGTTTTAATAAAATCAGTTGTTCCGAATAGGTGTTGGTGTCTACTGTATAGCTACGTACAAGTTTGCCATAACCGATATAGCTGAATGTGAGGGTTAGCTCAGTTTTTTCGTTAAAAACCAGGATGAACTTACCGTCAATGTCGGACGTAGTTCCACCACCCATGTATTGAATGGTAACTCCGATGAGTGGCATTTTATTTTCTGCATCTTTTACTACCCCGCGAAGTTGGTATTGTGCCGAGGCCTCGAAAAACGAAAAAATTAGTGTGAAGGCTAATAAAACACGCGTGATAACTGAAAAACGCTCTGGCATATTCCCACTAATTTACGAGTCGGAATGGAATTGGACCAAATAGAATTATTATATACCCTGGCTTTATTACAGGTGCCCGGTGTTGGACACAATAACGCCAGGGCTTTGTTGGGCCGTTGCGGCAGTGCTCAGGCGGTTTTCCAGAGTAAACAAAAGTTACTTGAAACTATACCGGGCATAGGCCCTAAAGTGGCAAAAGCTGTTCGCCAACAAACGCCTTTAAAATTGGCAGAGCAGGAGCTCAACTTTATCCTCAAAAACAACATACAGTTACTCCACTACCAACAGGCTGAATTTCCGCAGCGGCTGAAGAGATGTGCCGATTACCCCTTGCTATTATTCATGAAAGGCAAAGCCGAATTAAATAGCCAGCGAATGATAGCGGTAGTAGGAACACGGAAGGCAACACCCTACGGTCTTGGTTTAAGCCGACAGCTGATAATGGGTTTGAGCGCCTTAAATGTTACCATCGTCAGCGGGCTCGCCTATGGTATAGATATTTCTGCCCACCGTGCCGCACTCGAAGTGGGCCTACCAACCTTGGCAGTACTGGGTAACGGACTGAGCAGCATTTATCCAGCCGCTCACAAACAAGTGGCCGAAAGAATGTTGGAAAAGGGCGGCTTGTTAACCGAGTTTTGGCATAAAACAGAGCCGGACAAAGAGAATTTCCCCAAACGAAACCGCATAGTGGCTGGTATGGTCGATGCAGTTGTGGTGGTGGAAGCAGCGCAAAATGGGGGAGCGCTTATAACAGCAGAATTAGCCAATGGCTATAACCGCGATGTTTTTGCCTTCCCCGGCAGGGTCAATGACGTGACCAGTGTAGGCACGCATCGACTTATCCGCCAAAACAAAGCGGCACTCCTTACACATGCCGATGAGTTAATGGAAGCCCTCAATTGGTTGCCCCAGCAAGAGGAGAATGGCGCCCGGCAAATGCAACTTTTTATTGAATTAGAAATAGAAGAACAAGCTGTATTGGATATATTGGGTTTAGCCCCAAAATTATCAATTGACCAATTATGCATGCAAGGAGAGATGCCCTTGAGCAGATTGGCAGGTATTTTATTGGCGCTCGAATTTAAAGGGCTCGTCAAAGCGCTACCAGGAAAATACTACAGCCGTACAATATAAAAAAAGGGGCCCGAAGACCCCTAATGTTAAAAAAAAATACTACCTAATGAAAATGAAGACAAACCATAATCGCAAGCTTAGTGCCAACTAAGCTGAAATGTGTCGTAAAAAATGAAAATGTCGTTATTTGAGCTAAAAATTAAGAAAGTGACAATTGACACTGTCTAATAAACTAGAATTACTGTCTATTATTCTGAAATAGTAGACAGCTAAACTTTGAAAGTATTGATATCTATGAGCTGATGACAACCAGCATATTCATACGATTGGTTGCTTGCGATTACCAATGTCCGTCCATCGGTCTCTTTTTCTTTTAAATCCATATACCAATCTATACCACTTTGGTCGAGGTTGGCGGTAGGCTCATCGAGTAGGAGCAAGGGGACATCGCTATAAAAAACCAACAGTAGTTTTAGTCGTTGCTTCATTCCCGAGGAATAATCGCGTATGATTTTGTGGGTGATCTGTTTGAGATTGGCCGATTCGATCAACTCCGAATAGCCGCCCTTAAAGCGGTTGCCTTTAATTTTAAAATGAAAATCAAATAGCTCAGCTGCGGTTAGATGTTCTGGCAAATCAAGATAAGGCGCCGTGAGTACGAGTTGATTGTAAAGTGAATCTCGGTCGATGGACAAACCGTCTTGTTCCCAGCTGATCTCGCCTTCAGAAAGGGATTGGTAACCTGAGATTACGCCAAGCAAGGTTGATTTGCCTGAACCGTTGGGGCCAGTAAGTGCTATTTGTTGCCCAGAAACTATATCTAGCGCCAATTCACGGAATATCCAGTCTCGGTTAAATCGTTTACCGGCATGTTGGAGTCGTAATCCGACCCCGCTTTTCATTCGATCATACCTTTGATCACGCCATAAGTCGATGACCGGATGAAGTCTAATATCCTGGTTTTTTCGGTAGAATCAGCGATTTCGCTTTCTACTATGTCTAAGGCTTTGGAGATATTGTAGCCACGCACATAAATAATACGGTAAATATCCTCTACCTGGCGAATCATGTCCTCATTGAAACCACGTCGGCGCATACCGATTACATTTACACCAGCAAAACAAAGGGGTTCTTTGGCCGCTTTAACGAAAGGAGGCACATCTTTACGGACAAGTGAACCGCCGCCTACGAAGGAGTGGGCACCTACAGTCACAAACTGCTGTACGGCCACCATACCTTCGAGTATGGCCCAATCTTCGACCAAAATATGGCCAGCTAACGTTGCTAGATTTGCCAATATAACATGGTTGCCAACGATACAATCGTGGGCAACATGAGAGTAGGCCATAAGTAAACAATGTTCGCCTACCACGGTTTTCATACGATCGCGTGTGCCTCTATTTACAGTAACACATTCACGAATGATGGTGTTGTCGCCGATGTAGGTAAAGGTTTGTTCGCCTTGATATTTTAAATCCTGAGGAGCAGCTGATATGACAGCACCGGGATAAATTTTTACGTTTTTGCCAATACGCGCACCATTAAAAATGGTCACATTTGAGCCAATCCAACAGCCTTCAGCGATTTCAACATCAGCTTCAATGGTCACAAATGGAGAAATGACAACGTCGGCGGCAATTTTTGCGTCGGGGTGGATTGATGCTAGTGGTTGGTTCATTGATTTGTCTTCTTAACTAGTTGTGCCATCAGGTCGGCTTCTAAAACAAGGCGGTTTCCTACGAACGCCTGACCATACATCTGGCAGATGCCACGGCGAATAGGTTCTTTGAGTACCAATTTAAAGATCAAAGTGTCACCAGGGACTATTTTATCTTTAAATTTTGCATTGTCAATCTTTAGGAAATAAGTCCAATAACCGCTTGGATCGTCCATTAAACTAAGACACAGTATACCCCCAGTTTGGGCCATGGCTTCGATTGACAGTACACCTGGCATAACAGGATTATTCGGAAAGTGCCCCATAAAGTGGGGTTCATTCATGCTCACATTTTTTATCCCTACTACATGGGTAGTGCTGAGCTCGGTAATTTTATCTACCAATAAAAATGGATAACGATGCGGAAGAAACTCCATGATTTTGTTGATATCAAAAACAGGTTCAGCCAGCGGATCGTAACGTGGGATGTCGTATTTCGACGGTTTTTTCTTGAGACTTAGTTTGAGATTTTTGCAGAAACCTACATTACCTGCATGTCCTGGTTTAGACGCAATTACGTGCCCTTTAATGGGGCGACCTAACAGAGCGAG
>JBDNIH010000232.1:0-9503 GCA_041688385.1 Bacteroidia bacterium
ACGGCGCAAAGCGCCCGCACAAGCGCTAGCGTGTATAATTGGGGGCCTCGCGGGTGATGGTTACGCCATGCGGGTGACTTTCGCGTATGCCCGAATTTGTGATGCGCACAAAATGCGCCTCTTGCAAATCTGCCATGGTACGTGCTCCCACATAACCCATACCTGCGCGTAAACCACCAATATACTGGTACATCACCTCCGCTAATTTGCCCTTGAAAGGCACGCGGCCAACAATACCCTCAGGCACTAGTTTTTTGATCTCATCTTCGGCATCCTGGAAATAACGGTCCTTAGAACCCTCTTTCATCGCTTCAATGGAGCCCATGCCGCGGTACGACTTAAACTTCCTGCCTTCGTAAATGATGGTCTCGCCTGGCGATTCTTCCACACCCGCAAACAAGGAACCCGCCATAATGGTACCGGCACCAGCTGCGAGGGCTTTGACGATATCGCCGGTATACCTGATGCCACCATCGGCAATGAGGGGAACACCTGTGCCTTTAAGGGCCTGGGCGACTTCAAAAATGGCAGTAAGCTGGGGAATACCTACACCGGCAACGACCCGGGTGGTACATATCGAACCCGGGCCAACACCCACTTTCACTGCATCTGCACCAGCATCGGCCAGCGCTTTAGCAGCGGCACCAGTGGCAATATTTCCTACCACCACCTCGAGTTGGGGATAAGCGGCTTTTACTTGTTTGAGCGCATTAATTACACCCAAAGAATGACCGTGGGCGGTATCAATCGTAATAACATCCACCCCTGCATACACCAAAGCAGCTACCCGCTCCAGCATATCGGCAGTTACACCAACCGCAGCGCCTACACGCAAGCGGCCAAGGTTGTCCTTGCTGGCATGCGGATAATCTTTGATTTTGAGGATATCACGGTAAGTGATCAGGCCGATGAGTTTGTTGTTTTTATCGACAACCGGCAGTTTTTCGATTTTGTGTTCTTGTAGGATGCCCTCGGCTTCCTTCAGGGAGGTACCTTCTTTGGCGGTGATAAGGCGGGCGCTGGTCATAACTTCCGAGACCGGGCGACTGAGTATTTTTTCGAAGCGTAAATCGCGGTTGGTGAGTATACCCACCAAATTGCGGTCGCCATCGATGATGGGAATACCGCCGATTTTGTTCTCTTTCATCAGCTCCAGTGCTTCGGCAAGGGTGGCGTCTTGGTGGAGGGTGATAGGATCGACAATCAAACCACTTTCTGAGCGCTTTACACGGCGTACTTCGCGGGCTTGGGCCTCTATGCTCATGTTTTTATGCAACATGCCAATGCCGCCCTCCTGGGCCATGGCAATGGCAAGGGCCGATTCGGTTACCGTGTCCATGGCAGCCGAAACGATAGGCACATTCACACGGATATTCCGGGTGAACTGGGAGGAGATGTCAACATCGCGGGGAAGTACCTCGGAATAGGCTGGGACGAGTAATACGTCGTCGTAGGTAAGGGCCTCACCCACGAACTTTTGAGAGAAATCTAACATCGGCAAACAAAGAGCTTATTTGCCGCACAAAATTACACAATTCAACGAGACGACCTTGCTTCGTCGGATTAATTTTCGGTGACGCCACGTAAAACTTCGGCCGCCCGATCGGGATAGTCGGTAATGAGCCCGTCAACCCCCATTTTAAGCAGTTTTTCCATGTCGGCTTTTTCATTGACCGTCCAAGGAATCAGGAGCATATTAAGCGCGTGGCAGGCAACGACTAGCTCTTTGTCTACGCGCGTATACTCCGGGCTATACGTATCTGGGATGAAGCCGAGTTTTTTGGTGATGGCGGCTAATTCTTCGTCATCTTCGGTGAGATAGGCCAGCTTCACAGGAGCATTTAGCTGGTGCAGGTATTGGAGCGGGCGGATGTCGAAGGATTGTATGGTAGTGCGTTCGACGATATTTCTTTGGTATAGCACGCGTAAAACGAGCTCAGCAAAATCATCTGGAAGCGGATGGTCTTTGCGGTCGCCGGCGGGGCTCGATTTGATTTCGATATTGTAACGCACCGGCGGCAGACGGCGCTCTCGGGTATAGCGTTCGCATGCTTGGATGAGGTCGTCGAGCAACGGTTTGTGTACTGGGCGTTTTTCCTGCTCAGGGAAGCGACTTACTTTTTTGCTGCCACAATCAAAACGCGTGATATCGAGGTAACGGAGTTGGTAGATATTGAGCTGTTTACCTCGGCTGTTGCTCATTTCACGGTCGTTGCTATCGAGACAGATGTCGGCATTTATCCAGCTTTCGTGCGATACAAGGACTTGAAGGTCGGCAGTGATTACCACATCGAGTTCGAGTGTGGTTACACCTAGCTCCAAGGCCTTGAGCATAGCTGGTATGGTGTTTTCGGGCATCAAACCCCGTGCACCCCGGTGGCCTTGAATATCAAATTTAGCGGCATTTTTTTGTGCCAAAACAGCGAAGGGTAAAATAAGAAGTACGACAATACGGATTAGCCACATGGTTACGAATATAAGTGCATTTCATTTTTTCAGCGGCCTTGTTTATGCTTTAAAGGACGTACGAGCTAGACAACATCTGCCGAATTACTGATTTGCAGCCGATTGCATAACGCATTTTTATTAGCTTTAAATATGCAAACCACGATAAGTCTTCTCCTCGGCCTCATGGCTCTCCAGCATTTTTTCTTTCTCTGGCTCGAAATGTTTGCTTGGACCACCTACGCCCCCCAGGTTTTTCGGGGTTTTCCGAAGGAGTTTTTCGGCAAAACTAAGTCGATGGCGGCCAACCAAGGCCTCTACAATGGCTTTTTAGCTGCAGGATTGGTTTGGGCGATGTTTTCGCACGATCCGGAGTTTGCCAAACAACTCAGCGTATTTTTTGCTGGCTGTGTGGCCGCTGCAGGCATTTATGGGGGGTTTTCAGTGCAGCGCACCATCTTTTTTGTGCAGGGATTACCGGCTTTGCTGACGTTGCTGCTGCTGATGTTTGCCGTTTAGCCGCTGTCAAATTTAGCGTTTAAAAACCTCTATGGTTTTGGTCATTTTCACCAAATCGGTGAATTTACCGTTGTAACGGGTGGCACGGACGAGGTGGTTATCAATCCAATGGTAATTGCCGCCACGTGGTTTGTTCATGAGCAACCCATGGTATTTAAAGCCTTTTAACTGGAGCCAATATTCGGTTACCTCACGTAAATCTTCGGTGCGACTGGTAAAAAAGGTAATGATATGGCCCTCTTCATACCATTTATTGCAGATGTCAAGTGCATCTGGGAAATGCGCGCAGTTGCGCATCCGCTCAGGCTCCTCGTTCGGCACATCCTCACAGACGGTGCCGTCGATATCAATCAGGAAATTTTTGACCTCGGCAGGTAATAACGGACTGGCAGGTTTGCCGTTTTCATCTAAAACCTGTTGTAAGGGTGTTTCGGCGTTACTCATGGGGTGTTGGTTGCAGGGAGGCTGTCGTTGGGTGCCACAAATTTAAATTCGGTGACCAACAAACGGTGGCCTTTTTCCATGCGATAGGTGCGTTTGCCAAGCTGGGTCATGGCGATGCCGCCTCCAAGCATCAGGGCCGATCCTACGATGGCCCCAGGTGTTATCAAAGGACGCACCTTGGCAAGTAAACCATTGATTATGACGATGCCTGGCCACAGTATTCCACCTGTCATGAGGATGTAGCCATTGCCAAGTAAAAAGGGTTTATAAACACGAACGGCATCAATTTGTGCAATGCCAAGCTTGTTGCCTGCTACAATCAAGGTGTCTTGTTCAATAAATTCCAACTCGCCTTTAATCCAACGGCCCGTTTCATCTTCTCGGATTTGTACCCGATTGCCTTCAAAAAATTTTACGCTGCCACCTTTTTTTTTCTGTACCGAAAATTGCTTTTGCGCCTGCGAAACTTGGGTTAAACATAAGAGTACAGTCACGACCAAAGCGGCAAAATGTCTATATTTCGGAAGTGAAAGCGGAATGGTCATCGATTCAAAAATACCAAAAAAGAAGCAGAAGTGTTGGGTATTGTGTAGGCTATTCGCAGTTAATTCCCAACCAGCACGCTTCCGTTTAAAACGCCTGAAATGTATCATAAAGTACCTAAATCACCCATCGACCGTATACTTAAGCCCTTGCGTACGCTAGGCAAAAACGAATCCAATGCCGGATTTCTACTCTTTTTTACAGCACTTATAGCTTTGATTTGGGCCAACTCACCTTGGAAGGAAAGTTATTTCGACCTGTGGGAAACCCATTTTACGGTTACTTTTGGCAGTTTCACCCTCGACGAAAACCTGCACCATTGGATCAACGACGGTTTAATGGCAATTTTCTTTTTCACGGTAGGGTTAGAGATCAAACGAGAAGTGCTTGCCGGCGAATTGTCGACGGTCAAACAAAGTATTTTGCCCATAGGCGCCGCCCTCGGGGGTATGTTGGTGCCGGCGCTCATGTATCTCCTTTTTACCGGTGGCACGCGGGCTGAAGGCGGTTGGGGTATTCCTATGGCTACCGACATTGCTTTTTCGCTGGGATTGTTGTCGCTCGTGAGTAAAAGGGTCCCGCTCAGCATTAAAATATTCCTCACCGCCTTGGCCATTGTGGATGACTTGGGCGCGGTGCTCGTTATCGCTTTTTTCTATACGTCGAACATCTCCTTAGATAACCTGCTTTTAGGTGCCGGCTTTTTGTTTGCCTTGTTGGCAGCCAATCGTGCCGGGGTACGGTCAACAACCTTTTACGCCATTTTAGGCATAGGCGGACTCTGGACAGCTTTTTTATTGTCGGGCATACACGCTACCATCGCAGGGGTACTCGCAGCTTTGTCCATACCGGGGCGGGCAAAAATAAATGAAGCGCAGTTTATGCTTCGTATGCGGGCGTTAATGGGCCGTTTTGAACTCAGCGAGCCCAACGGCAACCCCTTTCTTACGGGCGAGCAACAACATCTCATTGAACGGATGAAGGTGGCCAACTTAAACGCCGAAACACCTTTGCAGAAGCTCGAACACGCGCTGCACCCTTTTATCTCCTTTGTTATTATGCCACTTTTTGCCTTGGCGAATGCTGGGGTGGAGATAACCGGTGACTTCTGGAGTATTATCATTAGCCCTGTAAGTTTGGGTGTGATGATAGGTTTGGTCGTCGGCAAATTTATAGGCATTGCCGGCGTGTGCCGACTGCTGGTATGGCTTAAAATTGCGCGCCTACCCAAGGGCGCCCGCTGGCCACATATTTATGGCGTGGCGTTGTTAGCGGGAATCGGCTTTACCATGTCGTTGTTCATCACCGAGCTGGCTTTAACTACTCCAGTCTACCGCTTAGAGGCCAAACTGGGGATATTGGTATCGTCGGTACTCGCTGGGGGACTGGGGTTATTTTATTTGAATCGCCAGCCGTTGTTGACCGAAAATGAGGATGAAGAAGCCGACTAAGACCGGGGTTCGGCATCGCCTCTTATCTTTGCGCCCATGAATGCCGACGATATTTTCAAAAATGTAATAGCCCATGCCAAAGAGTACGGCTTCGTTTTCCCTTCGAGTGAGATTTACGACGGCCTCTCGGCGGTGTACGACTACGGCCAAATGGGTGCCGAGCTCAAAAAAAACATTCGCGAATACTGGTGGAAAGCCATGGTGCAGCTCAACGAAAATATCGTAGGCATTGATGCAGCCATCTTTATGCACCCCACCACCTGGAAAGCATCGGGCCATGTGGATGCGTTTAATGACCCGCTCATCGACAACAAAGACAGCAAAAAACGCTACCGTGCCGATGTGCTCATCGAAGAGCATATTGCAAAAATTGAAGGCAAAATCAATAAGGAAGTCGAAAAAGCCCGTGGCCGTTTTGGCGAAACTTTCGATGAAGCGCAGTTTGTGGCCACCAACCCCAATGTGCTCCGCAATCAGGAGAAAATCGACGCCATCAATACCCGGTTTAAGGCGGCCCTCGAAGAAAATAAACTCGATGAGGTCCGCCAGTTGATACTCGATCTTGAGATCGTCTGTCCGGTTAGCGGTACCCGCAATTGGACTGACGTTCGCCAGTTTAACCTCATGTTTAGTACCGAAATGGGTGCTGTGAGTGGTGAATCTGGCAAAATATACCTCCGTCCCGAAACGGCGCAAGGTATTTTTGTGAATTTCCTCAACGTGCAGAAAAGCGGCCGGATGAAAATTCCCTTTGGCATCGCCCAAACCGGCAAAGCATTTCGCAACGAGATCGTCGCCCGCCAGTTCATCTTCCGCATGCGTGAATTTGAGCAAATGGAGATGCAGTTTTTTGTCCGCCCTGGCACCGAAATGGAGTGGTACAACCTATGGAAAGAAAAACGGATGGCCTGGCACCGTTCTCTCGGCTTTCCGGCAAGCGCATACCGCTTTCACGACCACCTCAAGCTCGCCCATTATGCAAATGCCGCTAGCGACATTGAGTTTGAATTCCCTTTTGGCTTCAAAGAACTGGAAGGTATACACAGCCGCACCGACTTCGACCTGGGCGCTCACGAACAATACAGCGGCAAAAAACTCCGCTATTTTGATCCAGAAACCAACGAAAGTTATGTGCCTTATGTGGTAGAAACTTCTTTGGGCCTCGACCGCCTCTTTTTGGCGGTATTGAGTCGTGCTTACCAAGAAGAAAAGCTAGAGGATGGGAGCGAAAGGGTTGTTTTACGCATACCGCCGGTGCTTGCACCCGTAAAAGTGGCGGTGTTACCGCTGATAAAAAAAGACGGCCTGCCCGAAAAAGCCCGCGAGCTCATGCGGCAGCTGCAGCTGCGTTTTAATTGCCAATACGACGAAAAAGACAGCATCGGCAAACGTTACCGCCGCCAGGATGCCTTGGGCACACCATTTTGTATCACTATCGACCACGAAAGCCTCGAAAACAATACCGTCACTATCCGCTATCGCGATAGCATGCAGCAGGAGCGGGTTGCGCTCGATGCGGTGGAGCAACTTATTGCTGGTGAGGTGGAGATGAACAAAGCCTTGGCACAACTGGCTTAATTAGCCGTAAAACTCAAAGATGTTTAAGCAGCTCCTAGCACAACCGCGTTTTTTGACCTTGGTGTACGTACTTGGGGGGCTGGCTTTGTTCGCAGGCTGCTGGCTAAGCGTTTGGGACCAGGACGAATCGGCCTATGCCGCCTTTGCATGGAATATGATTCATTCCGGCGATTGGCTGGTGCCCGACTTCAGCTGGAGCGAAATTCATCGGAAAACACCCCTCTATTTTTGGAGCATAGCCGTCAGCAACCTGATTTTTGGTTTTGGGGAATGGGCGATACGCTTACCCGCATTATTCAGTATTATGGGCACCGCCTTGTGGGTAGGCTGGCAAGGCCGGCGCACCTTTGGGCGCGAAACTGCCTTGGCGGCTTCGGTGATTTTGCTGGCCAATTTGTTTCTCCCGCATCTGGTAAAAATTGCAGTCACAGATGGTATGCTTCTTTTTTTTGAGACGATGGCTGCGCTGGCCTTGGTGAATTATTTCCATACCGGCGAAAAACAAGACCGTTGGTGGTTTGTGCTGGGCGTAGCTGGCGCCTTGCTCGTCAAAGGCCCGCCAGTGTTGATCTTGACTTTCGGCATGCTCGGTTTGTTGCTGTTGTTTCACAACGACCGCCGCCGCTGGGTATTTTTTCATCCCTGGTTTTTGTTTCCGTTGGCGGCTGTGCCCTTGTTGGCGTGGGGCAGACTGGCCTGGCAAACCGACGGCGGTGTATTCATTCGTTGGATGATTGACTGGTATACTTTCAGTCGGGTGGGCGGCGAAGTATTGGGGCAGACCGGTCCTCCGGGCTACTACCTGTTCACCCTGCTTATTGCCTTTATGCCTTGGTCGCTGTTGCTTTTGAAAGCTTTCCGCGACTTGTTGGTCAATTTCAAATTCCGTAATACCGACAAAACCGATTTGTATCTCGTTGTTTGGTTGGTAAGTGGCTGGCTTATTTACGAAATCATGCGCAGCAAGCTACCGGCATATGCCATAGGCGCTTATCCGGCATTGGCGTTGTTGCTCGGCCGCACGGCGGTTCGTTTGAAAGAACAGGCCTTTAAAAACGAACTCACGCTTAAAATTGGCATGGCCTTATACGGTTTCCTGTGGTTGCTCATTGCCGTTGCCCTACCCATAGCCGTAAAGCCTTTGGTAAGTAGCGGGGTAGTGCTGGTTGCCGTACTGATTGGATTGGGGGTAGTGTTGATAGCCGTATGGGTGGTTTTTCAAGCTTGGAGTTCTAATTACGACAAGGTAGTGGCTGGCATACTCACCCAAACATTTGGCTTTTTGTTGGGCGCTTGGTTGTTTATATTGCCAGGCATGGAGCCCTTGCGTGGTGCTACCAAAACCGTCGCGCAAACCATCAGCACCGAGTTACCCCAAAATACCACCGTTTATTTCACCCGCAATTTTCAGTTACCTTCTTTGCCGTATTATGTGGCGTTACAGGGCTACGACTACCAAGAGGCTTTTACCATTGAATCTTGGGAAGCAATACTAGATGGGAATAAAGCGGCTGTGCTCGTCTTTAACGACGAAGACTGGGATGCCTTTCAGGACCTAGGGTTAGATTATTATCTCTTAGCCTCTCACCAAGGCTGGATCAGCGACCGTGGAAAGTTTGTGACTTGGCGGCTGGTCACGCGCCCCTAAAAACAGCCGCGGCTAGCTACGAAATTTTATAAATTTCTGAGATTCACGCTGCTTTCGCGTGCTCTTCCGAGTTGCTGGCTGGTAAGCGGTGCAGCCTAAACCAAAAGCTGCAAAAGCCGCCCATCAATCGCGTCAGTGCATCCACCTTAGCCACATCGTTTTTCACTACTTTTACCACACGCCCTCATTTATCAGCGACAAATTATGCATCCTAAAAACAACGACCCTATTTGGAAACGTATTTTGGTACGTTCAGCAGTTCCCGAACAGCTTGAAAATCTGCAGAAATTGTCTCGTAATATTTGGTGGTCATGGAATGTCGAAGCACAAGCCTTGTTTGCTTCGATAAATGCCGAAATGTGGGAGAAATCACAGCACAACCCGGTTTCTTTATTGGAAATGTTATCGCTTCAGCAGTATCGGGCACTGGCAGCAGATAAAAAGTTTAATACCCGACTCCAGCAGGTGTACAGTGCATTCGAGGCATATATGAATACCCCAAAAGCAGCCCATACGCCGAAAATTGCCTACTTCTGTATGGAATACGGCTTACACTCGGTGATTAAACTGTATTCAGGTGGTTTGGGGGTGCTCGCAGGCGATTATCTCAAAGAAGCCAGCGACTGTAACCACGATGTGATTGGTATAGGTTTGTTGTACCGCTATGGCTACTTCAAACAAAGTTTGAGTTATGGCGGAGAACAAATCGCTAGCTATAACCCGCAAAAATTCAGTTTTCTCCCCGTATTACCAGTGAAAAATGCCGAAGGAAACTGGGTAGTTATCAATATCCAACTGCCCGGTCGTACGTTAAATGCACGGGTATGGAAAATAGAAGTGGGCCGTATACCGCTGTATTTACTCGATACCGACCT
>JBDNIH010000233.1:0-14807 GCA_041688385.1 Bacteroidia bacterium
CATAAAGGAAGCGATGATACGCGCACCGATGAAAGGACCGAGCCTAGCCGGTGACTCTTCGGGTAAACCATTGGTAAATGGGCCATCGTTCATGAAACGAGTAAGCTCGCCTAAATCGGAGGTAAAAAGGATGTCGCGGTTGAGCATATACGCCCAGATATTTCTTTCATTTTGGACTACCCAGTCCATTTGTGTGCTGCTATAACCGTATATCAAACTATCTGGTGTATTGGGTAGAATTTGTTCCAGGGCATACATCACCTTGCCTTGTTCCAGCATGCGGTGCAACAATTGGGTGGTATTACTTTGCACAGGCAACAAGTCTTCCAAAATGAGCTGCATAGCATCCGGCACAATATGTTCAGGCGAAAGTCGGCGCATGAGGTAAAGAGTCATAAAATCGACCATCGGGTAATACGTATAGTCAGGACCCATATACAAATCCAGCCCTACGAGGACGGCACTGTCGATTAATGCGATTTTGTATTTAAAACCACTTACTAGCGTGATGATATTATAAACTGGCGCGTTTGGGAAGGCTGCTTTATAAAAACGAAAGGCTGCGTCAAAGTTGGCATCGATGGCCTTGAAATCTGGGTAACGGGCCAATACATCGCGGTAAACGGTATCAATGTAGGGGTCTTGTAAAAAGGCGCTGAGGTTGCGGTAGAGGTCAGGGTCGTTGGCTCGGCTTACAGCCACCAATTGTTCTGCATAAAAGGGGAGGAAGTCGGAAAAAACTGCTTTAAAACTATCGGCAGCGGTGTTTAATTCCAGCCGGTTTTCCCACAAAGCCTGATCAAAACGTTGGGTGCGGAATTCAACTGTGATATCGGGCGGCGGAACGTTGCTAACGGTTTTGCGGCGTAGCATCAAATAAAATGAGCTAGCAACGATTAACACAGCCGCTGTTAGCAAGTACCATTTCCGTTTTCCCTTGTTTTTCACCATTATTGTAGCATGTATTGACGGTGTAAAGTTACACTTGATCCTACCTATTTGAATAGATACTGAACTTATGAAACGATTATTCGCGTTGCTCGGTCTAAGCTTGCTCGCATTTCAAAGTGTGGATGCTCAAACAGAATATGAACGTTTGCGTTTTGGACTACAGTTTTCACCCAATTTCAGTTGGGTTTCGCCGCAAAATCGTTTGTTAAACGCCGAGTCGGCGGGTTTTGGTTTCTCCTACGGATTAATGGCAGAATACAAGCTAACGGAAAACTATATGTTTCATTCTGGCTTGTCGATTACCCAGTTGTCCCATTTTGTGTCGCTCGATTCAAATACCTACCGCAAAAATGGTGTGCCGGGCAGCAATCAACAGAAAATTTACAATGTAAATTACAGCTACAGGGCGCAGTATCTCGAAATACCGGTGGCGATAAAAATGCGGACGAACCAAATGGGTGCACTTCGCTTTTACGGCATATTTGGCCTAGAAGTGGGCTTTTTATTGCAAGCCAAAGCCATGATTAAAAATGGCGCTCCCTTATTCGATCCGGATGAATATTTTTTCGTAAACCGCTCCGAAGATGAAGTGATTGGTGGCGTAACAACTAACGATGATTTGTCGGGATTACGTATGGGTATATTGATGGGTGCTGGTGTGGAATACCTGGTGAGTGGTAACACCCACATCGTGGCAGGATTGCGGTTTAACAATCCTTTCTCAGATCATTTTGGTGGCCCTGAAATTTCGGGGCGCGCACCTTATATGGGCTTGCAGCTGGGCTTATTTTTCTAGTCTATGCGAATAGCGCTTGCGCAGAATAACTATCATACCGGCAATTTTTCGCTGAATACC
This sequence comes from Bacteroidia bacterium, assembly GCA_041688385.1. Taxonomy (GTDB): domain Bacteria; phylum Bacteroidota; class Bacteroidia; order UBA7662; family UBA7662; genus UBA7662. Next base: position 1,808 of record JBDNIH010000233.1, read on the forward strand.
GAAAAAATGCTGGCATCGATTGCCCAAGCGAAAGCCGGTGAAGCCGATTTAGTCGTATTTGCGGAATTGGCGGTTTGTGGTTATCCACCCCGAGATTTTCTCGAATTTGAGCACTTTCTGCAGCTGTGCGAAACGGCCGTCGATCGTTTAGCAACGGCTTGCGTTGGCATTGCTGCCATCGTGGGCGTGCCGGTCTACAACCAATTAAATCAAGGTAAAAAGCTCTACAATGCCGCTGTTTTGCTGGAAGATGGTAGGGTGAAACAGGTCGTGGCGAAGTCGCTATTGCCTACTTACGATGTATTCGATGAATACCGTTATTTCGAGCCAGCCAAAAGCAGTCGCGTACTCCATTTCAAAGGCCAGAAAATTGCGCTAACTATTTGCGAGGATTTGTGGAATATAGGTCAGTACACCCTCTATCCGCATTCACCTATGGATGAGCTCATCCTGGAAAAACCAGACTTTATTGTGAATATAGCCGCCAGCCCGTTTTCAGCCCACCAACAAGCCGAACGACTGTATGTGCTGGGCGAAAATGCCCGCAAATATCAATTGCCCATCGTCTATGTAAATCATATCGGTGCCCAAACTGAACTGATTTTTGATGGAAAATCTATGGTTCTAGGTAAGGATGGCGCATCTGTTGTTCAACTCAAAAAATTTGAAGAAGATTTTGCGATAGTGGATATGGGCGCATTGACCACCAAAACAACAGCACTTGCGCCTACCCATACAATGGAGGACATCTCTGCTGCTTTGACCCTCGGCATACAGGATTATTTTGGCAAACTTGGCTTCAAAAAAGCCATACTCGGTTTATCGGGGGGAATTGATTCGGCACTGGTTGCGGTTCTGGCTGCACAGGCGTTGGGTGCCGAAAATATTCATTGTCTGCTCATGCCCTCGCGCTATTCAAGCGATCACAGCATAGCCGATTCGTTGGCGTTGGTCAAAAATATAGGCGTCAGCTACGATATACTTTCTATCGAAAAGGCTTTTGAGGCCTATGAAACTACACTCGCCGAGCCCTTTTCTGGTTTAGCTGCAAATATCACCGAAGAAAATCTGCAGTCGCGCATACGGGGTATGTTGCTGATGGCTTATACCAATAAACTGGGCTACATCCTGCTTAATACCTCCAACAAAAGTGAGTTGGCGGTGGGTTATGGCACCTTATATGGCGATATGTGCGGTGGTTTATCGGTTATTGGTGATTTATACAAAACTGAGGTTTTTGCGCTTTGCCGCTACATCAACCGGGAAAAAGAAATTATACCCGACAATATCATCACCAAGCCGCCATCTGCTGAGCTTCGGCCCGACCAAAAAGACAGCGACAGCTTGCCAGATTATGAGCTCCTCGATCAAATCCTTTTTCGTTATATCGAAGAAAGGCAAGCGCCAGTTCAAATCATCGAAGCTGGTTTTGCCGCTGAGGTGGTTCAAAAAGTGATGCGACTTGTAAACATGAACGAATACAAGCGGCACCAAACCCCACCAATCTTACGGGTAAGCATCAAAGCTTTTGGGATGGGTAGGCGTATGCCGATTGTGGCGAAGTACCTTAGTTGAGTTGTAAAGCGCTAAAGCTTTAAGGTTATAAGGTTGGCCCGCTGTCTTTTCCTAAACTTGGCTGACGGTTTGTTTAGCTAAAACTGTTGTTGCGCGATATTTTTTAACGCAGATTTTGCAAAGAAAAGTGCTTTGCCTGGCCTTCGAGGTGGGTAGCTTATAAAGTATTTGGCCGTTGCCTTGTAGAAATTTAAGCCCCTTTAAATTTCGCGGGCCGTTTCTCCACAAATGCCGCCATGCCTTCTTTCTGATCTTCGGTCGCGAAAAGGAGGTAAAAGTTTTTGCGTTCGAATTCTAGGCCTTCACTCAAAGGTGTTTCGTAGGCTTTCAGCACAGCTTCTTTGGCGAGGCGAACGGCAATAGGGGAGAGTTGGGCAATTTCCCGCGCCATTTTCAGGGCTTCTTCGAGATATAGTTCTACCGGCACCACTTTGTTCACCAAACCCAACTGATAAGCCCGTTCGGCATTGATAAATTTGCCAGTGAGCACCATTTCCATGGCGTTAACTTTGCCTACCGCACGTGGCAAACGTTGCGTGCCTCCAGCTCCGGGCATAACGCCAATTTTGATCTCTGGCTGACCAAACATCGCCGTTTCGGAAGCTACCACCATATCACAATGCATCACCAACTCGTTCCCGCCACCCAAAGCAAAGCCAGAAACAGCTGCGATAATGGGTTTTTTGGTTTTTTTGATTTGGTCCCAGGTCGAAAATTGGTCTATTTTCAACATATCTACTGCATTACGCCCTGCCATCTGCTTGATATCCGCGCCAGCAGCAAATGCCCGCTCGTTGCCGGTAATTATGATTACCCGAACATGATCATCCTGGTCCAGCATTTTGAGGGTATCTCTTATCTCGCCCATTAGTTCGAGATTGAGCGCGTTCAGTTCTTTGGGGCGGTTTAAACGTATGAGCGCGATGTGCGCCTCCACTTGGGGTTCTACGATGATGAATTCCATGCCCCAAAAATGAACAATTTGCGGATAGATTTAAGCAGTTTTTCAGAAAATACCAGCTGTTAACCCATCATTAAGTTGCAAAAATCTGACAGATACTTCTGATGGAACACTATCTTTGGTTAAACATCAAAATCACATTTATGAAAAAATTATTTGCCTTATTCTTGAGCTTGAGCTTTACAGCCGTAGCTTTTGCGCAATTAAGTCTCCCACAACCGTCTCCTAAAGCATCGGTGATGCAAACGGTGGGCATTACCGAAATCAGCATAGTTTATAGCAGCCCCGCAGTAAAAGGCCGCACTATTTTCGGCGGACTCGAAGCCTACGGTAAAGTATGGCGCAGTGGTGCCAATTCCGCTACCGAAATTCATTTCAGCACCGACGTTATGGTGGGTGGACAAGCAGTAAAAGCAGGTAAATATGCCTTGTTTACCATTCCAGGTGAGTCGGAATGGACGGTCATCATCAACTCGAACGCCAATCAGTGGGGCTCTACCGCGTATAAGCAGGATTTGGATATAGCTCGTTTTACGGTTAAAGTCGAAAAATTGGCCGAGACCAAGGAGCGTTTGAGCTATTATATCAACTACGTCAGCGACAACGAAGCAGCTGTGATGTTGAAATGGGAAAAAGTGAAAATCAGCTTCCCCGTGACCATCAGCACCAATGAATTGGCAATGAGTGGTCTCGATAAATACTTCCGTAACAGTGCAAGCGAGTGGATGAACTATGCCAGCGCAGCCCGTTATTTGATCGAAAACAATGGTTCTTCTGCCGATGCGATGAAGTATGCCAACAGGGCGGTTAGCCTGAACAACAAACATTTTTTCGGCCATTATATCCAGTCGCTGGCCTTCGCTGCCAACGATAAACCAGCCGAAGCACTCGCCGCAGCTACTGAAGCTAAACGTATTGGCGAAGCGGAGCCAAGTGGTTTTTATGATGTCTATAAAGTCGATATTGCTACCAAAATTGCAGAGTGGAACAAGGCCAAACCGGCCAAAAAGAAATAATCAGCCCAGCTGAATTACACACACCAGGGGAGAAGCAAGTCGCTTTTCCTCTGGTGTTCTTGTTTAAAAAATGAAGGTTTAAGCATGAAAAAACCTTAAATACCTACAAAAATCCTCATCATTTCTTTACTTAGACCTATGATTAAGTCTGCCGGAATCCTGCTCAGCTGCTGTTTGCTATTTTTTTCATTTGCTTTGAATGCCCAGCCCAATTACGGGCCGACGCGCAATTTGTCGTCGGGTGAAATATTGGAAGGGGTGCGTAAACTGCAGGTCACTGGCCGGGTACTGTACATCGCCGCCCATCCCGACGATGAAAATACGCGCCTGCTGGCGTGGCTGGCCCGCGACCAAAAGGTCGAAGCGGCCTACCTTTCACTTACGCGTGGGGATGGCGGACAAAACCTCATCGGCAAAGAAGTGCGTGAGGGTTTGGGCGTAATTCGTACCCAAGAGCTGCTGGCCGCGCGCAGGGTGGATGGAGCCCGGCAATATTTTACCCGCGCCAACGACTTCGGTTATAGCAAAACGCCAGAAGAAACCTTCACCAAATGGCAGCGTGACTCGCTCCTGGCCGATGTGGTTTGGGTCATCCGCCAGTTTCAACCCGACGTCATCATTACCCGTTTTAATCCGGAGCCAGCACCTACCCATGGTCACCATACCGCATCAGCACAGTTGGCGGTAGATGCTTTTGCAGCTGCTGCCGATCCCAAACGTTTTCCGGAGCAATTACAATTTGTTCAGCCTTGGACAACTACCAGTTTGTTCTGGAATACCAGCTGGTGGTTTTTTGGGCGGGAAGATTTTGATAAAACCGGTTATCTGGCTGTTTCTGTGGGTAGTTTTAATTCCGTTTTGGGCACTGGTTATGGCGAAATTGCCGCCGAAAGCCGGTCAATGCACAAAAGTCAGGGCTTTGGTGCTGCCCGCCAACGGGGAGAAGAAATAGAATATCTCAAACCACTGGCCGGAAAAGCAGGGCTCAAGTCACTGTTCGAAGGTGTGGTCACCGACTGGTCGAAGGTAAAGAACAGCACAACCTTCTTAGCTGCCTTACAAAAAGCGGAAGCGGCTTTTGATGCCAGTCAACCCGAAAATATGTTGCCCCATTTGCTGGAAGCGCACCGGTTGTTGGTCGCCATGGATAAAAACAACATCCATGTGCAGGAAAAACGACTGCAACTCGAAAAACTCATTGCCGAAACAGCCGGCATCTGGCAAGAAGCTACTGCCGAAAAATTTACCTATACGACAGGCGACAGCTTGGGAGTCAAGTTGCAAAGTTTGGTGCGTCGCCCTGTTCAAGTAAGCCGCAGCAACGTGAGTTGGGAAAGTGTACGTTGGGAAGGCGATGTCCTTTGGCCGTTTCATTACGAAAGTGACGCCCAAGACAACAAAGTCACGGCATTGGAGCGCAACAAAAAGTTAGTTGATGAACGTCGCCTCATGGTGGCTGAGGATGTCCCATTCAGTAGCCCTTTTTGGCTCAACCAGCGGCTTGATGCTGGCTTTTTCGACTTGCCAAAACAGCAATGGGTAGGCGTGGCCGAAAATCCTGCAGCTTACAGTGTTAAGGTGAGCTATCGGGTGACTGCAGGGGGTAAAAGTGCCGAAATACTGGTGACAGAACCGGTGCTTTATCGCTGGACAGATCCGGTAGACGGCGAACGTTACCGCCCGGTGGAAGTATTACCTCCGGTTACCCTTGCTTTCGATCGCAGCCACTATTTCTCACGAGAGTATAAAGCCGTGAGCATCGAAGTGGTGGTGCAAAAACAACAGCTTAACCTCCAAGGTACGCTGTCCTTAGATTTACCCGAAGGTTGGTTAAGCCTACCCGAAAAGGTAGAATTAAGCGGCACCAACAACGGCAGCGAACAACGGTATCGTTTTGAGGTACGACCAGGTAAAAACGCAAGCTCGGGTCAGATTTCGGCAGTGCTTAGAACGAGCAGTTCGAGTTTCGACCGTAGTTTGTCACGCATCGAATACAAACACCTACCCGTTCAAACACTTTTACTCAAGGCCACCGCCCCTTTACATCTGATTGAGCTCAAAACCAGTCCCCGCCGGATCGCCTATATCGATGGTGCCGGCGATGACCTGCCGGTTTCTCTTCGTCAACTAGGCTATGTGGTGGATGTAGTAGATGTTTCCGAACTCAGTCCTGAGCTTTTAAAGCGATATGATGTGATACTCACTGGCATTCGGGCCTACAATACAGTGGCGGCTTTGGCCGTGAAAAATCAACTGCTTTTCGACTTTGTACATGCCGGTGGCACGTTGATTCAGCAATATAATACCGCTCAAGGTTTGGTAACGGATCAGTTGGGTCCCATCAACCTAAAATTATCGCGCGAAAGAACCACGGTCGAGGAAAGTCCGGTGGGCCTACTCCAACCCGAGCATCCGTTGCTCAATCAGCCTAACCGCATACAAACCGCCGATTTCGATAATTGGGTACAAGAGCGGGGTTTATATTACCCGGGCACTTGGGACAAAAAAATGACGCCACTGTTGCGCATGGCCGACCCCGGTGAAAAGAACAGCGATGGCGCGCTTTTGTATGGCGAATTCGGTCAAGGTGTTTACATCTATACTGGACTAAGTTTTTTTCGGGAGATACCTGCCGGTGTTCCCGGTGCGTACCGCTTGTTGGTGAATTTGATTGAAGCACGTCAACCGAAACAAACTAAAAAGCCGTGACCGACCACAAACCCGATACCGACGAAGAATCACTCGCAGGTATGCCTCGTTTTATTAAAAGTTGGAAGCAGGCCTATTGGCTTTTATTGGGCTTTTTGGTGCTTTTGATTGTGTTGTTTTACTGGTTTTCGGAGGCATGGGCATGAGTATACTCGATTGGACAGTATTGCTTTTGTCGCAGCTTATAATTGTGACCTATGGCACCTGGAAAAGCCGACAACAAAAGGGCATGGAGGATTATCTCCGTGGCCGCGATAGGAATTGGTTTACGATTGGGCTAAGTATTATGGCTACCCAAGCGAGCGCCATTACTTTTTTGTCTGCACCTGGTTTGGCTTATACCGAAGGGATGCGTTTTGTACAGTTCTACTTCGGCTTGCCTATCGCCATGATTATTCTCAGCATGTTTGCCGTACCGCTGTATTACCGACTCAATGTGTATACCGCGTATGAATTTCTCGAAAAGCGCTTCGACCTCAAAACACGAACGCTTGCAGCCATGCTTTTTCTCACCCAAAGAGGACTGGCAGCGGGTTTTACCATATTCGCGCCCTCGTTGATTCTAAGCAGTTTGCTGGGTTGGAATATTTATTGGACGAACTTGGCCATTGGCTTGATTGTGATTTTATATACAGTGAGCGGCGGTACCCAAGCGGTGGCCCGAACCCAAAAAACACAGATGGCCATCATTTTGAGCGGGATGTTTATCGCTGGTTATTTGGTGATAGCCATGCTGCCCGAGCAAGTGGCGTTTGGCGATGCCATGCAATTGGCTGGTAAGTTGGGAAAACTGCAGGCTGTTGACTTTAGTTTTGATATGAACGACCGCTACAACATCTGGAGTGGTTTGATAGGCGGCACTTTTTTGATGTTATCGTATTTTGGTACTGACCAAAGTCAGGTGGCCCGTTATCTCGGTGGTCAGAGTATTGCTCAAAGTCGAATGGGATTAATATTTAATGGTGTGGTGAAGATTCCCATGCAGTTCGCCATACTATTTGTTGGGGCCATGGTTTTTGTGTTTTACCTCTTCCAAACGCCACCTGTCTTTTTTAACCGGGTGGTGCTCGAAGAAGCCCGGCAAGGCGTGTATGCCGACAGCTTGCGCCAAACGGAACTTGGATTTAACCAGCTGCATGCTGCACGTAAAACACAGGCTTTTGCCTTGGTAGAAGCTTCCAAGAGTGGCGACGACAAATTGTTGGAGCAAAAAGCAGCTGAATTGCAAGCCGGTCAGGCGGCATTAGAGGAAAGTAGGGCCGCCGCCAAAGGCTGGATTACCAAGGGAAACCCCCGTGCTGACACCAACGATACCAACTATATTTTCCTGACCTATGTCTTCGACTTTCTGCCTATCGGTTTGATTGGATTAATTATATCGGTCATTTTTTCGGCGTCGATGTCGAGCACCAGCTCTGAGCTCAGTGCACTGGCGAGTACCACGGTGGTAGATGTTTACAAACGACTCATCAAAACCGATGGCGACGATGCCCATTATCTCAAAGCTTCTAAATGGAGTACTTTGATCTGGGGTTGTTATGCCATTATTTTTGCCATGTTTGCCAACCGACTAGGCACGCTGATCGAAGCCGTCAACATTTTGGGTTCGCTGGTATACGGTACTATACTCGGTATTTTTGTGGTGGCGTTTTTTATGAAAAAGATAGGTGGCAGGGCGGTATTTTTTGGCGCATTGTTGTCGGAGAGCATCATACTTGCCCTCTTTTTCTTCAGCGATTTACCCTTCCTGTGGTACAATGTAGTGGGCTGTTTGGGGGTAATGGCTTTCGCGTTTGGTTTAGAAAAACTTCGTCCCGGCTATACGCAGGATTAATTCTGGCCCTAAACAACTGGCAGGTGTTTGATAGCCGCTGCAATCGGGACTGGCCAATACTTCTCGGGCAACTTGTAGTGCAGTAAGGGCGGTGAGCCAGTAGGATTCAGGGCCTTCGAAACGTTGCTCTACAAAACGACCATCTGGCGCACTGAGTTTGGCCCACACCAACGACCGGCCATGCTGATTTTGTTCGGCAGTGGGACCATCGATGTTTTTGTCAATTTTGGCTTGTGCCCATTTTCGGAACCACTTGGTACGAAAAACAGGATTCAGTAGGGATTGCAGCTTAAGCAGGTAATAAAATTTCCGGGGTGCTGCCGAATATACCATGATATTGGGGATGCCAGTGCCAAAATGTGCGGTACTTACATCTCCCCATGGGATAACGATGCAATGTCTTTTTTTAAGACCAAAGTCTATTATTTTGCCCTGATGCGCCAAGGGGCGTTTTACTATTTTACCCCCTTTTCTGATAGCACCTCCACTGCCAAGATTGGTGAGCATGGTGGTTAAGGTGCCATGCGAAATGCCGCCGCCTAAATTCATAAATGCCAATTCCAGCGTATCGCCTTCGGGGAAGTCGTGATGTAATTTTTTGGTTAGGCAATCTGTGGGAACCACATCAAAACCAACCCCAGGAATAAGCACTATGCCTGCAGCTTTGGCACGGGAATCCAAGGTTTTTATCCACTCGAATACCGCAATTTCGCCCGTGATGTCAAGATAATGAATGCCTAAACTTAAACAGGCTTCTACCAGTTGTGGCGCGGTACGTGGAAAAGGACCTGCACAGTTCAGTACAAGTTTGATGTCTTTCAGCGCAGACTTTAAGTGGGCAGGGTCGTCGAGGCCGAAAACTCTTTTTTCAAAGCCATAGGTTTTCGCTAAAGCGTGAATCGGCTCGGCCGTTCGCCCGGCAAGAATAATGGGTAATTGTTGATCAGCGGCAGCTTTCACCACCAAACGCCCGGTATAACCGTTGGCACCGTATACAAGTATCGACATGCTGTAATTTACAGTTGGAATTTCATTCTATGGTAGTTCAATAACAAAAAAGCCGATTTAGCCTTGGCAACACTTCAGTTTGTAGTGAGGAGCGTTCGACTGGCCTCCTCTTTATTTTTGGCTCAACAGGCGTTGTACGCTGCGCTGGCCATTGGTTTGTTGTAGCTCCACGGTAGAATCACCTTGGCTTATAAGTGCTCCCGAAAGTTTGTGAATTTCGCCAGTAATTGTTTCAACGTAGACCATAAGACCCTGCAAATTGAATATTTTAAGCGTATACATGGACTCGGGCCCTCCCATAAATAAAGGATTGTTCGTTGGTTTAGAATAGCTTTTGAGGCTAGATAAATCGCCCAAGTCTTCTAGCGCCGTAGACAACCGATAGTTACCGGCTATCGATAAAAACTGCCTGTCCAGTTCATTGTTCTAAAAGCAAAGTAAGCGACTTGGCAATGCAAGTATGCTGTCTAAAAACCGGCTAAAAATTTACGCTCCTCCGTTTTCCATGATAATCATTTTTGGAGTTAAATCACTTCAGACCGTATATCCAGTCAATAATATCTGCCATCACTTGCGGAGAAAAAGTCTCTCGCAAGCTGCCATATTCTTGCGGCGAGCCGCTCTCTGCGCTTTGGAACAGATGGTTTAACCCAATATACTGCTGTATCCGGCTTTGGGGCGATTTAAAATAATCTAGATTGTCCATAAAGCTGCGCAGATTTTCGTTGGCGGTAACTTGAACATCTTTTGAACCATTGGTAGCATATAATGGGATATCCAGTTGCTGGATGAGGGGTACTGGATCAAAGCGTATGAAGTAGCGGAACCAAGGATCAAGCAAGCTGTTAAGCTGCTTATTAAGCATCGTTTTGTCCGACTTGCTAAGTTTGCCTGGCTTTTGCTGTTTTTGGAAGGCGACAAACTCCTTTTCGAGCATTTTGCGTGCCTGACTGCTATCGGTTACTGATTTTAGGATAGCATAGAGCTTCGCATTTAAAGCCAACGTTTGTGCGATGGTGCTATCCGCTATGCCCGAAGTGAGCGAAATGGCTTGACTTTGTAACAACAGCAAGTTGTCAATCGCTATACCTGGTCCGGCGAGGGTGACAATAAAATCTGGTTTGTTGTCGGCATTGGCTAAGAGTAAAGCAATCATTCCGCCTTCACTGTGTCCGATAAGGCCTGCTTTGTTGGCTTGTACAAAAGCCAAACTACGCACATAGCGCAAGGCAGCTGCGGCATCGCTGGCAAAGTCGGCTGTAGTAGCGCCTTTAAACACACCTCCCGACTCACCTACACCACGGTCGTCATAGCGCAAAACGGCTAGGCCACTTTTGGTAAATTCGTGGGCCAGCACGTGAAAAGGTTTGTGTCCCACGACGGTCTCATCCCGGTCTTGTGGACCCGAGCCACTCACCAAAACCACGACAGGAAATGGTCCGGCTCCTTTTGGTTTGGTAAGTGTTGCTGCCAATTGAATACCCGCAGCCTTATTGTTGAAACTAACTTCCTCGATGTCGTAGTCAAACGGTCCCTGTGGTGTTTGAATTTTAGCCCCACGGTAAGTGTCTGATGTTTCGCCTGCTTTCTCTCGGTGCAAAATCAAATCAAAGGAATGCCCTGCTTGTGACCATGTCCCGGTAATGCTATCACCTGCCATTTCTCCGTAAAAAACCGACTCCATGGCGGGCAGCTGTAAGGTCAGCGTAGGTGCTTTCCAGAGGGTGTTGTATACTTTAATATCGTAAGCCGCTTGGTCGGGACTGTCCATAGTTGTAGCGAAAGCTGTTCCTTCTGCTTTCACATGAAAAACAATTTTAATCGTAATGGCCTCTACCCGAAGTAAGCCCGACCAGTCGCCAACAGGTGAGTTTTGTGCAAACAAAGGCCCAGCGAAACCCAATAAATACAAGAAGAGAAGTAGCTTTTTCATACGTTTAGCAGTAGTATTAAACTTTTTGATATGTATTCGGCTAAGACTACCAATCCCAAAAAGAGTAGGGTATAACCAAAGCCTGTTTTATGTAAGAGCAAACGGTAAACTTGGAAGAGCATTACCAGCCACCACACAAATATGGACAAAGCCAGTAGAGAAAATAGGAGTAAAATAAAACTTTCCGCAGGACTAGGCAGCTTGCTGAGTGCCATTTCGTCGGCGAGCAAGCGTGGCGTCAATTGCCGGAAAAAATCGCCTATGTTTAAAAGGGGCAATACAACCACCGGTGCACGGGCAATTAAGAGTAAGCCAATTAGATCCGACCCACGGTTCCGGCCCCGACTAATCAAAGCGATGGTTGCACCAAAAACGAGCAACATCGTAGATACATTAATGAGCTGGTCAAATGCTGTCTGGTAAAGTGTTGCATTATCAACTAAATGATAATCGAGAAAACCATCAAACCGACCCGACATAAAATAAGCCAAGAGGGTGGCCAGCAGCTGTATGCCCAGCCCCCAACTTATGGCTTTCCAGCCATCAACAGACTGATACGGATAGAAGAGATAGGTAATTAGTTTATTTTTTGCCGTTTTCATCTTCGAATTTTTGAAGTTGTTGAATCAAATCGTCGAGCATATTACGTACCGTGGGGTAGCTCAAATTCAGCAAAGCCGACATTTCTTTCAGGCTGCCACTTGACTTGATAAAAGCGAGGGCAAAGTTTAATTCTTCCGGGTTGAGTCGGGCCAATACCGGCAGTTTGAAATCACCTTCCACAGTAGTAGCACAGCTAGCACAACACAGTGTTTTCACCTGAAGTTGGGCCTCACAACTCGGGCATACAACGGGCAGTTTTTTCATCTACTACATATTTGTGATATAAAAGTAAATATAATTCAATACAAAGTAAATATAATTTACAATTGGATAGATATTTGCCAAATTTAAAGATGTCCCTGTGGTAGTTGGCCAATCAGCATGCCTCCAAACGAAACGCGACTGGACTGTTTTATTCGAAGATGTAAAGAGCTAAGGCTGCGAAGGAATGTTGCGTACACATTTGGGTAACTGCCCCCCCCTTGGCTCGTGCAGCGAACGAAATGAATCGAAGACTTGGCTTAAAGGTCTAGCCATAAGAATGCCTAGCCGAACCCAAAATGAGGGGTAGGAATACAAATTTCAAGACAGAGCTGCTCTTTTTCCTTTTTATTGCAATTGCCAGATTTCTGCGTATTTCAGATTTTTCGCTTCTGCTTCCGCCTCATCCATACTTCTTTTTACCATGATGTTAAGGTGATTGGTTTGTGCAATCTTTTTCAAGCAGACTGGATCGCTGAGTTCTTTTTAGAAAAGGAAATGCCCTCGCCTGTTATGCTTCCACGAAGTATTGGGGTGATCATGCCATAGGCAGGGTAGTTTGGTCGACCATAAACCTGATAGGTAAGTACGGGATGCAGTACCACATGTTTTTTACCATCGTCGCCTACGTGTAAATCAAGGCTCAATACCACCAAACCATCGAGATCGAGGTCCTTCATAATGCGGTATTGGGGCATATCTACCGTATAAGTACTGTTGGCCGCACGCAACACTTCTCCGAGGGTTGTAGGGGACAAATGTTTCGTTTTTTGATAGTTTTTCTGCACCAACACTTTGGTTAGCGTGTCCTCATCTACGAAAAATTGATTGTAAGCTGGGTGAGCAATAATACGTTCAGGTCCTTCCATGCTGATGCCGTATGTTTTTAGATTGGCTTCAAAATCGGCATATAGTGTCTTAAGCAGATTGTTCCAAGTAGCATCTGGCAAATCGGGAAACTGATAGGAAGTGATGGTGGTGGTGGCGGTAATGGTGTTCACGGCATAGTCTGTCCTTGTGCTATTATCCACTGTTTTTTTAAACAATACGCCCGAAAGGCTTAAAGAAGCTAGCCCAACTTTTTTTAGATTACTCAAGGC
>JBDNIH010000234.1:0-2093 GCA_041688385.1 Bacteroidia bacterium
GGCGGCAAAAGAACTACCGATGGAGCTGATACTGGTAATAACAACAACGACTTTAGCACAGTAACTAACGCAAACATTTACCTCCGTAATACAAATAGTCGTTTGGCAGTTACGGGAGCAAGTATTCCAACTGGCACATATACGGATTTAGTTGTCACAGGAAATGCCTCTTTGAGTGGAGCGGTTAACTTAAATAATCGCTTGGAGCTAATCAGTGGTGTGCTCACCACCAACAGCAACCTCACCCTTACTTCTTCCGCTGCAAACGATGCCGCTAATGTGTTTGGCGGTAACAATGCTTCTGTTTCAGGCAATGTAACCGTACAGCGTTTCCTCCCTTGGTCATCCGCCAACAACAATGGTTTCCGGTTTGTAGGTCATTCATTACGCACCAATCCACAGTTAAGTGCCATCACTGGCCTTCCGGCTGGCTCAAATACCGTTATTGGCTACGATGAGGATTTGAACACCACACAAGGTGGTTATATCGTGCTCAACGACCGTAGCGTTACACTCGGTCAGGCGAAAAGTGTAGGCGTATGGACAAATGCTGCTAATACCCTCAGCTTTACAGGTGAGCTTCAATTAGATGCTATTGCATCGGTAGCGGTTGATTTTGCCGGCACCTCTACGGGTTGGAACTTTATGGCGAACCCATTCCCGAACGTGCTCGACTGGGATGAGGTAACCAAAAGTGCCACCGTAAACAATGCCACCTACGTTTGGATCAAGGACAATCTTGCCTTGGGTGGTGGCACATGGGGCACTTATATTAATGGTACGGCTGCAAACGGTGGTAATCGATATTTAGCCGTCGGGCAGGGTTTTGTAGTCAAAGCTACTGGCACTTCACCTGCTGCCACGCTAGGTTTCCCTACCGCAGCACGAATCACCAACCAAACCCCAAGCTACAATGTAACTTCCAGTCTCCCCGACGAATTAAGGCTACGGGTGAACCGTTGGTCCAATGGCACCCGTTTCGAAACTGTTGTTAAATTCGCCCAAGATGCCACTACTGATTTCGATGCACAATACGATGCTGAAATGATGAGCGATGCCCACCCTCATACCCCAGATCTGTATACCCTCGACGCGAATGGCAACAAATACACTATCCAAACCCTGCCTATGCCTAGCGGTACTCATGAGATGCAGGCGTTACAACTCGAGACTTTTGGTGCGGGTAGCTTCAGCTTTGATGTTGATTTGTCGAAGTTGCGTGCCGTGGACAAAGTAGAGCTCGAAGACACTAAATTAAACAGCTTCACCACTTTAGCAAATAACAGCCAAGTAGTCTTCACTACCGATTCTAACGATGCCGTTGGTCGTTTTAAACTACACTTCAACCGTGCCGACCGCACCCACAGTACGGTCTCAGTGGGCGAGAATATTTTTGATCAAGTAAAAGTGTACAGCTTCGAAAACGAAATATTCGTGCGTGGTATCGACCGTGCCGACCAGCTCCGCATTTTAGATTTGACTGGCCGGGTAGTCTATGAGATGAACAAACCTGATTTTACAATTGGCACCATTCGTACAAAACTTGAGGCAGGCACTTATTTGGTTAGTCTGTCTCGCTCGGGTGCATTTAAAACCGTTAAAGTAGTTCTTCAATAAGCTCCTCAAGTAAATACACACATGAAAAATATATTTCTCCTTCGTTTTGTTTTCGTTATTGGCCTTATATTTCTTTCCCAAGCTGTTATGGCTCAGCTGCCACCTAACCCGCCCGCAGAGCCGGTACCCATTGATGGCGGCCTTAGTATCCTCCTAGCAGCCGGTGCTGCCTTAGGTGGGAAAAAGGCCTGGGATGCGCGCAAGAAAAAACAAAATCCTGCCGAATAAACCCAATAAAGCCCTTTCCGGAGGGCTCTATTTTGCTTTTTTCAAGTCGTATGTTTAGATAAGCTAGCCTGCTGAAACAACCCCGTCTTTTGACTCCGCGCAGTCGTCAGTTTGCCAAAAACCTGTTTAAGCTATGGCGTCATGAAAGCCAAAAACCCGTATTTTAGCCCTATGAATCGCCCGGCATTTTTTATTGCAGTCCTCTTATTTGGCTGCGTTTTGTTTTTTCCTGAAGTAAGCCTGGCACA
>JBDNIH010000235.1:0-3255 GCA_041688385.1 Bacteroidia bacterium
GCCTCTCTCATCGCCGACGATGTGATGGAAATCATCGAACGCCATGCCGACGAGCTGGATTCGGCCATCATCTACAGCCGCGATTATGATTACGACTATTTTGGTTTCAAAACCTTAGATCGTTCGTATCTCCTGAAAATTGAAGGCAAAATTGTTGAACGCCCACAACATATGCTCATGCGTGTGGCCGTAGGCATTCACCGCGACGATATTGACGCGGCCGTAAAAAGTTATGAAATGATGAGTGAGCGCTGGTTTACCCACGCCACACCTACCCTCTTTAATGCAGGCACGCCTAAACCACAGCTCTCCAGTTGCTTTTTGCTCACCGCCCAAGACGACAGCATCGATGGCATCTATAATACCCTCAAGCAGTGCGCTAAAATCAGTCAATCGGCTGGTGGTATTGGCCTAAGCATCCACAACGTACGTGCAACTGGCAGCTACATTAAGGGCACCAACGGCACCTCCAACGGTATTGTACCCATGCTGCGCGTATTTAATGATACCGCACGTTACGTTGACCAAGGTGGCGGCAAACGCAAAGGTTCTTTCGCTATTTACCTCGAGCCTTGGCATGCCGATGTTTTCGACTTCCTGGATTTGAAAAAGAACCACGGTAAAGAAGAAATGCGTGCCCGTGACTTGTTTTACGCCATGTGGATTCCGGATTTGTTCATGAAGCGCGTAGAGGCCAATGGCAATTGGAGTCTGTTTTGTCCAAACGAAGCACCAGGTTTGTACGAGTGTTGGGGGGAGGAGTTCGAAAAACTCTACCACCGGTATGAGCAAGAAGACCGTGCCCGTCGCACGGTGAAAGCCCAAGATTTGTGGTTTGCCATCTTGGAGGCCCAAATCGAAACTGGCACACCTTATCTCCTGTACAAGGATGCGTGCAACAGCAAAAGCAACCAGCAAAATCTGGGCACCATCCGTTCGAGCAACCTCTGCACCGAAATTGTAGAGTATACGTCGAAAGATGAAGTGGCGGTTTGTAATCTGGCATCGTTGGCTTTGCCACGTTTTGTGAAAGCCGATAAAAGCTTCGACCATGAGAAGTTGTATGAGATAGCGTATACCGTTACCCTCAACTTGAACAAAGTAATCGACGTAAACTATTACCCGATTGAAGAGGCGCGGAACTCCAATATGCGTCACCGGCCGATTGGTATTGGCGTGCAGGGAATGGCCGATGCCTTTATCCTGATGCGTTATGCTTTCGATTCACCGGAAGCCAAAAAACTGAACCGTGAGATTTTCGAAACCATCTATTTTGCGGCCATGACTGCCTCAAAAGACTTGGCGAAAGTAGACGGCGCTTACGAAAGTTTCCCTGGCTCGCCTACCTCTAAAGGTATTTTCCAGTTCGACATGTGGAATGTAACCCCTACAGACCGCTGGAACTGGGCAGGATTGAAAAAGGAAGTCATCGAACATGGTATCCGCAACTCTTTGTTGCTGGCGCCCATGCCTACTGCTTCTACCAGTCAAATACTTGGCAACAACGAATGTTTTGAGCCTTATACCTCGAACATTTACAGTCGTCGTGTACTTAGCGGCGAGTTTGTAGTGGTGAACAAACACCTGCTCCGCGACCTCATCGAAATGGGTATGTGGAGCTTGGAGCTCAAAGACAAAATCATCTCTGCCAATGGCTCGGTGCAGGACATCCCTGAAATTCCGCAAGCATTAAAAGACATCTACAAAACCGCTTGGGAAATTAAGCAGAAGTCGATCATCGACATGGCTGCCGACCGCGGCGCGTTTATTTGTCAGAGTCAGAGCATGAACGTATTTATGAGCGATGTGAACTTTGCTAAACTCACTTCTATGCACTTCCACGCTTGGAAGAGTGGCCTAAAAACTGGCATGTACTACCTCCGTACCCGTGCTGCTGCCAATGCGGTGAAGTTTACCATTGCCAAACAAGCAGAAGTCGCCCTTTCGCCTAAAACTGCGGTGGTAGAAAATACCGAAGAGCTGAGCAAAGAGGAGGCCTTGGCACAAATGGCCTGCTCACTCGATAACCCGGATGCCTGCGAGGCTTGCGGTAGTTAAAAGTGTCTGATTTACAAGACTATCCACAAAAGGCGCCCAAAAGGCGCCTTTTTTATGTCTAAGGCAGTGCAAAACTAATTGTCGGATGTAACTATACCCAAAAACCGAAAAGGTATATTTGGTATACCTAAAACCACCCATTATGAAAAAATTTATTGCGATTGCCGCTGTAGCACTGTTGATTGGTGAAACAGCATCTGCTCAAAAAGCTACCGGCGGTGCCATTACCGTCGAGGGCCAGGTTTCGCTTTGGGGACCCACCCAAGTTGTCGCTCCAATAATTCGGGGACGATATTTTCTCACCGATGATCTCGCGGCCCGGTTGCAGTTGGGATTTTTTACGGATAACAACACGAGTAATTTTGCAGAAAACCCAGATGGAACCGGTGCAACAGGCTCTCGTGAGCGTGCCAACAGCCTATTTGAAATACGACTGGGTGTAGAAAAGCACCTCGGCAGTAACGAAAAATTCTCGCCGTACTTAGGTGCTGAATTTATGATTGGCAGTGGTTCGGCAAAAGAAACATGGACGAACTCAGACGATGGAACCAGCTATACAGCCACCGATAAAGCCACCATTGATGGCGATTGGTCGGGAGGTTTACTGACATACAACCCAGGAACTACCATTGGTTTTGCCCTAATACTTGGTGCTGATTATTACGTATTTGATCAGCTTTACATCGGTGCTGAGTTTGGTTATGGTTTCATGAGCAACAATGCCCCTGATGTGGTTACCGAAGAAAGTTTTGGCGGTGTAACTACAAAAAAAATCGCTTTAGGTGGCTCAAGCAGCGGCCTAGGCATGTACAACATGAACGGCGGCATGCGTATTGGTATCCGGTTCTAAGCTGAATACTTCTTTAAAAGTCGCACGGCCTCCCTCGGGAGGCCGTTTTACGTTCGACATAAATGAAATTCAACAAGAGATAAGATGAGTTTCCAAAAAGGCGCTAATGGAAGTCAAAATACGACTCATGAAAAAGTATGCTCTTTTGCCGAGATACTAACAGTACTAATTTTTTGCTTTGAGCGCATATACGCTCAGAATGTGTTTCAAAAAAATGATCATATATTAACTGGAAGGTTAACAATTGAGTATACAAACACAAATCGTTTGAATTAAGGTTTTAACGTGGATCGGCAATATTTAATTGCTAATACATGGTCAATTGGTTTTGGTATATGTCTTGGTAA
>JBDNIH010000042.1:0-13096 GCA_041688385.1 Bacteroidia bacterium
ATACGACTGCGTTTGCGGATCATACTCTTTTTCTTTTTGGGTGGCGTTTCGGCAGCGATGTTATTTGGATTGATCGGCCTACACACCTTGTTTATTGGTGCTGGATGTTTGTTTTTCGGAATTTTTTACGATGAATTTCGTTTTCGTATTTCGCGTAAAATTCCAGTTGAAAAAGGTCCTGCTTTATTGAAGTGAGCCATAATTGTCAGACAGCCCAACCCTTAATTTTGGATAATGCAAACCAAAAGCTGAGCGGTAGGTTAATGAAGTATGCTCGCCCACAATTTACTTCCCGAACAAATCGATCGCGTTATTGCTATGGCTTGGGAAGATCGTACGCCTTTTGAAGCCATAACGTTTCAATTTGGGCTTACCGAAGCGGATGTAATCCGTTTGATGAAGCAGGAAATGACGCTCAAAAACTGGAAAAAGTGGCGAGAGCGGGTGCAAGGACGAAAAACCAAACACCGCGCGCTGCGAAGTCAGGATGTTGACCGCTTTAGGTGTAGCCGCCAACGCAACATCAGTGGAAATCGGGTTTCAAAACGATAAGCTCATGCTTTCCTTCATTCACGGGGTGTTCAACAAGGCGGAGAGCGTTTTTATGGTCTTTTCCCCGAAGCCTTCGAGTCGATTTACTACCACACCACTTTGGTTTACGATTAAAAACGTAGGCGATATCCGATCATCAAAATAATAAGAAGTATAAGCGTAAGGATCCCACAACATCCAGTCGAGCTGGCTCACTTTTTCGGCTTTAGCTGGTTTCCATCCCTGTGTATCCGCATCGCTCCAAATAGCGATAACTTCCACTTTTTCGGAGGCGTGGTCGTGGATTTGAGCCAATAGGTCAATCGACAGGAAGGAATAGAAACAACTTGGAGATAATAAGGCCACTAACCTGGTTTTGTTGTGTTCGACAGGGATTGATTTTTTCGCCTCGTTTGTGGTCAGTACAGCGAAAGATTCTATTTTATCTCCTTTTTTTGGGCTTTTGAATTGTTTTGCAGCAAGGTAGGTCGTTATACTTTGGCCATATTCACCTTCTTGGAATACCGGAGGAATAGCAGAGAATAGCGTGGCCAATTTGAGCGGACTGATTTCTGTTTTACGTGCGTGCAGCATATAAAGTGCAGGTAATTTTGTGGCATGGTCAACCAGCAGTTTATCAAATGTATGCCCTCTGGCATTTTCAAGCTGCTCCGATACCTCCTGATCTAAATAAAGTGGAGCCAAAGTATAAGCCATTGTTTTTTTAGTCGCAGTCAGGGTCAACTGGTTTTCTGAAGCTACAAGCCAAAGCGTTGGTGAAGTTGATCTTACTCTTCCTGAGGCCTTGGTCGTTAGGATGGACACTGGGACAGGAAAGCTGTCTGCAATAAGCGACACTTCAAATCGCCCATCGGTTGTGAGTTCCAGAAAACTAGAATAATAAGGCGAGGAAAATAGAATTAGCTCCGATGCAGTATTAATCTGCCCATTTATTTTAACGGGTATTTGTGCGGAGACCTGAACACTATGGAGACCCAATAAAAAACAAAATAGAACGAAGTTAAACAGGTACATAAATTACCCTTTAATTACACTTACAACTTTCACATTCAGCTTGGGTAGCAAAACCATAAACCGAGCAACCACTGTAGCCAATTTGCTGGCAACTATTGGTGCTCGTACTATAAAACCAACGGTTAAAAAAAGCAGCACAAGCTTCGTTGGTGGGAGCTGTCTCTTTGCAGATTAGATTGGTACTTTCGCAGTTTTTCTTGCAACCCAATTCACTGGTCGTAATCATCATAAGGATGATGAATAAGGGAGTCTTCAATATATTCAGCGGTAAGAAATTAAAAATCAAAGCTTTCGTTGATTTTGTAGGGTAATCCACAAGCAAAAACAGCACGTGGACTGTAAATAGAACCTGCACCCGACATATCAAGCTGCAAACCGTACTGGTAGCGGACTTGAGGCGTAAGTAAACAGTTGGTTTTGAGTGGACTGCGGTAGGCGAATTTTTCAACAGCACCTAAAGTGGTAATGTTGTGAAATTTACGCGCCGTGTTAGTATAAGGTACCTCCATATAACCGCCCGGATAGGAAGAGGCATAGGCTTCAGTAGTTCGCTCATTTAGTAGTATATTGAGTTCAGCGCCCAATTGAAATTGAAGCTTTTCGAAAAATACCAGCTGCAACGGATATAAGCCAACGCCGCGTTGTAGCCTTTTAGTAAAACCCGCTTCAACTTGCGCACCGGATGGCCCGCGCGTTACCTTCCTGAAGCTGCCTTGATATCGCTCTAACGGAATGGCCAGCCCCAGTATTATGCCCTTAGCATCTAAATCTTCTAGGCTTAGTTGGAAGCCATCAACATAACCGGCGGTGCGTTCCTCAGCTATTGCGTTGCTGCGGCAGCTAAACGTATTATAATTTAGGCCGATGTTGCCGCCCACCAATTGAGCATGCAGTGAAAGGGGCCCAAGCAGGCCAAAAAATAAAGTAGCGAAGGGTATGAGCCTACTAAACATAGGTTGAATATAGCCAGCGTTCGTGAACTGTTGAAGGTAAAATTATTTTTAAGCGGTTATTCGTACGACCAGTTTTCCGGCTTTTTTAGCGAGATGTAAGTCGGTCAAGGCCTCTGGGACTTGCTCAAACGAATAGATTTGAGCAATATGTACTTTAAATTTACCAGCCAGAAACCAAGCTTTGAGGAGCTCCAGATTTTTGTTGGGTTGATGTATTAAAATAGCGAGTGTTTTGCTACTTCCTGCTGCGCTCAGTCGGCCAAAAAGTGCGATTTGAATCAGCGTACTAAGCTTGCCGCCAACCACTACATATCGTCCGCTTTTTTTGAGGACGGCCAAATAGGATTTTGGTGTTTCACTGGCCACCATATCTACGATGAGGTCGTACTGTTTCTCCGCTTGCCAAAAATTTTGTGTATGGTAATCGATGAAAAAATCTGCTCCCCAGCTCAGTACAGCTTCTTTTTTTGAAATAGTATCGACTACCGTTACCTCTGCGCCCGCATTTTTAGCGAATTGAACAGCAAAACTTCCCGCGCCGCCACCACCCCCGTTTAAGAGTACCTGATCACCCTTTTGGATGTTTCCACCAGTGAACAGGGCTTGAAACGCTAACTCGGCGGTATGTGGCATGGCAGCCGCCTCGTGAAAAGTCATTTCAACAGGTTTAAGTCGTAGGTTTTTGGGTGCAACACAGACGTATTCCGCAAATCCACCCCAGCTCTCCGAAATATCGCCAAATACGGCATCGCCTACCTTGAAATTTTCGACGCCCGAGCCAATGTTTTCTATAATTCCTGCAATATCACAACCGAGAATAGGGTTTTTTGGCTTAAACAGCCCGAACATAAGGCGATAAAGTAGCGGTTTGCCGGTGAGTTTATCCCAATCCCAGGAATTGACGGAAGCGGCTGCCACCTTGACCAAAACTTCATTCTTTTCAAGTATTGGCAGGGGTAAAGTGGAAAGCTGAAGTACTTCTGGCCCACCATATTTGTTGTAAACGATTGCTCGCATCATCCAACGAAACTCAGCAATTGTTTAGAGAAAACCAACAACTTGGAATTCTGTCCGCCGATTTTCTTGATGCTCTTTTTCAGAACACTTTACATTGTTGCCGCAGCGGTTCACCAAACGGCTCTCGCCATAACCTTTGGCCGTTATTCTATTCGAAGCTATGCCCTTGCTGATGATGTAGGCAACCGATGATTTTGCCCTCCGATCAGATAACAATTCATTAGAAGCATCATTGCCTCGGGCATCGGTATGGGAACTTAATTCAATGATTATTTCTGGATTATCTTCTAATATTTTAACGATTTTGTCGAGCTCTTTGGCGGCGTCTTTCCGGATATTCCATTTGCTGAGATCGAAATAAATATTATCAATTTTAAATGCTTTACCAATGATAATGGGTTCTAAGGCGAAGTCGCGTAGGTAGTCGTAAACTACAGCTTTGGTGGCTTTACATTGGCTTGTTTTGAGTAATGTATTTTGCACGAAATAGCCATTTTTTGTGACCGATAATACGAAAATTTGGTTTGAAGGTAAACTGATATATCGATAAAAGCCGTTCGTGCTGGTAATCCATTGAAATACAGTATCGCCTTTTGTTTTATTTGTTATGACAAAAAGCGCGCTGTCGATCGTTGTGGTGGTGATTTTATCTGAAATCGTTCCTTGGACTATGCAAGCCCGTATTTGCTCAACCATCTCCATATAAACGACGCTATCTTTTTTGCCAAGTGTAAATTGTTTTTTTGTTGCTTTGTAATTCGGTGCAGTTGCTTGGAAGAAGTAGGTTTGATTGGGTAACAAAGCCAAGCTGAGCTGACCTGTTTCAAGCAAGCGGCTGGCTGAATCTGGATGTAAACGCAATTGCACCTGCGAGATAACCGCTCGGGTCAAACTGTCGATGATGTATAACTGAACAGGTAATTTACGTGGTTTAAATCCGATGAATGCAAAGATGTCATCGTCCATACCAGCGTTTTCACGGTTGGAACTGAAATAACCCTTGGCCTGGCCCGGTTGAACAATCAATGCAAAATCGTCGAAGGCTGAATTTATGGGCACACCCAAATTAAATGGCAAGGCTATGCTGTCATTTAGCTCCAGCTCGAACACATCCAGTCCTCCCAAACTACCCCAACCGTTGCTGCTGAAGTATAATTTTTGGTCGTGAGCGAAAAAAGGGAAAAGTTCATCACTACTGCTGTTGACCGTTGGGCCAGCATTTTGTGGGTCAGACCATTTCCCATCCGCCTTACGCCTGCAGCTGTAAAGATCCATACCACCATAACCACCTGGTCGATTGGAGCTAAACCATAACATTTGGCCATCGGGAGAAATGTTGGGGTGGGCAGTGGAATAGTCGGGCAGATTAAAATGAAAAGTTTCGGGTTTGATCCATTTTTGTTTTTTAGTAGACCAATGCGCCGTGGTAATTTGGAGTTGATTGTAGCCGGTTTTTTTTTGTTTACGCCTGTTGTTTATAGTATAATATAAGCTGCTATCGCCAGCATAAGCAAAACTGGCGGGGCCTACATTGTAGCGGTGCCGAGGCAGTTTTTTGAAGCGCTGGTATTGACTGAATTGTTGGTCGCGTGCACTCACAAAAGTATTGACGTATGCACGGTCGGTCCAGCTGTGCCGGCGTTTTATCCAACCATCTTTGGGTTGGGAAGCGGCAAAAACGAGCGTATTTCCCCACAACATGGGGCCAAAAGCAGATGCGGTGTCGTTAAAAGCCAGATGATCAATACTTACGTAGGGATTTTCGTCTAACAAGAGACTGGGCACGATCGGGGCTTGTTGCCTGAGGGTTTCAAGTCTGTCGTCCTTATTGCTGATGATGCGCGGGGAGGACAAGAAGTTTTGCAAGCTGTCGTATTGTTTGGTTGCCAGCAGCAGACTGGCATAACGGAAGCTAACTTCTGTGCTGGTGTGCATTTCCGACAGTCGGCCATAATAATAGGTGGCTGGTGCGATATTATTGAGTAATCGGTGGGAGATTGCCAGTTTCTGCACCACATCTAAGCGGCTGCTGTCTTTTTGATAGAGGTATTCCAAAAGAGGTATGGCGTTGCTATAATCGAGCGTACGGTAGCGGTAGTTTGCGATACTCGTCACCAATTGCGCTTGGCCAAATTGTTGAAAAAGCAACATCAGGAGGAATAGGGCTGACTTTTTCATCTTAGAAATAACGGGGTGAGGTGATTTTTCTACCGTTAAACGCAAAGAGGTAATTCACCGAAAACTCGTGTGTACCACCAGCATAACTGCTTAAACTCGTGAAGGTATAATCGAAAGAATACCCAATGCGAAGTTGGTTGTTGATTTGGATGGCGCTCAGGAAATTTAACGCATCTCCAGAACGATAACCAGCGCCGAGCCATAAGGTATTGACAAAAAAAGCCGCCAGGTTAAAATCGAATTCAACAGGTGCATTTACCACCGCCTTCACCAAAACCGCTGGCCTGATTTTAACCAATTGACCCACATCTAAAATAATGCCGCTGGCCAAAAAGTAGTGTAAACCCAAACCGGAAAACTTGCCTTCTACCCCTTGAACAGCATTGTTTTGGTCGATGATGAGTGTGTTTTCTATTTCTCCCGGGCCCAGTTGAATAAGCAGAACTAACTTATTTGGCTTTGAACTTAGGCCAGCTTCGGCGAATGGAAACTGCCCCAAAGCAAGAAATAAGTATAAAAACGCTTTAAAAACCAATTTCATGCGCAAGCGGGTAGCTATTAATAGCGGAAAGCACATAGGATTAAAAAAGTTATGGGTTAGCTCAGTTTACTCGCCTTGCCTCGAAATAAATCTGACCATTTTTATTTGGGTCAGCACTCCTCAGCAGTAGTAAGGCAGGTTTATGTTTACTGAAATATAAGGATTATGTTTCCCAAAGAATACAATGACTGTAGGGCGTTGAATAAGCTTTTTTTAGAAATACCAAGTATACAAGCGGTAGCTAGCATTTTTTAATCCCGATTGAATTTAATTCACAATAAATCGACGCGAATTTGATGCTGAAGTAGGCCGTTTAGCGCGAAAAAGTAGACTTGGATGGATATTCACAAATGAGTATTAATCAGTAAATTACGTAATTTTTAGTAGAAATCTTGTAAATCTCAACAAAGAATTAAACGAATCTTTGCAAGTGTGTCGATGCTTCTAATTTAAGACTAAAGTTAGCTTGTGAATACAATTGCAGAGGGCATTACAAAAGAACCCAAAGCATCAAAATTCACACTTTTTAATAACACATGGGAAAAACATCGGCCACTCTTTACCTGACTTCTACTTTGGGCAGCATTGGCAACAGTGTTTTGAATTGGCGAAAGTCATTGCAACAAAAATTAGGAGATACAGGTCATGTAGCGCTATTTATTGTAGACACTGTTAAAGCCACTTTTTCCCGCAATTTCGAATTCAAGGAATTTGCCTTTCAGTGTTATAAAATTGGCAATAAAACCCTGCCGCTAATTTCCATTACCGGTGCGGTGATGGGTTTGGTGCTCACCATACAATCGCGTCCGATTTTACTTGATTTTGGTGCGGTATCTATGTTGCCGGGGATGGTGATGGTTTCGCTGATTCGGGAGATGGGTCCGGTGATTACGGCCTTGATTTGCGCGGGTAAAGTTGGTTCAGGCATTGGTGCAGAATTGGGTGCTATGCGCGTTACCGAACAAATAGATGCAATGGAGGTATCGTCGATTAATCCGATGCGCTACTTGGTGGTAACTCGGGTTTTAGCGGCTACACTTATGTTACCTTTGCTCGTTTTATATGCCGATTTACTCGGGTTTTTCGGTAGTTGGCTGGGTGCCAATTTAAAAGGCAGCGTTTCTCTGGCCTTATTTTTCTCGCAAGCTTTTGGGGTGATCGAGTTTATCGATTTTATTCCTGCATTTATCAAGACCTTCTTTTTCGGTGCAATTATCGGACTTGTGGGCACCTACAAGGGATACAATGCTGGAAAAGGAACGGTAGCGGTGGGGAGAGCAGCAAACTCAGCCGTTGTTTTGGCATCCTTACTGGTGATTTTGGTAGACATGCTCGCCGTTCAAATTACAGATATGATGTTGCCATGAGTACTAAGCCTAAAGTCGCCGACGCTGAAAAAGCAATCATTGAGATCAAAAACCTTCGGAAAAGTTTTGGCACCAATACTGTGCTCAAGGGAATACAGCTCGATTTATATAAAGGCGAAAACCTTGTGGTCTTAGGCAAATCAGGCTCGGGTAAATCGGTGCTGATAAAGCTGATTGCCGGTCTTTTAAAGGCTGATTCAGGGAATATTCGGGTGTTTAACGAAGACGTCACCCGAATAGATAGAAAAACACTCGATAGGCTGCGGCGGAAAATTGGGTTTTTATTTCAAAGCGCTGCACTGTACGATTCAATGTCTGTGCGCCAAAACCTGGAATTCCCCCTGCGCCGGATACACAAAAATTTGCGTGACAAGGAAATTACAGCCAAGGTCCAAGAAGTACTCGAAAACGTTGGACTCGCTGCGGCGATAAATAAGATGCCGGCGGAGTTATCCGGCGGAATGCGCAAACGTATTGGTTTGGCTCGTACCATTATCGTCGACCCCGAAATTATACTCTATGATGAGCCCACCACCGGCTTAGACCCGGTGACTTCAGATGAAATTAGTGCGCTAATGTTGCAAATCCAGGAGCAGTACAAAACGTCCTCCATAATCATTACCCACGATCTGGCCTGTGCCCGAAAAGTTGCCAACCGTATGGTTTTACTCGACGATGGGCAAGTTTATCTCGAAGGACCCCCGGAGCTTTTTGATGCAGCCACCGACCCGCTCGTTCAAGCTTTTTTTAGGTTGAAACCGACAACGATAAGCGCACCAACAAACGCACATTAAATAGCAGAATCCAATGGATAAGCATCAAGAAAACTTCAAAATCAGACTGGGATTTTTTATCCTATTGGGATCACTCCTATTTGTGGCAGCTATCTTTTTCATCGGCAAACAGAAGAATTTATTTGACCCTGTTTTCCGTGTTTCGACCACATTTTATAATGTCAGCGGACTCCAAGTCGGGAATATTATCCGTTTTTCGGGTATTAATGTAGGGACAGTCGACCGCATTTATTTTATCAACGATTCCACCGTAGGCGTAGATATGTTGATTCTAATAAGCGCGCAACGTTTCATTAAAGCAGACGCCATCGTCAGTATCAGCTCCGAAGGCATTATTGGTGATCGACTACTTGTGATAGGACAAGGCAGTACAGAAGCCCGAAACATCCGAAAAAATCAACGGCTCGCCTCAACAGAGCCAGTAGAAACCGATGATATTGTAGCCAGTCTGGAAGTCACGGCCTTGAACATCGAAATAATCTCCGGAGAATTGGCTGATATTGTTTTAAAAGTTAACAGCGGCAAGGGTACGCTGAGTCAGTTGATACACGATGCTTCCTTAGCGAAGAATCTCACAAAAACAATGGATAACCTGGAGTCGAGCTCTAAAGGACTCGACGAGAACATGAAGGCTGTGCAGGATAACATCTTTTTCAGGGGGTATTTCAGACGTAAAAAACGAGATGCTGATAAAATGAAAGCGCTGGAATTAGAAGAGCGCAAATCGGAATAGACAAATGGTATACAAATGCAGACCAGCCGAATTGCCCTGATGTGTGCGCTGAGTCTGTTGGCCATAAGCCCTAGTTTGGCGCAAATTATCCCGATGCGTGAGGATTCAGCATCCGTAATTGTGCTGCCTAAGGGCCGAAAGGGCCTGGTTTCAAAGCTAACTTTTCTGAATTTTTTTAATAAGACATCGGAGGGCATCAGCCGTTACAAAGGTGAACCCACCATGACAAAGGTGCCTTATAACACTTTTCAAGGCAAAATCATCCGACGAATCACCATCAGGACGCTCGATCCTTTCGACTACAGCATAGCTGGCGAAAGTGATAGCAGTTTAAGTAGGGGTTTACGCCGAAGCAATGAGATTCACCTACAGTCTAGGGTGGAGGTAATCGAAAATTTCCTGCTAATTCAAGCGTTACAGCCCTACGATTCGCTTCGCATTAAGGAGACGGAACGGCTCATACGGGCGCAAAGTTTTACCCGGGAAGTAGCCGTTCTGGTGAGTAGTATAGCGGGTACTTCCGACTCATTAGATGTCCTTATTTACGTCCTCGATCGGTGGAGTATAGCAGGTAAGCTTGTTTTATCGCGAACTGAGGCCGGCATACGATTGGTAGAGAAAAACGTGCTCGGCTATGGTCATGAAGCGGTGGTGGAACTACAGCGGTATCATGCAGACGGTGATTTTAATGGTTATGCGAGTTACTTTCTGCCCAATATCCGCGGCAGTTATATCAATACCCGCTTGTTTTATGGTGCCGATAAATTCAAAAGGTTTAGCACAGGTGTGCATATCGATCGGCCATTTTATTCGCCGCTGACCAAATGGGGTGGCGGAGTGCAGCTAGAACAACGTTCCCGTTACGACAGTCGCTATGCCACCGATTCTTTATTTGAACTGGATACCTATAAAATTTACATGCAATCGTATTGGCTGGGCAGGTCTTTCCGACTTTTTAAAGTAGGGCATCCCGAGTCGCAAATCACAAGGCTCATTACTTCTGCTTCTTATTCCAGCATTCGTTATCGTGAAACATCCATTGCGCTTTTTGATTCACTCCCTATTTACAGAAACAGCCGTTCTTACCTTGGCAGTGTAGGCATAACCCGCCGGAAATTCATCCGCGATCGTTTCATATTCGATTCAGGGATCACGGAAGATGTTCCAGTGGGTGCTTTGTTTGCAGTGATTGGTGGCTATCAGGCCTTCGACCAAGGTGGCCGAGTGTATATAGGTAGCCGTTTGGCTATGGCGCATTTTTTTAAAATAGGTTACCTCAGCGCTAATTTCACCTATGGCACTTATTTAAACAATAAAGTAGCCGAGCAAGGCGCGGTGGGTTTACATCTGGTTTATTTTACCCGTTTAATAGCCATCGGCGATTGGAAATTCAGGCAATTTGTGAAGTCGACAACCACTTTCGGCCTAGATCGATATCCCTATGAGCAGCTTACCTTAAATGATTTTTTTGCTGCCAATAGCCGCTATAATTTTAATTTATTGGGCACTAAAAAGTCATTGTTATCTATACAATCTCAGTTTTATGCCCCTTACCGTTTGTGGGGGTTTCGTTTTTCGCCTTTTTTGATTTATACCCTTGGTAAAATAGGAGGGGAACAAACCCGCCTATTAAAAATCCGCTCCTACTCGCAGTTTGGACTGGGGGTACTGGTAAATAACTTCAATCTCGTTTTTAATACCATACAGCTCTCCATCGCCTATTATCCTGCCTTGCCCAATAATAGCCGACATGTTTTTGGGTTAAACCCCTTTAATACAGCTGATTTTGGTTTCGACACTTTCCAACTGGGCAGTCCTGCCACCGTATCCTTTAAATAAGCCAAAATGCTAAAACCAAAATTTTTTGCAAATACAGGGAAGAAAATCATTTACCTCCTAAAAAAATCAGCTGAAGAATTTTTAGAGGACAATGTGATGAAGTTGAGTGCGGCTTTGTCGTATTACACCATCTTTTCTTTGCCGCCTTTACTTATAATAATTATCAGTTTATCAGGTTTGTTTTTTGGAGAAGAAGCAGTACGTGGTGAGTTATTCGGTCAAATTAATGGTTTGGTTGGAAACGACGCCGCACTCCAGATTCAAACAGCGATTAAAAACGTTAAACTATCATCGAGTGGCACTTTTGCTACTGTTTTGGGGCTGGCGGCTTTAATTTTCGGGGCTTCTGGGGTTTTTGCTGAAATTCAAAACTCCATTAATTTTATTTGGGGAATAAAAGCCAAGCCGAATAAAGGACTTATTAAATTTTTGCTCAACCGCCTCACGTCCTTTTCAATGATTGCCAGCGTTGGATTTTTACTTATGGTGGGGCTAATAGTGAATGCGGTGATGGATGTTTTAAGCAGTAGACTCACCACTGTATTTCCTGAACAATTTGTGTATTTGTTTTTAATAATGAATTACGTCCTTGTTTTCGTGATTATCGCCCTATTATTTACCATTATTTTTAGGGCGCTACCCGATGGTAAAGTAGTGACTAAGGATTGTTTAATAGGTGCATCCTTTACCGCCTTTCTTTTTATGATTGGCAAATTTGGAATTGGCTATTATCTCGGAAACTCCACCATTGGAAGTGTGTATGGCGGTGCAGGCTCCATTATTTTGATTTTGGTATGGGTATATTATTCCGCAATTATCCTTTATTTCGGTGCTGAATTTACCAAGGTATATGCCATCACCCACGGCAAAAATATTCAGCCGAATAGCTATTCTATTAAAATAGTAAAAGAAGTTGTTGAACTCCCAGCAAAAGCAAATTGAAGCTAATTAGGTTTACTTATTTACTCCGATAATTCCAGCCAACGTAATTCTTTTTGGTCGAGATTGGCTTTTAATCCTGCAATTTCGGCACCCCAATGGGCAAAATCGGCGTGGTTGCCTTTGCCGGCAGCCAGCTTATTCTCCAGTTGTTCAATTTGGCGCTGAATACTGGAAATATCTATCGTGAGCTGGTCTAATTCCCGCTTTTCGTTAAAGCTGAGCTTACGACTGGGTGCAGAAACAGCCGCAACGGGGACGGCCTTGGCTGCGGGGGCGGCAGGTTGAGCAGCAGCATTTTTTAGGGCCTGTTTTTCTTCCTTCAGACTTTCTCGGTAGTCGGTATAATTGCCGTTAAAATCGCGGATTTTACCTCGGCTTTCGAATAAAAAGAGGTGATCAACCAAGCGGTCCATAAAATAACGGTCGTGGCTAACGAGTATCAAACAGCCGCTGAAGTTCTCTAGAAATTCTTCTAAAATATTCAGTGTAGCCAAATCCAGGTCGTTGGTAGGCTCGTCGAGTATTAAGAAGTTGGGGTTTTTCATAAGCACCAACAACAGCTGCAAACGGCGTTTTTCACCACCGCTGAGTTTGACAACAAAATCGTGCTGCTGCTTCGGTGGGAAGAGGAAACGTTGCAAAAACTGCGACGCACTTACTTCTTTGCCATCGCTGAGTTTAATGTATTCTGCTTGTTCTTTAACCAAATCGATGACCAGCTGTTCGGGTTTGTATTGCAATTCGGCTTGGGTATAATACCCCATCACGGTATTTTCACCTTTGTCCATCGAACCGCCGTCGGGGCGGAGTGTGCCGGTAAGCATGTTCAGGAAGCTGCTTTTGCCGACGCCGTTTTTACCCACGATACCAATCCTGTCGTGGCGGGTGAAAATGTAGCTGAAGTCGTCGAGTACCACTTGTTCTCCGAAACTTTTGCGGAGATAGGCGAGTTCGAGCACTTTTCCACCCAAGCGACGTTGGGTGACTTCGAGCATCAGACTGTCTTTTTCGACTTTATTTCCAGCCTTTTCTTTGAGGTTGTAGAAGTTTTCGATGCGGGCTTTCGATTTGGTGCCCCGCGCTTTGGGTTGACGACGCATCCATTCGAGCTCCTTGCGCATCAGGTTGCGGGCTTTGTCGGCTTCGACGCCTTGTTGTGTTTCGCG
>JBDNIH010000236.1:0-20895 GCA_041688385.1 Bacteroidia bacterium
GAGGTTTTTTTCGACGACTGTTTTACCGTAAATCCGTTGGTGAATGCCATGTCGGTGGGGATAGTCGAAGGGGGTAAAACCGTAAAAGCCATTTCTTATGGTCCGGGTAATCCCGTATTTATTGTGGGTTCGCATACTGGTAAAGACGGCATCCATGGTGCCGCTTTTGCTTCAAAAGACATCACCGAAGATTCGGCCAAAGATTTGCCATCTGTTCAGGTGGGAGATCCTTTCCAAGAAAAATTATTACTCGAAGCAACGTTGGAAGCCATACAAACCGATGCCATCATCGGCATGCAGGATATGGGCGCCGCGGGCATCATCTGTTCAACAGCTGAGATGTCGGCCAAAGGTGAAGCAGGTATGGTGATCTGGCTCGACAAAGTGCCTACCCGTCAACAGAACATGAAGCCATGGGAGATTTTGCTTTCCGAATCACAGGAACGCATGCTCATCGTAGCTGAAAAGGGCAAGGAACAGGCCATACTTGATGTTTTTAAGAAATGGGACCTAAACTGTGTTCAAATTGGTGAAGTTGTAGCAGGTGAGCGCCTCAAATTTTATATGCACGACACGCTTGTTGCGGATGTGCCTGCCGAAAGTCTGGTTTTAGGCGGCGGTGCACCCATCTACCACCGCGAATACAAGGAGCCGACTTACCTCAAATTGGTGCAGGCCTACGACAACAACGCTATCCCCGAACCAGCTGATTTGTGGCCCGTGATGCAGCACTTGGCGAGCCATCCCAATTTGGCTTCCAAAAAATGGGTGTATCAGCAGTACGATTCTATGGTCGGCACGGTGAATATGAGTACCAACCTACCTTCGGATGCGTCGATTGTGGATGTACGCGGCACCAACAAAGCCTTAGCACTTACGGTCGATTGCAACTCCCGCTACATCTATGCCGATCCACGCAAAGGCACCGCCATCGCGGTTGCCGAAGCTGCGCGCAACATCGTTTGTTCAGGTGGAGAGCCTTTAGCTATCACCAACTGCTTGAATTTTGGCAATCCTTACAATCCGGAAGTGTATTGGCAGTTTGTGGGTGCTATCCAAGGTATGGGAGATGCATGTACTGCTTTTGGTACACCAGTAACTGGTGGTAATGTGAGTTTTTATAACCAATCATCTTATGAAGGTCCGGTATTTCCTTCACCAGTAATTGGTATGTTGGGTGTATTAGACGATAAAAGTCAGCAAACCACCCTCTTTTTTAAACGTCCGGGTGATTTGATTTATGTACTCGGCGCCCAAAGCAACGATATGGGCAGCTCTCAGTATAGCTACAGCTATCACGGTATTAAACATTCTACCTGTCCGGAGTTTACTATCGAGGCAGAACTGCAACTGCATGAAACTTTGAAGCGTATCCGCAGCAAACAAATTGCGGAGTCGATGCACGACATCTCTGACGGTGGCTTGTATATAAACCTCATTGAATCGGGCTTTTTTAATTCACTCGGCTTTAAAATCACCACAGATGCGGATTTGCGTAAAGACGCTTTTTTATTCGGTGAGGCGCAAAGTCGGGCAGTGGTAACCATCGATCCACACGAACAGCCTATACTGGAGCGGATACTTCAAGCCATGGAATTGCCTTATCGTTTATTGGGAGAAGTAACCACGGGTGAAATCAGCATCGACGGCAAAAATTACGGCGATATTCAAGGTATAGCCGACCTCTACGACAACGCCCTCGGGAATATATTGGCACAGTGAGGGGAAGAAGAAGGCAACTTCTCCTCCTGACTTTGCTCGGGCTTTTCGCCTGTCAACAGCCAACACCCCCGACAGATCCAGCCGCGGTACGGGTGGGTGCACCTCGCTTTTTGAATGATGCCACCACCATGGCGTGCAAAACCGCCTCCATCGATTCGCTGGTAAGGCAAAGGGCGGTGCGTAATGGTTTTAATGGTGCGGTATTGGTGGCTCACAGGGGTGCGTTACTTTACAACCAAGCCTTTGGCATTGAAGGTCGACGGTCAAAAGATTCGCTGACTACCTCCTCCGTTTTTGAATTGGCCTCGGTATCAAAACAGTTTACCGCCGTAGCCGTACTTCAATTGTACGAGCAGGGCAAATTGGATATTGACCAGGAACTTCAACATTGGTGGCCTAATTTTCCGCATGGAGGTATCACACCACGTATGTTGTTGTGCCACAGGGGTGGATTATCGAACTATATGTATGATTTAGATGCACTTTACCGCGACCGCAACACGTATATCGATAACCAAAAAGTGCTCGAAGAAATCATTCGAAATAAGTTTCAACCCTTTTTTCCTCCAAACCGACGTTACGATTACAGTAATACGGGTTATGTGTTGCTGGCTTGTTTGGTTGAAGAAGTCAGCGGTCAGCGTTTCCAGAAGTATATGGCGGCAAACATCTTTAAGCCAGCGGGTATGAAGGACAGTTTTGTGTTTGACTCAAATAAAGAAAAACAGCTCGATAAAACGCTGCAAGGTCATTCGGGGTATTTTAATCCTATCACTAAAGTTTATTATTTTAATGGTGTTGCCGGCGACAAGGGGGTATATAGCAGTGTCGAGGATTTGTACCGCTGGGAACAAGCGTTATTTCATCACACACTGTTGAAACCCGAGACCATGATGCGGGCACTACAGCCCCATAATCCCGATAAAAAGCGGGGTTCAAATTATGGTTTTGGCTGGCGGATGTATGATCATCCAGCCGGGTTCCAAGTCAACTTTCATATGGGTTGGTGGCGTGGGTTTAAGTCGATGTTAGTACACCTGCCCCAGGACGAGAGCTGCATTATTGTCCTCAGCAACAAAACCAGCGGGGCCTACAGCCTGCGTCGCGACGATTTTCTTAACATCCTATACGGTCAAGATGCGACGCATCCTTTTGACGACACAGGGGAGGAATAAAAATTCAATTACCTGTGCCTAAATAATATCCCTACAATCGTTTTATCGGGCTTACATTGAACATCGTGCGCTCACGACCAGTGGTGGGATAGCTATTTAGTTAATTTTTGGACCGCATGTCAACCGTTTTGGTATTTAGTTGTCACCGTTTTTTACTACAGTCAATCTTGCCAATAAATAGCATATGGTGCTTTCGGCCCCTTGATTTAGATTTGCCTGATGCTCTTCCAAACCATCGTAACAGCCCCCTGTAACGGGATTGTAAATGATTTGATGTAAATGGTTTTCTCCCAAATACCAATTAAAAGCAATTTTTATTTTATCTAGATAGGCTTTGGTTTTAGTGAAATTATAAAAGGAATCAAGCGCTAAAATAGTGTAAGCTATTTCGATAGGTTGTTCTCCGTATTCGTTTTTATCCATTCCGCGATTGTGCCAACCCTGATTGGAAATAACTTTGATTTTATCTCCACTAAAGGTGGTTTCGAGTAAAAAGTCAAAGGATTTTAAGGCAATAAGCTTAAATAAATCGCTTTTCGCACATATTCCTGCCAATAACATGGCTTCTGAAAGCACTGCATTGCCGTATGTTAAATAATCTTCGAACCAATGCCACTTTTCACTTGAAATGCCGCGGTATTTGGAGACTAAATTATCAGCCAGTTGGGTGATAAGCTGCAATATGGCTTCATCCTTTTTGAATTGGTAATAATAGTATAAACCCTTAATGCAAAAAGCCAGCGCACGAGGTGATTGTAGCAGGCGGATGGATTGAATAGCTTTTTCAAAAGCCGACTCTACTTGCGCTTGTAAATTAAAATCCAATAATTGCTTCATGGATAGAAATTCTCCCAATGCCCAAATGGCTCTTCCATTGGCATCTTCGAGGTTTTCATCTTTGTTTTTAGCTAGAAATTGTTTGTCTGTGCCAACATAATTTAGAAAGGTGCCGTCTTCTTGTTGGCAAAACAACATGAACTTTAGATATATCTGGATTAAAGGCAGGTCGCTGAATTTCCCAGTTAACTCGAAATGTTTGGCCACGGCAATCAAGGCCCGAGCATTGTCGTCGAGGGTATACCCTGATGATAATTCTGGGTCGGATATTTTGGCGAATTGAATCATGCCAAAATCCGTTGTCATGCGTTCGATATGATTTAAATTAATTTCTGGAATTTTATAATTCAATAAAAACCTCGTGTTTTTCAAACTTTTTTCGGCGATTCGCATATGTGCAATAGCTGCATTCTGCCAGGCGGTTGGACTAATTTTGTGCAAGGCGTTAAGCCGCATTTCCTCCATCATAACCGGATTGGATAATATGAGTAGGGCAGCATCGGCGAGTTGATCGGCATTCCCAAAGTCAAAATTCATTCCTGCCCCATTTAGGAGCTCAATGGCATGTGGAATGGGTGTGGAGAGCACCGGACAAGCGGCTGAAAGTGCATAGACTAAAGTTCCACTCACGGCTTGTAGGGGGTCTTTGGAAGTGAAAAAGTAGAGGTCGGTACGTTGTAAATACTCCAAGAGGATGTCTAAATCGAGGTATTTGTTGATGAAAATAACATTTTGCTCCAATTTTAATGTTTTTACTTTGGCATGTAAATACTCCCGATAGGCCTCCCCATCTCTCTTAACAACCTCAGGATGTGTTTTCCCAATAATTAAGTACAAAACATTAGAGAATTTGTCTTTTATTCGCGGCAGTGCATCTAGGGCTGTTTCTATTCCTTTTCCCTCGCTAATTAAGCCAAAAGTGGATATAATGATTTTATTTTTAAATGGAATACTTTCTTTTAAGTCTAACTGTAGTGGCTTGATGAGGTGTGTTCCGTGGGGGATCATTTTTATTTTTTCCTTATCTACACCATATTCATTTTTTAAAATATTGGCAGAAAGTTGGGTCATAACGATGACCCTTGCGGATAAGGCCGTAATTTTTTGAATCATCTCCTTCCGCTCTTCATTGGGAGCAGGTAATACAGTATGAAAAGTGGTAACGACTGGTTTAGTAACCGCCGATAGGAAATCGAGAATATATGCACCTAAGTTGCCTTCGTACAAACCGAATTCGTGTTCTAGGTAGATAATCTTAATGTTAGAATCTTCATTAATTGCAAGGGCGAGTCTTTTGTAGTCCGCTTTTAACCAAGTCTTCAAAATATATTTAACTTCTGAGGGGTATTCGAGCATTACATTCTGCTTTTGTAATGCGCATACTTTGATGGTAAAGCCGTCTGTGAACTTGTCTTCAATGGCTTTGATTAAATCTTGGCTATAAGTTGCAATTCCACATTTTCTTGGCGGGAAGGAGGTTATTATTAATATTTCATTGGTGGTCATTGGTTATTTTTTAAAGCGTAATAATTCTTCTAAGAGTTCTTCCAAATGCACAGATACTACAGCGATGCGTTTGTCTGCAGCGCCATAATAGATGTATAATATGCCCTTGAAGAGGGATGTGCCGGTTGGGAAAACCACATTGTTTACATATCCACTAAGTTCCCAGGGTAATTCTGGCGCGAAAAGGGCATAAGGCAATCTCGCTATTTCTATAGATGGGTTTTTTAAATCGAGCAAGGCTGCACAGGCATTATACACATAACCATGGGCGGTATCGCGTACACCATGATATATTAAGAGCCACCCCGCTTTGGTTTCTATGGGTGGACAGCCTCCGCCTATATAGCCAATCTCATGTTCATGTTGGGATGACATAAGTACGTGCTGATTAAAGTGTAATAAATAATCATCCCAATAGGCTTTGTTGAGATCTTTGATCGTATCTACATAGGCAATTTGAATGTCAGGCCTAATACGATGCAGAAAGGCAAATTTCCCTTTGATTTTTTTAGGAAAAAAAATTAGGTTTTTGTCCCAAAGCAATATTCGTTTCTCTGGATTATTTTTTTTGTTGTGGTGTGCATGAAATCTTTCATATTTTTCGTTCAATCGGCTATTACATTCTGTTAGTCTTTTGAATTCTTTATATGTAATTTGAGGCACAATTGTGCCATGTTTTTCAAATTGTAGCAGGTCCGCTGATGTTGCTAAGGATCCAGAGGCATTTATTCCATCATAAGCACAGTAAGTTAAATAATAGGTACTGTCAATTTTTACAATACGGGGGTCTTCAACACCATGGATTTCATCGTTGGTAGTTGGTACGATAACTGGCTCCTTTTTCCGCTCTACTATTTTTAATGGTCCCGATAATTTGGCATAACCGATAGTTGAATAATTCCCTTTGCGTACCGCCCTGTAGAACATATGTACTGTATTTCCTTCTTGAATGATGCCTGGATTGAGTACGCCATCATTTTCAAAATCTAGTTCGGTTGGTTCTAGTATAATACCTTCTTTTTTGATTGTAATCATTTGAATATATATTTTATAATAGGTTTTTTATGCCTTTGATGCTGCTCAATCAGTTAGGGGTTTTCCTTTTTTTTGGGTGTTATTGATGCTGTCTTTGAGTCGTTTTATTGTTTGGTTATTTGTCGAGGCCAAATGTTCCTTGTGTTTCGGCTGCTATTTTGTCCAGTGATTGTTTTATCCTAAACGGCGCCCTCATTTGGCTTGATAAAGATGATTTTATTCCTTCTCGCCAGGAGTTTCAGATGTGGTATCAATACCACTGAAGTCCTAGGTATTTTGATTTTTAGCCAGCTTCTTTTTTGTGCCAAGGCTGTGGGTAGGTATTGGATACGCTTTTATCAGACGACTTTTGGCACGCCTCCTGGTCTTTAGCTAACAGTGCGTCCTCGAATTTGTATGACCTATAAAAAAAATAACGCGCAACTTTTTGCGACCATATGTGCTACATATTTACCAACGCAGCATCTGGAGAAATGTATTTTCTAACTCTTTTTATGGGCAGCTCAAACGTTTCGGGTCTTTAAAATATACGGCCACTTTAAGTTGCTAGTATTCCTTGCAATAAGTTGGTTTGGAATACATAAGCATGGTGGGCTTCTTGTCTTGATTTTCACAGCGGTGTTGTTTGACTTATAAAACAGATGACTAGGTGAATATCTGCCAACACGGCTATTTTGGCGTTACATCTAAGGGGTAATTTATATCAAAGTTCCTACTTTTAAGTGGCTTGGTGCCTCTACCGCTCCGTACACTGGCTGTGGAATAGGAATGCTATTTGTATCGGGTGATTGTGGTCCTAAATGGTTATTTATTGCTTTATACCGCGTGTTTATTTTTACCAATTCACACCACATTACGGTTATAAATCCGATGTAAATGCAGCTGGTGAATTGCGATAAATTGAGTGTTTCAAAATTAAAGAAGCGCGTAGGGGGAGGGAAAAACAAAAGGGATGCAGTTATGCTTAATGTG
The DNA here is from genome assembly GCA_041688385.1 of Bacteroidia bacterium. Taxonomy (GTDB): domain Bacteria; phylum Bacteroidota; class Bacteroidia; order UBA7662; family UBA7662; genus UBA7662. The sequence continues at coordinate 7,248 of JBDNIH010000236.1, forward strand.
ATGCCTATAAGGAGAAGCGCCATATTGTTTTTGTATTTTAACGTAGTGAAAATGGAATAGTAAATGGAACGATTTACGAGGGTGAGGAATACGTTGGCGGTGATGAAGACTGTGAAGACCATGGTTCGGGTGAGCGCTTCATCAAAGCCTAGGATAATAGCATATTGGTACGCAAAAAAAGTGCCTGCCGTGATGAACAGACCTTGAAATATACTGGTCGTTAGTTCCTTCCAATTGAAAAATGTAGCTGTAAACGGTCTTGGGTTTTGAACCATAGTATTTTTTCCATGGGTTCATTTTCGAAAATGACGGAACAGGTGGGGCCATGATTAACTCCAAAATTATATAGTGCTGGTCAATGGTTGCATAATCTGCGCGTCAGCGTTCTTTTGGCGCGTTTGAGTGAAGTTTTATTTTATGCAGGGCAAAACGATTTGCGTAACGTTTCGAGTGGTAGAATGAACATCGAATGGGTTAATAGTCGATGTTAGCGTTTGCTACTGAATTATTTCAGGGGATCACTATGGTGCGCGCGTAATTTGTGTTTTGCCATTTAGGCCTTGAGCCTCAATTTCAATGCCTGCCCTGTTCATTTGCGCTTTTTCGTACTTTATACGAAGTGCTGCTGAAGGAAGCAGGAGAAAAAAAATATGCTAACATTTAGAAATTGTAAAATATACTATAACTTGTTGAGTGAAATCAAAAAATGCGTATGGTTGTCGGTAGGTTTATCCTTGTGCTTACGTTGCTGTTTTTAGTAAACAGCGGGCTAAATGCGCAGGTTATACGTACCGAAATAAGGCAGGATGAACAAGGACAGTGGAGCATCTACCGTGATGGAGTGCCTTATTATGTAAAAGGTGCGGGTGGTTCGGTGTATTTAGATGAGGTAGTCGTTGCCGGCGGAAATTCCATTCGTACTTGGGGAACAGAAAATGGCAAATTACTGCTTGATGAAGCCCATAAACTCGGCCTTACGGTCATGATGGGGATTTGGATGCAGCACGAACGACATGGCTTCGATTACGACGACAGCAGTAGTGTTCAACGACAAAAGGATGCCTTCCGCAAAGAGGTATTGGCGCTCAAAGACCATCCAGCGCTTTTGGCTTGGGGTGTAGGCAATGAGCTCGATTTAAATTATGTAAACACCAATGTTTGGTATGCCGTAGAAGATATGGCCCGAATGATTAAGGAGCTCGATCCAAACCATCCTACGACCACAATCACGGCAGGACTCGACTCCATTGAAGTGCAGTTGATTAAAGCCCGGTGTCCCAGTATCGACTTTTTGTCTATCAACACCTATGGCGACCTCGACAAATTACCTAGTCAGATACGCCGATTTGGTTGGGGTGGCCCTTATATGATTACCGAGTGGGGACCAAATGGGCATTGGGAAGTAAAACGGACTCCGTGGGGTGCATCTATTGAACAAACCAGCGCCCAGAAAGCGGAGAGCTATAAAAATCGGTATAATGATAAAATTTTGGCCGAAAGAAAGTACTGCATGGGGTCTTACGTATTTCTTTGGGGGCAGAAACAAGAAACCACACCCACTTGGTATGGCATTTTCACCGAATACAAAGAAAAAACCGAAACCCTTTGGGCCATAAGTCAGGCTTGGAAAGGAAGTGCCGAGCCAGCTCCGGTATCCTTTATTTCATTTGAAAAACCATTTGAGCTGGCCGAGGTCGGCGAAAAGTTGGAAGTGAAATTCAATACAGCCGTGCTAAATGGAAAAAAGGTTACGCTACGGTACGAGATATTACCCGAAAGTCAGGATATCAAAGCAGGCGGTGATGTAGAGAATCGGCCTGTAAGCGTAGTGAAGAAGAAAATCCGTGCTTTTGATGCCCATTCGATTCAAGTCTCCCTGCCAGAAACGGAGGGGGCCTACCGTATTTTCGTTTATCTCGAACTAGACAACTGGGTCGCTTATGGCAATCTGCCGGTATACGTAAAGCCAGCCAAACCTGGCAGCCGGCCTCGCAAATTCATTCAAATGGAAACCCTAAGCGAGCTCCCATGAAAAAATATCTTGTTGGCTTCGTCTTATTGTTTGGCTGTGCAGTTGTTTGGCCCAGTGCGTTATATGCGCAGCCGGGAACCAGCGCGGTGTTGGCTGACAGCACACGGAAGATAGATGCGGGAAAGCAAATCGGCCCAGCTGCAACCCGGTTTTACCGTTTGTTTGTTGATACAACCCAGCCGAAAATCCAGAAGACCCCGGCGTGGGGCAATTTCCCGAAAATGGAGCCCAGCAGGTTGCGATCTATTAATGTAAATGGCTTTTATCGCTTTTTTGGCACCTATCGTGATATGCCTGGAAGTTATCGTTATCTGCCGCAGGCTAATTTGCCGCAGCGCGAGGTATTTATAGGCGACGATACACAATTGCCGAACCTGATGTTCTTTATCACAGGAAAGTCGCGTTCCGGTTTGAGCTGGGGTTTGGATTTATTTGCCTTTCAGTTTCTCGATCGCCCGGGTTTGCCTGCCTATAGTCCCGCTTCTCCTGATACGGCACGCCCGAATATCGACAATCCACTCGGTAGTCCTCGATTGGGGCAGAGCATGTTACTCAATCTGGGTATGAATCTATACTCAACCGTCCAAACTTCGTTGGGTCCGCTGACGGTGAAATTAGGGGGAATACATTGGGAAGACATGACCGATCTGACTATGGGTGGCTATACGGCATATGAACGGTATATGTTGTTCGACCGCAATCCTTGGGATCCCATTGGCCAGAATGTACATGAGCGATACAACCGATATGTAGATGCTGGTCGTGTGGATCAGGAAGAACGTTGGGGTAAACGTGCCTTTGCCGGTGCGGTAGTGAGCATGACACAATTGCCCTACAACCAGTCGCTAAAGTTAATGTTCGGCAAAAACGAGCAAAACGGAGGCTTCGATCGGCGACCAAATGCAGCCTGGGGTGGCCAATATAGTTGGATGCCACGGACTGGCTGGAAGTTGAGTTTGCAGAGCATGAACCAGCGGAGTTATCAGGATAGCTTATTGTTACAACCCTTTGGCTCGCAGATACATACAGTGAAAGTTGGTCGTACCCATCCTGTTATAGGCTGGGAACTGGAAACAGGTTATTCGGGCTATCAGTCCAATAGCCTGGGTCAGTTGGGTGGCTTGATTGCCCAAGCGAAATTTAAATGGGAGCCCTTGAAACACCTAAAATTATTTGGTCAGTCCTATTACATCGATCCTGGTGCTGTAAATAATATAGGTGCTTTTGTCAATACCAGTGTTTCCGAGGCGGCCACTACCAATATTCCAGTAGGGCAGGCAGGCAGTGGTGCTTTGCTATTTCCTTCCAGCTCGTCCTTGTTAGGTTTTGGCCAGCTGGCCAACAACCGGATGGGCGCAGATTTGAATGTTGCCTATTCTCCTGCGAACATCTCGCTCTCGGGTGGTTACAGTTTAAGCCGCGAGCTAAACACCGGGTCAAGTAGTTTGTCTTACACCCAGCCGGTGAATGCCCTTACCCGCAGCCGTTTTTGGCGTTGGGGTTTTCCGCAACAAGTAGGACCCTATGGCAGGACCAGTGTATTGTACCGGAGTACCTTCGATAAAGTTGCTTTTACCGAGCGCCAGCAGGAGCATCTTTACTTTTCACAGCTGGAATTGCAAGCCCTTTATCGTATACGCGTTGCCGACCGCGTGCTGGTATTCAATCAGCTGCTGAGAGCGCAGTCGGTACAAACCTCCGCAGCATTACTCAACACCAGTCCTGAGGCCATATTACGACAGTATTCCTCCCAAAATGAATTGTACCTGCAATGGAATAGTCGTTTCTCGCTGGTCTTTTTAGCCAGTGCCGATATCTCCCTCGGCGGTGTGCTGACTGGCGTGAATACCTTAGGTCGGCCGCTGGAGCAATTCGGCAAAGCCTTAGGCTTGGGTTGCGACATTTGGGCAGCCGACAACGTTTGTGTTTATCTGCGGCACAAATCCTTTGCCTTTGAAGACCGAAGTTTTGTATTCGACACCTATTCTGGTACCGAAACCACCTTAGAACTCAAGTTATTATTCTGATGAAAAAGATTTTATTCATCGCATTCATCTTTTGCTGGGCCGGAGTCTGGGCACAAACACCCTTGCCCAAGTTTTCGATCAACGGTGGCGCCAGGGCTGTTTATTTTGCCGACCGATTGGCTATTTCGGGCGATACCACGACGCTGCCCCGCGAAAATTCAGGCCATGTACTTGCCGATTTGGGCGTAAATGTTAGGCCGAATGCTGCTACCGAGGTGCAAGCCATGGTTCGGATTCGCAACGATTATGGTGGATTCTGGGGCTCGGGCGTCAGTTTCGATATACGGCAGTTGCAGGTAAAGGGCCTCATACAAAACCGGTTTAAGTATACCGTAGGAGATATGGACTATGCGCTCACACCCTTTACCATGTACCGTACCGCTCCTTTGTTAGACGTACTTGATGGCGTGCCGGCCCTGCAGCTTTTTCAGCAGCAAATGGCAGGATATGATGTATTTATGAATCAAAACGGCAGTTGGCGCACCCAAGGAGCATCGCTCGACTTTGGGCTGCTCTTCCGCCAGGGACCTGCGCGCATGTCGAACGCTTTGTTTGCTATGCGCCTTCGTCCAAGTTTTGGCGGTGCAGCTACCGAACAATGGGCTTATGGTGGCCGTAGTGAGTTGCAGTGGGATGCCACACCTTTGCGTTTAGCAGGAACACTGATTGCCGTGCGCGACATGCCAGGCACCAGTACACAAACGAATCTCTACCAAAGTTCAGTATTGACCACCGATGGTGATTTTGGCAATGGCTTGTTGCGCTTGCACTGGGAGGCAGGAAGTTCACTCGCTCGTTTCGCTGATACCGCATTTACACAGAAAACAGACTTTTTTTATGCGTTGAAGTTGAAAGTAGGCAAGCGCTGGGAATTGAGCTACCGTGAGGTTGGCCCTGATTTTTTCAGTCCTGCAGCCCAAACTACTGCCTATAACCCAGCAGGTATCCCGCGGTCTTTTCGCACAATTGGTAACGACCGACAGTTACGGGCTGCCAGCATTTACGACTACAGTCGTGAGGCTGGTTTATACCGTGCCGGCTGGAACACTTCCCTTGGCAACGATCAATCGAACTATCTTTTACTAGATCCATTCGGTGAGGCCACCCCAAACCGACGCGGAATTACGCTGGCTTGGGAGCCGGAACTGCAGCTTAAGGGGTTAAGTCTTGCTGTAAGTACAGCTCTTTTTAGTGAAATACGTGGAAGCGGCACCAATGAACTTACCCGGTTTTCACGTGCTGAAATAAACTTGGCTTATGTATTCCGCAAAACGGATGTAAAAATAATGTACCGCGACCAGCGGACGTGGAGAAGCAGTGCCAATGTAGAAGTACCCGACTTTAGTGTGCAGCAACCTTGGTGGACCGTGAATATTGGCCATCAGTTTAGCGATATTTTCCGTTTTGACGCGAGCCTATTACAAGTGCAGAGTACAGGATTTGTATTCGATGCCATCCGCAATGCTCAAAATGAAATCATCGACTTTACGGGTCGTACACTCAATTATCGCGAGCTGTTGCCGGTAGCCGCTATCTCCTACAAAGCCTTCGGTAAGTCAACCCTGCAGCTGGGCATCGTGGCCAGTGCCATCAACCAAAGTGGTGCCGAGTTAAACCTGCGTTCTGGATTTTTAGCTTACTTTATTCAATTCTGACACAATGAGGCACCTGTTTTTTACCCTAACCCTTTTGTCCATTTGGTCGTGTCAACGTGACCTTGACCCAGCGGGACCCCAGCTCACCGATTTATACGGTAACTTCCGTGTGCTGGAGCCATTAACGCAGTCGGCCCCTGAAATCGATTTCAGCACCGGACAGCAGGCACATTTTACGGCACGTTTGAGTATTCTTGCCGATTGGCAAATTCAAATCACCGGCCGTACTTCCGGTGCTGTAAAACGCATCATTGGTCGTTCGCGGACCATCGATATTACCAACGCCCGCTGGGCTGGTGAAACCACCGATTTTCCTACTTTCCGGGAAGAAGCGTGTGATGTACGGCTCACCTTTACTGGCCACACCGATACGCTGCGTACAGCCATCACTATCACCGGCATACGCATTTTGGACGCCACCGTGCTCGATGATTTTGAAAATGGGTTGCGGCCGGAGTGGACCTCGTTTGTGCAGACGGGCGCCGACATGAAGTTTGTTGGGGTAAGTACACCTCCTCTCGCCGAAGGAGCGCAGTATTACCGTATGGGGGGAACCGTGGGCTGGGACTGGCTCAAAGGACTGCTCGGTTTGACTGCATCTGCTTTTAATAGCACAAATGGTTTTGGCTTGAGTGCTGATGCCGGCAGCGTGTATTTTAACGGTATTTTCCGACAAAAGGCAGGCCTCAATAATGGTATTGTACTGTTGCGATTTAGAGAAGATGACAATGGCGATGGCGTTCATACCGATGGTGGTGAAGACATGTGGGCGATTGAAATTCGGCCCGGTATCAACTGGAGCCTTGAAAGCATAAAGTATATTGATTTGGTAACCCTAGTGAATGGCCTGCCAGCTGGAGCTTTGGGAAACGGGGTTCACGAACCACAGAAATTATTTCAGATAGATGTGCTATTTCTTGCCAACCCAACCAGTGGTTATGCCGAATGCGATATGGATCTACTCGCCTTTTCACGCAATGAACCGATGAAGCCATGAAGCTAGTAAGGCCGTTTTTACTACTTGGCTTATTGCTGGCAGGAGAAGTTGCTGCGCAATCGGCAGACAGCATTCGGACCATCGGCTTGCAGGAAGTGGAAGTGCGTGGACAAAAGAAATGGCTGAATGCAGTGCCGCAAGGCATGTATGAACAATTTAATCCCGATAACGACTTCGAGCAGATTGCAGGCTTCGCCTCCTTGGTGATACTAGATGGGGCTGCTGGCGACGATTTATGGAGCGACAGTAAAAAAGGCTGCATGCGGCTTACGTTACAAGCAGACAGCTCCTATCGTATTTGGTGGGATAAACCTGGCGGCGGTTGCAACTGGGTGGGTATGGGTATCGGCTGGGACCAGTGGTCGGGCAAAAACCTGTTGGCTTTGCTGGATAGTGCCGCCATTGAGTTAAAAGTCCGTCTTCCAGCAGGAAAACCTGCCAAAACCCTACCATTGGCCTTTGGTTTTGAAGATTACAGCAATCGTCAGGCATGGTTGGGGATGTCGGCCCGATGGGTCGTTGATGGCCCCATTGGAGCGCAATACGCTCATATTCGTTTGCCGTTACAGCAGTTTAACTGGGAAGAACAGGGTGCCGACCCAACCAATATTAAACAGTTTATTATACAGTTTGAGGCAGCCGGAGAAATCGACTTGCGCCACATCCGATTGGTTCGCCACACCGGCATCAACCGGAAACAAGCAAAGGCTCAGCTCGGATCACCCCGCTCGTTTATTCCGTGGCAGCAGCTTGGTTCCGATTCTATTCGTCTCAGTTGGGACCAAAAGGCCTTGTACGTGGAGGCAATACTTCAAGCTGCTGATGGTCTTCAAAATACCCAAGAAGGTTCAGCTATTTGGAATGGCGATGCAATTGAGTTGGCCTTCGCGGCCCAGCCAGAACTTTCGAGCCGCCCCAGAGCACGTTTTCTGTTTAGCGACCTACATATCGGCATCTCACTTGGTGCCGACGTTCGTGCATATGAATTCCGCACCCAAAAAACCTTGAAGATTAACAGACATATCGAGCCGCTTGGTCAGAGTCGTTACCGCCTCGAGGCCACACTAAATTGGACCGATCTTGAACGCGAGCCTTGGAGTTTGCCAGGTAGGTATCTGCTAGAAATAGCCCGCGACCAAGGCGATGCCAGCGGGCGAAAGGTACAATACCGCTGGAATAGTGGTGAGGAGGAAGGCTTCCATACTACCCCTTCGCTGTGGGGCGAACTGTTGATACCCGATTTAAAAAGTCAAAAATGAGCAACATTATGAATAAAGTGGGCATGCTGCTGTCAATGCTGGTGCTTTTAGGTTGTGAATTGGCAACACTTCCAGCACCGCAAGGTCGGGCGGGCGATCAGCTTAACTTTAGCGGTCGCTTATGGACTGTGAAAGGAGGTACAGAACAGTTCGGCCCCGGTCCAAATTATTTCAGCAAGGACATTTATGCAGCCTATGTAGATGACCGAGGCTATCTCCACATGAATATAAGGCGGCTCGATGACGGTCGTTGGTACTGTTCCGAAATCATTTCTAACGAGGTAGTAGGCTACGGCAAGTACGTTTGGGTAGTGGAGTCGGATATGGTGAACATTCCCAACAACACGGTGCTCGGACTTTTTACTTGGGATAACAACACTTTTTCTGCGCAGGCCAACAGTGAAGTTGATATTGAATTCAGCCGTTGGGGAGTAGCCAATGACCCGAAAACCCTACATATGTCGGTACAACCCGTCTGGTTCGGCCCTTTTAAGCCCGAACGGACGCGAAGTTTCCAGTTGCCCGCAGCTGCAGCAACGCGCCACACCACGCATGAATTTATATGGACCGACTCGCTAATCAGCTGGAAAAGTTGGTTGGGAGATGATACGGGTGTAGCTCCTTTTGCCAGCTGGTCTTTTGATCAGAACAATCCGGCAAGGGTCAAGGAAGAGGGTGGGGCATTCAGTGTGCCCATAATTATACCTGCGCCGGGAGCAACTACCAATGCCCGTATCAATCTTTGGTTGGTCACCAACCAAGCTACCGGTCCGAGCACCGGACAGAATTATGAGCTGGTGATACGTTCTTTTTCTTATACACCTTTTTAAGTCCATCCATGAAGCGACCATTTTTCGTCATCGTACTTTTTGTGGTGCTGGGGGCCAGCACTGCTGTTTTTTCTCAAGATTTTGCGAGCCGCGTCGATTCGGTTCTGCAGCGTATGACTTTAGAAGAAAAAGTAGGTCAGATGAACCAATACAATGGTTTTTGGAACGCAACTGGCCCTTTACCGGAATCGGGTAATCCTCGTGAACGCTACGAAGCCCTTCGTGCTGGAAAGATTGGTGCCGTTCTCAATGTGCAAGGTGTAGCCCAAGTGCGTGCTTTGCAGCGTATCGCCGTTGAAGAAACCCGTTTGGGCATACCCTTGCTTTTTGGCTGTGATGTTATTCATGGGTACAAAACGCTTACCCCCATTCCTTTGGCCGAAGCTGCAAGCTGGGATTTGGAAGCCATCGAACGTTCGGCACGATTTGCCGCGCTGGAAGCAACGGCTGCCGGCATCAATTGGACCTTCGCGCCCATGGTTGATATCTCCCGAGACCCGCGCTGGGGTAGGGTGATGGAAGGGGCAGGCGAAGATCCTTATCTCGGTGCGCGGATTGCAGCAGCCCGTGTGCGCGGATTTCAAGGCGATGACCTGAGTAGCCCGACGACTCTAGCGGCTTGCGCCAAACATTTCGCTGGTTACGGCTTTGTGCAAGCAGGTCGCGACTACCATGCCACCGATTTTAGCGCTTATACCCTTTATAATACCATATTGCCACCGTTCAAAGCTGCGCGTGATGCTGGCGTAGCCACATTTATGAACTCTTTTACAGCCTATAATGGCGTGCCTTCCACAGCCGATTCTTTTCTCATGCGCGGCATCCTCAAAAACGACTGGGCCTTTGCTGGATTTGTCGTTTCCGATTGGGGGTCGATACAGGAGATGACGGCGCATGGGTATGCCTCGTCGCGTGAGGAAGCCGCTGTGCTGGCAGCCAATGCAGGCTGTGATATGGATATGGAGTCGAATGCCTACGTGAGTCATCTCGCTGAGGCCGTTAAGCAAGGAAAGGTGTCTATGGTGGTTATTGATGAAGCTGTTCGCCGGATTTTGCGCTTGAAGTTCGCTTTGGGCCTGTTTGATGATCCTTACCGCTATTGCAGCGAAACACGGGAGCAATTTGTGATTGGAAGTGCAGCACTTCACGAGAATGCCCGTGATATGGCCAAAAAGAGTATGGTCCTGCTCGAAAATAAAGGCGTACTCCCCTTAAAAAAAGAAGAAAAGATAGTGCTGATAGGAACCTTGGCCGACGACCGTACTGCCCCTTTGGGTAACTGGCGCGTATCGGCCGCCGACGAAACGGCTGTTACGCTCACGGAGGGGTTGAAGACGTATTATCCTCGACTACCGTATTCACCCGGACCAGCATGTTGGAAGGGAAAAGCCTCATTTCAGAAGGAAGTAGAAATAAATGAAAGGGACACCAGCGGTTGGGCAGCGGCTATAACATTGGCAAAAACGGCTAAAACCGTGATTGTGGCGCTCGGCGAACACGGTTATCAGTCAGGGGAAGGCCGCAGTAGGGCATCTATCCGGCTACCAGGCTTGCAGGAGGCTTTTTTGCGTGATTTGGTACAACTGCATACACGTGTAATATTGGTGTTATTTGCAGGTAGGCCCCTCATCATCCCCGATGATATTAGAACTCGATTAGGCGCATTACTGCTCGCATGGCAACCAGGCACACATGCTGGCGACGCTATCGCTGATGTGCTGGTGGGTAATTACAACCCCTCTGCTAGGTTGCCCATGACCTTCCCGCGCCACGAAGGGCAGATACCGATGGCGTACAACGACTATACCGGCGGTCGTCCCGGTCCGTCTGCTGACGTCTTTTGGTCGCATTACAGCGATATGCCCAATAGTCCGACTTATCCATTTGGGTATGGCTTGAGTTATAGCAGTTTTGTGTACAGCAACCGCGAAATCAGACGTGCGGATAACGGCAACTACCATGTCAGCGTAAAAATCACCAACACTTCTGCCGTCGATGGAAAAGAGACGGTGCAGCTCTACATAAAGCAAAAGTCCAGCAGTCAGGGCATTCCTCCAGCTAAACAGCTGGTAAATTTCCGGCAGTTATTTGTGGCCGCGGGTAAATCCGAACTGGTGACTTTTGAGCTTAAAAGAGAAGATCTCGTGCGCTACAATGCCCGGGGAGAACGCTTTCTGCAGACTGGTTCATTTGAAGTTTGGTTGACGCCAAATTCTGCTGAAAACGAGAACCCGCTTAACTTTAACTTTTGAAAACCCCACACATGGTTCAACTGCAAGCAAATGAAGATTTAATCGAAAGCCGAAAACGGCTCGATGCCTACTTTCACTTTGGTGTTTCTGTAGACTGTGTAGTTTTTGGCTACGACGGCGAGAATCTACAAGTTTTGGTGATACAGCGAGGTGCTGCACCTTACCTCGGATTTGAAGCGATACCAGGCGACCTTGTTCACCCGGAGGAGGATACGGATGTAGCTACCAAGCGTGTTTTGCACGATCTGACGGGTTTGCCCGACATTTATCTGGAGCAACTGAGTACTTTTGGGGCCGTCCATCGTCATCCAATGGGCAGGGTAGTCACCGTGGTGTATTACGCACTACTAGACAAAAATCTCTACCGGCCTAAACCATCTTCGTGGGCCAGTGAAGCTTACTGGAAAAATCTGGATGAGTTGGGTGAAATGGCTTTTGATCACCGTGAAATTATTGAAAAGGCGATTAGCCACCTGCGTTATAAAGTCCAGCATCAGCCTCTCGGCTTTGAACTACTAGCCGAAGAATTTACGCTAGCCCAACTTCAGCAGCTGTACGAAACGATATTGAATACCAACTTCGATAAAGGGAATTTTCGTAAAAAAATTCTTTCAATGCATCTGTTGATTCCATTGGAGAAGATGCAGAAAGAAGTTCGACACCGGCCAGCACGTCTTTATCGTTTCGACCAGAAAAGATACCATCAACTCATACAAGGAGGGTTTTTGTTTGAAGTGTAAAGCAGATTACTGCCGAGCTTTGGCAGAACTTTTACCGCATACCATTTGCGCAGCTTGAGGCTTTTTTTGAAGTACTACAAAAAAAGCGGCTAATTCCATCAGTTTCACTGTTGTCATAGGTGTTTTTAACCCACAATTAGTGTTCTTTAAACATAAAGGCTACCCCTTTCAGCAAGACTAGAGAATGGGTAAATTAGGGGCTGTATAAAGGCACAACTACGCTTGGAGCGGGATTGTTGCCGGCTTTCGCTAAGTAGAAGAGGCACGGCCTAATGCATAAAGCAGCACATTTAGTAAGCTCAAGTAAAATGAAAAGAGCCCGGTAAATACCGAGCTCTTTTCATGCTTTAAACTTGTTTTAAAATACCTGGATAAGAGGACAAGTTTGGGTGTAGTATAAGCTACGTTTTTGTTGAATTATTTCACCAAGAGACGCTGACTGCTCATGCCGTTTTGGCTATTGAGCTGTACGATGTAGAGACCTGAATTGATGCCTTCGAGCGACATGCTGTGCTCACCAGCTACCATATGGTCTTCTTTGACCACACGACCAGTAACATCCATTAATCTAAGGGTACCTGCTAGCGCACTTTGAATGTTCACGGTGCCACTCGCTGGGTTTGGATATACTTTTAGCTTAAATTGATCAATGGATTCGATGCTATTGAAAATGCCGCAAGGCTGACAGAACCCCCAGCACACTGCGGGCATGATGGTGTCGCCAGCTGGGATAACAAGCATGCGGTTAGTAGACTGCCCATTACCGTTGGTGCAAGTGCCAGTCGAATCGAGGCTTTCCTGGCCAGTCCAGTTGTCGTGCGAGAATTTGTACTCAATAGTGTTGCCAACCGCCATATTAATGGTGATTTCCCAAATATCGTCGCTATTGACATCTGTCATTGCAGCACAATTGCCACACCAGTTGTTGAATGTACCATTGATTTCTGGGGTGGTGAAAGTGCCAGCGAAACTGTTCATGTCAACCTTAAAGGTGATGTTCGCTGTTGTGGGCTGACCAGAGCAAGGCCCGCATTGTCCCCAACAAGCTACGCTGAGTACTGAGTCATTGCCAGGAACAATAAATTTACGGTTAGTGAATTGTGTGTTGCCGTTGGTACATGCGCCAGCAGGGCTTAGTGTTTCTTGTCCCGCCCAGTTGTCATGCGAGTACTTGAATTCGAGGGTGTCGCCTTGGGTTAAGGGAAGGGTAACAGTCCAAATGTCGTCGTTATTAGGGTCCGACAGTACATTACAATTGCCACACCAGTTGTTCCATGTGCCGTTCACTTCTGGCGTAGTGAAAGTACCCGTGTAGGAGTTCATGTCGACTTGAAAGGTAATGTTTCTCGTTTGAGCACCCGCCCATAGCGAAAAACACATTCCTGCAATCATTAGTAGAGATTTTTTCATTATTTGTCGTTTAATTTTTGGGAATTGAGATCAATTGAAAGACAAAGTACACAGAAATTGTCAAATGTACTATAAGTAGCTAAAAAAAGTTTTATTCTTCTTGGCCTCTGTTGTTGTTTGTTCATTATTAATGCATTAAGACCTGCGATGTGAGTTGGCAGAAGGAGAAAGGCATAAAACTTCTAGCAAATGGAATAGCTGGCCGGTCAACTTTGATGACCCAATTTTCGAACTTCATTTTAGTGTTTTTTGAAATTTTGATAGTCGAGTGAATGCGGTTTTTCAATGCTCAAGAGGTATAATACGGAAGTGTCTTTGTTCGATGCCTTGAAACGCTGCTTGTTTAAGAAGCTTGAAGCAGTAGGGGATGGAGAAGCGGTCTTCCTATCGCTATCAGGCCGAATAAACAGGGCAAAATTTATAAGTCCGAAGTTTACTTCCCATAC
>JBDNIH010000237.1:0-1627 GCA_041688385.1 Bacteroidia bacterium
AGAGGTATATCCTTGTCCTATACTATTCTAATGATTTGAAGTACATCCCACCCTGCCACTTGTTTTTTTTGGCCAGAATTCCCAAGACTATTACACCAGCCCAATCGAAAAAAACCCCAATCCTTCGGCGCGACATAACCAACTCCATCAGAGCGAGATATATCCAAATAAGGCAAAAAACCAAAATTCCAATCCCCTAATTGTTGGTTCCAAAAATATCAATACACAATTAAAAAACTAGACTTGCCAAGCCTGTAGACCCGAATGACTTTAACCCTTTTAATTACGCAGATAAACAGTTCCTATCCTAAAAAGTATCTAAATCTACTGGCCGTAAAACCCCGAACCATTTCACCACTTTTTCGCCTAGATATCCAGCATCTACGTGAATGATATACATGCCGCTAGCAATTGGAATACGTTGCTGATTGAGTAGATCCCAATCCACAAAAGTAGATGCATCCGTTTTACGGAGGGTGCGTATGAGTGTCCCCGACATATTGTATATCCGAATGCTACAGTTTTGTGGGAGATTGGTGATTTTAATGCGGTTATCAATCTGACTAACTTCATAACCCGAGCCCCCATAATAAGGATTAGGTACCACCCGAATCAAGTCAAGGGCATTTTCGGCGGTGTATTTGTCATTTTTTAGAGGTGCAAAACTGCTAGCATCTACCAAATACCGCGGATTTCCACTGTTCGCTTGGGTTGGTATCTCGGTATTATATCGGCTGTATTGGCGTGCCATACGTATGCTCACCCGACTTTCGGTCGACAACCAACTCTTGCCTGCCGTTTTAAGTGGAATGGCGGTATACATTACATCGGAATAAAACGAACGCAACAAATTTATGGTCACGCCATCCGGATTATTGATTGGATTAGGGTTATTTAATTGGCTATTAAGCAATCTCCAGCTGCGGTCCGCCTCGTCGTATCGGCTGCGCATTACATACACAAAATGTTTACCGCCCAGCACCACCTCTGGATTACCATTTACCACACTTTGAATATTCTCGGTTGGATTCCAAATCATATCTCGGCCATTTTCGGTAGTCAACCGGCTGTCCTCGGCAAAGCTGATGTTGAGCCGCTCGCCTGTTTCGAGATTGATGGCATAACCTGGAAACCAGCCTAAACCGGCACGGGCGTTGCCATCTGGTACACCTTCCTTGTTTACAGAAGCTGCCTTTCGCACAGCATTTCGGCGCTGATTACCTTGGTTCTGGGTATTATCTTCTCCTGATTCAATAACTACCGCACGTGTCCACTTGGACTTGTCGGGGGTAAGCACTAAGTCGATACTACCCAGATTTTGAATTTGAAACCAGCTTTCGCGCGTGGCTGGCGACATCACGGACTGGGGTACCACTGAGGCAAAAATACCTGGGTGCAAAGCTGTCGGCGCAGCAAAACGCATGGGCGAAAAGCTACCGCCCCGTATTTCAGTACCCGTTAGATTGGACGCAACTATATTCTGAAAATATTTTTGTGGGTCGCCTCTAGGAATCACATTAGCCGGGTCGTCGGTCCACACCCCCGCTTGTATCCAGTCAAAAACGGCAGGACCGTCGATGTCTGGCAGCCACGACATCCATTGATTTTGGGCGGATGGGAAAGTGAC
>JBDNIH010000043.1:0-10263 GCA_041688385.1 Bacteroidia bacterium
AGTAAAACCTGGACGCCTATATTGGCGAAATGGCAGGCAATACGGGAGCCCATAATACCCGAGCCGAGTATGGTGATGTGTTGTATGTTTTTTTGCATGATCAGAGATTAGTCGATTTAGCAGTAAGTTGTAACTGTTCGTTAGTATCGAAAATGTTGTTGTTTCGGATGAGGTCGTTGATTTGGTCGATTACCTGAAAAAACTGTTGCAGGCTACTTTCGCCAACTTTTTCAGCGACGAGTTGATTAAAATGCTTTACTTTTTCCTTTGACACGGAGCGTGCAATTTTCCCCGATTCGGTTAGGTAAATTTTAACTGCACGGCGGTCGCTACTGTTATCGCGTCGGCGTTCAATCCAGCCATTGGTTTCGATGTTATTGAGCAAACGTGTCATACTAGAGGCTTCCATGCCGAGTAGGGGTGCCAATTGGGTGACTTGGGTACCCTCATCGTCGATGTGAAGGAGCAGAAAAGCCGCTGAAACTGAAAGTCCGTAATGTTCTGCTTCGAAATTATACATCCTAGCGATGTTTAACCAAGTAAGTTTTATATCGAAACAAACTGTTCTTTTTTTACGACTGGGTCGATCTACGTATTCCATAAGAATTAGTATGCCTAAATATAGTATGCTTGCATATGAAATGCAAATTTTTGTTCAATAAAAAAGGGTGACCTTTGCAGGCCACCCTAGTATTATTTGTTTTAACTGAATTAATCGCCATAAAGGGCATCATACTCGGCTCTGAACTTATCGAGTATGTATTTCCGTTTTAAGCTCATTTTGGCGGTCAGTTCGCCTGAATCAACAGCCCAGCTCACGGGGAGGACGGCGAATTTTTTAATTTTTTCCCACTGTCCGAAACCTTCGTTGAAATGATCTACTTCATGCTGAAATTTCTCTAGTACTTTGGGGTGTTTTACCATTTCGGCGGGGGTGGTGTAGGGAATTTCGTGGTGTTCGCACCAGAATTTTAGATTATCCCAAGCCGGCGTAATTAATGCCGCTGGATAATTTTTGCTTTCGCCGCATACCATTAACTGTTCAATAAGGAGCGATTCTTTGAATTTGTTCTCCATCACTTGTGGTGCGATGTATTTACCACCCGATGTTTTGAAAATCTCTTTTTTACGGTCCGTGATTTTTAGGTTGCCTTGGGCAGAAAACATGCCGATATCTCCGGTATGGAACCAGCCTTCTTTATCGATAACCTCTTCGGTAAGTTCCGGACGCTTATAATAGCCCATCATTACGTTTGGACCTTTGCAGAGGATCTCGCCATCTGCAGCAATTTTCACTTCTACATCTTCCAGAATGGGGCCAACCGATCCAAATTCAACTTGTTTGGTTTCGAGGAAGTTTACGGAAATAACCGGTGACGTTTCTGTCAAACCGTACCCTTCGAGTACGGGGATTTGTGCTGACCAGAAAACTCTCGCCAAACGTGGCTGCAATGCTGCTGCACCACTTGCAATTGCTTTTACATTGCCTCCCAATGCTTCACGCCACTTTACGAAGATAATTTTATTGGCCAATTTAAGCTGCGTTTCGTACCACCAGCCATTGGCACCATTCAGCTCATAGCGCAAGCCAAGATTGAGCGCCCAAAAGAAGAGCGATTTTTTAATGCCTGTCTGCTCGTGGCCTTTTGAAACGATTTTATCATAAACCTTTTCCAGCAAACGTGGAACCGCAGAAAAGATATGTGGCTTCACCTCTTTCATGTTTTCGCCAATAGTTTCAAGACTTTCGGCGTAATAGATGCTTATCGACCGATACATCATCATATATGTGAGCATGCGCTCGTAGATATGGCACAAAGGCAAAAAGCTCAGCGAACGGTCGCCTGGGGCGCAAGGAACGCGGGGAGCAGATGCTGCTATGTTACTCACTATATTTTGGTGACTCAGCATAACACCTTTTGGGAAGCCTGTCGTGCCAGAAGTATAGATGATTGTAGCAAGATCTCCAGATTTTACCTGATCAATTAGCGCTTTTACCGCATTCATATCTCCGTTTTCACCTGCTTTTTTAAGCTCATCCCAATGTTTAGCACCTTTTACACTATTATAGGTAAACACATGTTCAACCGAATCGATTTTGGCTGCAATTTTACTAATACGGTCGTAGAGCTCCTGGCTGGAAATGAAAATTATCTTCACTTCCGCATGGGCGAGGATATAGGTGTAGTCCTCATCCGTAATGGTAGGGTAGATGGGGACGTGAATTGCACCTATTTGGAGTATCCCCATATCCGTCATATTCCATTCCGGCCGGTTATTTGCAATAGTGGCTACCTTATCGCCTGGTTTAATTCCTAGCGCGAGCAGACCTAAGCTTACGGCATTGGCTTCGGCAATGACGCGTTCTGTGCTGTGAGATACCCATTTACCGTTTTCTTTGCTAGATAAACAAGCCTGCAAAGGCATTGTCTTGAGTTGGTGAGGTAGTATATCAAAAAGTCGTTCAATATTCATAAGTGTAGATTAGCATTTTCCTAAGTTCAGCAACCTGCCTCTTTTAAGCAAGTTTTTCGTGAAAAGTTTGAAAAAATAGCGTTTAAAACAAAAATGCCCGGCGATCTAAGACCGACGGGCATTCTAAATAGAGTTTATTATTGTTTGATTATGCGGTGGTGTACCACTTCGTTACCCATGCGGATTTCGAGTAAGTACATGCCAGCTTCGAGCTGAGTGAAGTCAACATCGAGAAGTTGGTCACCTGCATCCAGTTGGCCGATGCGCTGTGTCCTTACCGTTTGGCCCAAAGTGTTTTTGATGCTGAAGCTGAGGTTTGCACTGCGATTCATTGTCAATTTTACTTTGGCCACATCGTTTACCGGGTTGGGATAAACGTTCAAGCTCCAAGCGCTGCTGAGGTCAACTAAACCAACGGTTGCGCTTAAAGCTACCTCGTCGATATAAACGTTATTGCCATAATTACTCGTCGCCTCAAAGCGGAGGAGAAGATCACTTTGACCGTTGTAAGAAGTAAGGTCTACAGATTCCGCGCGCCATTGTGCCGGGGCACTCGGGGTGTAAGCCGCTGTTGCCGCAGGGGCAGTTGCTAGCGCTGAACCAGCTTTGTTAAAGCCATCGGTCCAGTTTGCACCACAGTCGGTAGAAATCTGAACGCGCAGGCGGTCATTGCTTGTCTGGTACTGTGCATGGGCAACTGCAAAATTTAAAGCTGAATTACCGCTTGCACCAGTGAGGTCAAGGCGTGGCAAGTAGAGGTAATCAATTTCACCGTTGGCAATGTTGTAGAAATCTACTTTTGCACTGCGTATTGTGCCATTAGCACCGGATTGTGAAAGTGAAAAACCTGCTGGTGAAGTGCCGTTGTCCATAGCCCAATTCAAAGGAGGGAAAGCTGCCGCCACGAAACTCTGCGCAAGAGTATTCACTTTTGACGTTTGTAAGAACAATTTTGCTGTTGTTGAACCACGAACGGCGCTAGGATGTGGTAGGCCATTCATGCTGACAACTTTGTATTCAATGGTGTTATTGCCGGCACTTAGAGTCATTGGGTTAAGCGTGCAGTTGGCATCAGCGCCAGTTACAAGGCTACCCGTCCAATTGACCGAAGTAGTTGTTCCATTTACTTTTTGGTTGATTACCATGGTAGTAATGGTTTGCGAGCCTAAGTTGGTCACTTTCAAAACCGGCGTAAGTTGATTTGAACAATTATAAAAACTCACCGCAGGTGGGGTTACCGAAGAATAAAGGGGTACTGGAAGTGGCTCAGATTTAGCCGCCTGTGCAATTTCTTTGGTTGTATTGTTTTGTACAAATGCGATTATGCCTAGTTCGGCGATGTCGCGGATGTAGGTAGGTAGTTTAGCTGCGATGGTAACGGTTTGCAACTGACCATTGGTCCATGTAGCCGGGAGTGTTGTACCTCCAGCGGTAGGATACATTTTACGGGTTACGTTGTGAAACGCTGTCTCGCCATTGCTACCTGGAGGGCTGGCGTAAATCATATTCTTTTCAATCAAGGCGATTTGAGCTACCCAACTACCCGAGGCTACTGCTTGTGCAGCAGTTACATTGACAGTAATAAAAATCGAATCCCAATTGGCATTAAATTCATGCGCAACGGTCATCGCGAACGGAGAAGTAACCGGCTGGCGTGCAGTAATAATGGCTTGTGTCAAGTTGATACTGTGGCCATTGCCGATGGTTTGACCATCGTGGCGGGCATTGGGGGCACTGTTAACAGCGTAGTAGGAACGCCGTGCTGCTGGATCAACCGTGTTTTCATTACAGAGAGGACCAGCACTTGGGATTGGAACTTGGTATTTCAACGCAATAATGGCGCTGGCATTTGACTGCACCAAAGCATGGGTAACAGGGTTGGCACTGGCACAAGGGCCACAGTTTTCACCTGAAAATACTTCATACAATTGGGTGCGTGCAGTTTGAGCGGTTACAACCAAGCTTCCGCAAAACAGTAGTGAAACAAGTAATAGTTTTTTCATGTAAATCAGTTTTATGGCAGCAAATTTAACGCTATTGTTGGTTTTCCATAATCTTTTGGTTAGGAATATTTTTAAAGATTCCTGAAGCCGGTTAGGAGGGTATTCCCTTTTCAGCAATCAAGGAAAGTATCCAACAGTTTTTTTTGCCTAAAATCTGCTCAGTATGTGTGAGCCGAAATGAAAAAGGCCACAAACCTGGGTGGTTTGTGGCCTTTCTTTGCTGCAGTATTCTAAGGTTTCACAAGGCGATGTGTTTGAAGCTGATTATTCAACTGAAGTTCTACCAAATAAAGGCCACTGTTTAAGGCGCTGATATCTAGGGCTTCTTGGTATAATCCTGCGGCTTGTTTGCCTTTGGCAAATTTCAATACCGTTTGTCCTAAAACATTTTTGATTTGTACTGTAACCTCTGCGGCGGCAGTGAGTTCGTAATCAAGTTGCGTCGTGTTTTGAGCAGGATTTGGGTATAGTCTGCTTTGCGGTTGATTTGTAACCTTCTGCACTGAAGAGGCGATTGCTGCGCCTACTTTTATTTTAGCGCCTTTATACACTATTTTGGTTGCATTGGCTTGTACAAATACAACGATGTACAGGCTGTCACGTTTGAAGCTGGCAGGGACTGTATAACTGTAATTTAAGGGTACCGGTGTTTCGCCTAGACCTAAGGCAGTTCCTTGGGCGTTAGGTATCATTTTACGCACAACGGACTCAAAATCTTTTTCTCCATTACTTCCAGGAGGGCTTGGATAGCGGACTTCATCTTCTACGAGCACAATATGTAAGGTGTGGTCAGGCAGGGTGAGTGTTCTATTAGAGCTTACTTGGCCAACTATCTGCAGCTGATCACCATTAATCGAAGTTTGAAAATTATAATTCCAGGCTTCAATCAGCGAATTGTGGTATTGGTTGACTTGATTTTGTGTAACACTTACAGGGCTCATATTGCCAAAACTTCCCAAACGAACGGATGGTACACCTTGAACCCCGTAATAGCTTACCCTTGCCGTAGGCTCAGTGGTGTTTGCATTGTACATCGGGTCAAAACCGGGCCAGCTCACATGGTATTTAATGGAAGTTGCTTTGTAGGTGTTGTTGTTCAACAAACTAGTGAACATAGGGTTTTGGGACGCACATGGACCGCAAGACGCATTGGTGAAATGTTCGAAAACTACTAGGTCTGTGATCACTGAATCGATTGATTGTGCTTGTACTTTAGCCGAGCTAAAAACACCCAAAACACAGAGTGTGATAATGAAAAATAAAGTAGAAGTAAACTTTTTGTACATAGCAGGACAACTTTTATTACCCTAAATCTAAACATAGAAATGCATAAGTTCTACAATCAAGGATTAAAATCCATTTGTACGCGGATAAGAACTGACATAATGGCACCTTTCATACTGCTTTTTCGTATTTTTGTTCAAATTTGATAGAACAATGGCAAATCCTTTTTCCGGCAATGTGTTCGAAAAAGTGCAGGACGAAAGTCGACAGGGCGAAGCCTTTGTGGCGAATGCACCTGTCGCTCCTGGCATAAAAAAAATGTATCTCGAGAGTTACGGCTGCCAGATGAATTTCTCTGACAGCGAAATTGTAGCGTCTATCATGGCCGAAAATGGCTATATACCTACGCCTACTTTAGAAGAAGCAGATGTAGTTTTTATAAATACGTGCTCGATACGCGACAATGCCGAGCAAAAAGTTAGGGGACGTTTACAAGTCTTTCGCCAGCATAAAAAACTCAAACCTGAATTGGTGGTGGGCGTATTGGGTTGTATGGCTGAACGGCTGAAAACTAAACTGCTTGAACAGGAAAAGTTGGTCGACTTGGTTGTGGGCCCGGATGCATACAAAGATTTGCCTAATCTCCTCGAAAGAGTAGATAGTGGTGCCAAAGCGGTGAACGTTTTGTTGAGTCGCGAAGAAACCTATGCCGATATCACGCCTGTTCGATTGGGTGGAAATGGTGTTTTAGCCTTTGTAACCATTATGCGTGGTTGTGACAATATGTGTTCCTTTTGCGTGGTGCCCTTCACCCGAGGAAGGGAACGGAGCCGTGATCCGGAAACGATTATTGAAGAATGCCGTGATCTTTTTGAAAATGGTTACAAAGAAGTAACGCTCCTCGGTCAGAATGTAGATTCGTTCCATTGGACATCGGAAGACGGTAGTGAAAAAATGAATTTTGCCGGACTCCTCGGAGCTGTTGCGCAAATAAGCCCTTTACTCCGGGTACGTTTTTCTACCTCGCACCCAAAGGATATCACCGACGAGGTGCTCTACACCATATCGGCCTACGATAATATTTGCAAAAACATCCACCTGCCTGTACAGTCGGGCAACAGTGAGATACTCGACCGGATGAACAGAACCTACAACAGGGAGTGGTATATGGAAAGAGTAGAGGCCATTCGGCGGATTATCCCCGCATGTTCTATTACCACCGACATTATCGCTGGTTTTTGCGGTGAAACGGAAGCGCAGCATCAGGATACCTTGAGCATGATTGAATTTGGCCGTTATACCTTTGCTTTTATGTTCAAATACTCGGAAAGACCAGGAACGCTTGCCGCCCGAAAATTTGCTGATGATATACCTGAAGAAATCAAAAGTCGACGTTTACAGGAAATCATTCATCTCCAGAATAACCAAAGTTTGCTGGTTAATGAAGCGGATTTAGGTAAAACATTTGAGGTTTTGGTCGAAGGTCCTTCACGCAAATCAGTCGAACAATATTGTGGACGTAACAGTCAAAATAAAATGATTGTCTTCCCTCGTGAAGGTGTTCAGCGCGGCGATTATGTACATGTTAAAGTGATCAGTTGTACCCAGGCCACGCTGATTGGCGAAATTGTGAAGCAGGCATGAATCAAAGTATAGAACACAGAGATGCTACTACCGCCCGCTTGGAAAGGGAAAAGGAGTATCACAACAAAGCATTTGCGGAGGATCTGCGCAAGTCGGTGGATAAATATTACGAGACAATCTCAAAAAGCCGGACGCATTACCATCAGGCTATAGGTGAGGCGGTAGGCGGCAAAGTTTTACTCGAGTATGGCTGTGGTCCGGGAAGTCAAGCTTTTCAACTCGCAGCGGCTGGTGCGCTTATTACCGGGATCGACATTAGCGATGTTGCCATTGCTATTGCAGGTAAACAGGCGAAAACTATGGGTGTGACGCCGGATTTTAAGGTGATGAATGCCGAATCCTTAGATTTTCCCGCAGCACATTTTGATCGAATTATTGGCTCTGCCATTATTCATCACCTCGAATTAAACCAAGCTTACCAAGAGATTGTACGTTGCCTTAAGCCGGGCGGTAAAGCTATTTTCATCGAACCCCTTGGGCATAATCCGATTATTAATCTCTACCGTTATCTCACTCCCAAGTTGCGTACTCAAGACGAGCATCCTTTGATGTTGGCTGATATTCAGCTGGCACAAAAGTACTTTGGGCAGGTGAAGGTTCGTTACTATCATATGTTATCGATTGGCGCAGTGATTTTCCGCAAAACCTTTCTTTTTAAGCCTGTATTGAATGTGTTAGATGGGGTTGATGCCGCACTTTTTGCGGTTTTTCCTTTTCTGAAGCGTTATGCTTGGATGTCGGTGATTGAACTTTCGGAGCCTAAACTTTAAAAGATGGACCTGCAAAGTGTAAAACAACGATTTGGCATCATCGGCAACAGTCCGGCCTTGAATCATGCGCTTAAAATTGCGGTACAAGTGGCAGCGACCGATGTTTCCGTGCTTATTAGCGGTGAAAGTGGTGTTGGCAAGGAAGTTTTTTCTAAAATATTACATCACCTCAGTAACCGCAAACATGGAAAATTTATCGCCGTAAACTGCGGCGCAATCCCTGAAGGCACCATTGATTCGGAATTGTTTGGCCATGAAAAAGGCTCCTTTACGGGTGCATTTGAAGCACGGCAGGGATATTTTGAAACGGTGAGTGGCGGCACTATTTTTTTGGATGAGGTCGCTGAAATGCCGTTGGGCACCCAGGCCCGTTTGTTGCGCGTACTTGAAACTGGTGAGTTTATTAAAGTGGGGTCTTCCAAAGTCCAGAAAACGGATGTGCGGGTGATAGCCGCTTCCAATGTGGATTTGGCGGAGCAAATTGCGAAAAACAAGTTTCGAGAAGATTTATACTATCGCATGAACACGGTTTCGATACATATTCCGCCTTTGCGGGAGCGTTCAGACGATATTGCTTTGTTATTTAGAAAGTTTGCCATTGATTTTGCAGAGAAATATGCCAGTCAGCCACTTCAATTGGATGAAATTGCGCTGAATTATTTACGGAATTATCCTTGGCCAGGAAATATAAGGCAGTTGAAAAATGTGGCGGAACAAATCTCTGTATTGGCGCCATTTCGTTTGGTAGAGGGTGAAGAAGTTTTGAAATATCTGCCACCGGTAAACAGAAACAGTGGCTTGCCAATGCTAACGCCACAGGCAGGTAAGGAAGATTTAAACGAACGAGAAATCTTGTACAAGGTGCTTTTTGATATGAAAAAGGACCTGAACGAGCTCAAGAAAGTAGTTGGTCATATGGTTCACGCACAAGATGATCTCCAGTTTTCGCCAGCCGATCAAGTGTATCTCGAACAGCTTATGCATCAGGGCAATTCGCCCGAAAGTAATAATCAATCTGTAGTCCCTACCAGCATTTTTTCTGGTAATACTTCTTTTGGTGAAATGCGCTCAAAATTCGATCAGCGTTCTGATGTAGAAGACATTGAGGAGAATTTATCGCTGGAAGAAGTTGAAAAAAGGATGATACTCCGCGCCCTGAAAAAACACCAAGGCCGTCGCAAAAATGCAGCTGTAGAATTAGGTATCAGTGAAAGAACGCTTTACCGTAAAATAAAGGAGTACGACATTGAGGTATAGTTTTTTGCTTTTGTGTTTGTTTCTGCCAGTTGTACAAGGCTGCGGTATTTATTCTTTCAGTGGAGCTTCTATACCACCGGCGGCTAAAACCATGACCATACTGCAGTTCGAAAATACTGCCCCTGTAATTGCGCCAACCTTGTCGCAAGCGCTCAGCGACCGGATGCGCAGTAAATTTCTTGCAGAAACTGGCTTACAGCTCATCGAGGCTGAAGGTGATTTGGTTTTTGAAGGAAATATTCAAGAATATCAGGTGGCACCTGCCGCGGTTTCGGGTGCAGAACAAACTACTATTAATCGACTGACGATAGGTGTAAAAGTAATTTACAGCAGTAAAATTGATCCCGATTTAGATTGGGAAACTACTTTTAGACGGTATGCCGACTTTCCGGCCAATGCCGATTTAAGTTCTGTAGAGGATCAGTTGATTCAAGAAATTGTAGGGCAATTGGTAGATGATATTTTTAACAAAGCCTTTGTAAACTGGTAATGAAGCTAGACCGATTATTAGAATTTACACGCCAGCCGGAGCTATTAAGCGGTGATGAAAGCGAGGATATAGAGACGCTGTTACAGGAGTATCCTTATTTCAGTGCTGCCCAATTGTTATTGACGATTAAGTACAAGCAGCAAAACAGCTCCCGGTTTAATCGTCAGCTGCAACGCGCGGCGGCCCATCTCCCAGATAAAAATGTACTTGCTACCGCTTTGCATGAAGGTTTAGCCCAAATGCAGCTTTTGGAGAGCCTGGTTGATACAAACGAAACTGTAAAAGCCACTACGGAAACTGAATTGAAGCCCGATGTTGAAGTCCTTGCTTCAACGACCGGTACTATAATAACCGAAACTACAATCAACGCTGAAGTGGTCGAAATCCCTGAAACGGCAAG
>JBDNIH010000238.1:0-2000 GCA_041688385.1 Bacteroidia bacterium
ATGCGCAGGCGCAAAAGCACTGGTACCCGGACTGCCATCTCCAAAATCCCAAACCACCGTATCGAGGTTTTGGTAATCGTACAAACTCAGCCGCGTACTATCGCCTAAACAATGGTTTTGAGTTACTATGCTGTAGCGGTTTGGGTTGAGAAAACTCGGATTAATCCATGGCATACGGTTTAATTGTCCGTCAGCGTAGCCAAATCGCCCTCCATAAGTTTTAAATCCTGCAACATTAACTTCTAGATTTTGAGGAATATAACTTGAATCTGAATTTAATAATCTGCCATAGAATAGACTATCAATAGGTCTATTGTCATAACTATTGAAATAGATATTTCCGTCTGGGGCTAGTGCTGGCCAGCTGAAATTTCGGCCTGGAATAGAAATGTACTGTGTACTATTCTGGATTTGTGTAGAGTCCCATGCTGTCAAATCCAACTGAAAAATGCCTGGTATGAGGTCACCCCTTGATTTGACATATAACTTAGTGCTATTTTTAGAAAAACACAGACTAAGCATTCTGGACTGCAAGTTAAATGGACCAATGCTATGTGCTGAAATGCTAAGACGATTTGACCATTCACCAATTTGAGGTTTAAACTGCCATAAATGCAATACATTGGCATTGAAATCAGCCATAGCCACAATATTACCACTAGGTGAAACTTCTATTCGGTTAGGTTGATTGTACCATGGGATAGGAGGAACAGAGGTGTAAACACTTCGAGAACTATCGAATCCTTGATCATTAAAGGGGAGAGCCGCCATTCTATTGCTATCGGCGCTGTAATAAATAAACCAGTAGCCATATAAACTGTCTTTTTTTGTAATAGTATAGCCTTCAGTTTGGGTAAATTTCATAGAATCCTGACGGACAAGTGAGTTGGCGATACCAGGATTAAGTAACCACAGTGCTGGGGTGCGTAATACCCCTAAACCGGGATTAGTCGACTCCATGCCGATTTGATACAAGTTATTAAGTTGTTTGATTGGAAATAGTCTATCTGTTGCAAGAACGTATTGGGAAGATTGTACATTGTTACTATCTAGAATAATTGCTCTTCCACCAAGGTTATTGCTTCTTACAGCATGAAATAAAAGCCTTCCAGAGCAGGTACTTACCGTAAATTTATCAAATACGTTGAAATAGGTTTGTGTTTGATAAGGACTCCATGAAAATTGCGGAGAGAAACGCATTTCACCTCCGTAAAGAATCCATAGATTAGCTTCCCCCTGAGCCAAAGTGCTGCAGGGGAAGCTAGAAATCAGCAAGGAGATATATAATACCGCTCTTTTCAAGGTTTATACAATAGTTTTACATGGTTACTCATACCATTTTCATCTACCACATTGAGAATATATAGCCCTTCTCGTAGTTGGTTTTGAGTAAACGGAATTGAATACAATTTCGCATTTATATTACCGGCTGACCAGACCTTCTTACCATTTATATCTGAAATATGAATTGATGATATTTTTTTCTCACATTTAATATTCAGTGATTCATTGAACGGATTTGGATATACAGAAGCAGTTACCAAATTGGTATCACTATGGTTTTCAATTTTAACATTTTGGGGTGCTTTGCGTACTGCAGTATTTGGACCCTGTGCAGTTCGTTTGAAAACGATGTTATCAGAGCCACTTCCTACATGAACAAAAGCGAAATAAGCATGACCGGTAGTACCAGCAATCGAAACAATATCATTCTGCTGGTTTGAAACATTCCCGTCGCTCACAAGAAAATAATCTTGAGTAGTTGGGGCAGGAATTTGAAAATTCCCATCCAACCAGTCACCACTCGTTAATAACAGACCAAAAGGAGCTGTTCCATCTAAATCCAACATTAGTCGCCTCATTAAAACTTCATCGTAGCCTGAATATTGGCTGGAATTATCATTCCAGTTCCAGGCATTGTAGGTAATATAATCACCGGCTCGCGTTACCACCGGTCGTAGCGAACGATCGGTATATAAATCGACGAATGGCGCATTTAA